>NZ_JAGPXQ010000024.1:0-90787 GCF_018070435.1 Micromonospora sp. C51 | reverse complement strand
GGTGCAGATCGGGGGCGGGTCGCCGGCCGGCGACCCGCCACGGACATCGAAGGGCAGGTGAGTTCGTCGTGTCGTCCATTCGCGACCGGGTGAAGCAGTTGGTGCCGATCCAGGTGACGAACCGGGTACGGGAAAGCCTCGTCGACTACGGGGTACGCACCAGCGACCGCCGGCCGTTGCCGGACTTCCTCATCATCGGCACCAAGCGCGGCGGCACCACCTCGCTGTGGAACTACCTGATCCAGCATCCGCTGGTGCCCCGGCTCTTTCCCGCCTGGAACACGAAGTCCTCGCACTACTTCGAGGAGCACTGGCACCGCGGCGAGGCGTGGTACCGCTCGCATTTCCCGACCCTGCGGCAGCGGGAGACGCTGGAGCACCGCCACGGCGGTCCGGTTCGCGTCGGTGAGGCCGCCCCGCTCTACATGTTCCACCCGCTGGCCGCCGAGCGGGTGTCCGCGCTGATGCCCTCGGTGCGGCTGATCGTGCTGCTGCGCGACCCGGTGGAACGGGCCTACTCACACTGGAAGGAGCGGCGGACCAACGGCGTGGAGCCGCTCGACTTCGCCGCCGCACTGGCCGCCGAGGCGGAGCGCACGGCAGGGGAGCGGGACCGGCTGATCGCCGAACCGAACTATTTCAGCGAGCCCTACGACTGGTACACCTACCGGGCGCGGGGCCGGTACCTGGAGCATCTGCAACCGTGGCTGGAGCGCTTCGACCGTAGCCAGATCCTCTTCCTGCCCAGCGAGGAGTTGTACCGCGACGCCCGGACGACCTACCGGCGCACCCTGGACTTCCTCGGCCTCCCCCCGTTCGACCTGCCGAACTTCAAGGTCTACAACGACCGGCGGTCCGCACCCCTGGAGCCGGCGCTGCGCGCTGAGCTGACCGCGTACTACCGCCCGCACAACGAGGCGTTGCGGCAGCGGCTGGGACTGCGGCTCGACTGGCCGGACCGGGTCGCGTGACCGCCTCGGCCACCACCACGGGCGACCCCCGCAGCCGGGACGACGGGTTGGGCTGGGTCACCCGGGCGGTCTTCTCCGACGCCCGGGTCGCGGTGACCGTGGACGCAGAGCCGCCGGCCGGGCACACCGTCGTGGCCCGGTACGCGGTGGTGCCGTCGGTGGCTCGGGCCCGCTTCCTGCTGCCGTTGGGCTCCCCCCGGGTCGCGGCGGCGGCGCTGCTGTCGTACAACGCCCTGCGCCCGGCGAAGCTGCGGGCGGCGCGGGCGGTGCTCGGCCTGGCGGCGCGGGCCGGCGCGGTGGACCGGGCGCCCTTTCCGGTGCTGACCGTGGCGCTACCGGTCGGGCTCGACCCGGCGGAGGTGCTGCTGGCCGCGCGGGTCGGTGCCGAACTCGGCACACCGGTGCACGCCGCCTGCGGGGTACGTCCGCCGGACCCGAACCACAAGCCGACGCTGCAACTGTTCGACGGCCGGGGCGAACCGCGCGGGTACGCGAAGATCGGCTGGAACGAGGCCACGCGGGCGCTTGTCACCGCCGAGGCCGCGGCGCTACGGGAGGTCGCCGGGCTGGCCGGGACGGCCGGACATCCCGGCACCACCCGCCTGCTCACCGAGTTCGCCTGGGGCGGGCAGGCGGTGGCGGTGGTCGAGCCACTGCCGGCGCGGATCCGTGGGCTGTCCGTCGACACGCCGCCAGACCTGGCGGCGCTGCTCGCGGTGGCCCGGCGCGGCGGCCCACCGGCGCCGGCCCGGCCGCTGGCCGGCTCACCGTTCCTGGCCCGGCTGACCGGGCAGGCGCGGCGCGCCGCCGACACCGTCGGCGACCGTGCGTCGGCCGCCGTCGCCGACCTGGCCCGCCGGCACGGTGACATCGCCGTCGAGTTCGGCCACTGGCACGGCGACTGGGTGCCGTGGAACCTCGGCCGGCACGAGGGGGAACTCATCGCCTGGGACTGGGAGCACAGCGGGCCGGAGGTACCCGTCGGCTTCGACCTGGCCCACGACGCGTTCCAGCGTTCGCTGGTGGCGCGCGGTGAACCGGCCGCCGAGGCGGCCCGGCAGGTCGACACCTGGCTGGACCGGCACGGCGACGCGCTGGGGCTCGACCGGGCCCGGCGGCGGCTGGTCGCCGACGCCTACCTGGTGGAGATGTGGCTGCGGACCTGGCGGCTGGCCGACGCCGGTGCCGGCTGGAACCCGGCGCTGCATCCCGCCCTGCTGGACACCATCCATAACCGACACAGCTGACCGACACGTCAAGCGGACTTGTGGGGAGTCACGTGGACAACACCAACATGGGAGCCGACCAGCAGCCGGTGCTGCTGCTGGTCGGGTCGAGCGGAGGGCACCTGGCACAGCTGCTCGCCCTGCGGCCCTGGTACGAGACCTGGCGGCGCTGCTGGGTCACCTTCGACACGCCCGAGGCGCTGTCGCTGCTGGCCGGGGAGGACGTCGTTCCGGCGTACCATCCCACCACCCGCCACCTGGGCAACCTGCTGCGCAACGCGTGGCTGGCCGGCCGGGTGCTGCGGCGGCGACGGGTCGCCGCGGTGGTCACCACCGGCGCGGGTGTGGCGGTGCCGTTCGTCGTGCTGGCCCGGCTGCGCCGCATCCCGACCGTCTACATCGAGGTCTACGACCGGATCGACACACCGACGCTTACCGCCCGGCTGTGTCGCCCGTTCCTGTCGGCGATGCTCGTGCAGTGGGAGGAGCAGCGCCGCCAGTACCCGGAGGCCACCGTCGTGGGGACGCTGCTGTGAGCGGCGACGCGCCCGGCGACGGGCACCGGGCCGCGCCGGTGCGGCCTCGCCCGGCCCCCGAGGAGCCGACGGTACGTGTGCCGGAGCCGCGCGAGCCGCGCACCGACGGCCGGCCGCGGCTGCTGGTGGCGGTCGGCACCGACAAGCATCCGTTCGACCGGTTGGTCGGCTGGCTGACCGAGTGGCACCGCACGATCGGCGGCGCGGTGGTGTTGACCGTCCAACACGGCCATACCCGGGCGGATGACCTGCGCGACGCGGTGCCATTCCTCGGCCACGCCGAGTTGCAGGCGGCGATGGCCCGGGCCGACCTGGTGGTCTGCCACGGTGGACCAGCCACCATCCTGGAGGCCCGCCGGCACGGGCACCTGCCGATCGTGGTGCCCCGCGATCCGAACCGGGGCGAGCATGTCGACGACCACCAGCTGTTGTTCGCCCGCCGGCTCGGCGCGGCCGGCCTGGTGGCGCTCTGCGAGTCCCGGCAGGAGTTGCTCGCCACGCTGGCCACCGGGCTCGCCGACCGCTCGCGGTTCACCGTCGAGGTGGACGCCGGGGCGGCCGACGGTCGGCGTGCGGCGGTGCGACGGGTGGGAGTGATCGTGGAGGACCTGGTGGCCGCCGCGCAGCGGCACCATCGACCCTGGTGGCGGCCGTGGGGTGGACCCGGCCCGAACGGAAGGCGGAAGCAGTGACCGCGTACCCCAGTGTGAGCGCCGTGGTGCCCACCCGCGACCGGCCGGAGCTGCTGCGGGCCGCGGTACGGGCCATCGTCGGCCAGGACTACCCGGGGCCGGTCGAGGTGGTCGTCGTCTACGACCAGTCCGAACCGGACCCGACGCTGGCGGAGCTGTCCGCGCCGGACCGGACGGTGCGGGTGATCACCAACGCCCGCACGCCGGGCCTGGCCGGCGCCCGCAACACCGGCACCCTGGCGGCCAACGGTGAGCTGGTCGCCTTCTGCGACGACGACGACGAGTGGTTGCCCGGCAAGCTGCGCGCCCAGGCCGAGGCGCTGGCCGAGGTGCCCGGCGCCGAGTTCGTCAGCTGCGGCATCCGGGTCAGCTACGACGGGCACACCGTTGAGCGGGTGCTGGACCGCGACTCGATCAGCCTGGCCGACCTGCTGCGTGACCGGATGACCGAGCTGCACCCGTCGACCTTCGTCATCCGGGCGGCGGCGTTGCGGGACGGGTTCGGGCTCGTCGACGAGGAGATCCCGGGCAGCTACGCCGAGGACTACGAGTTCCTGCTCCGGGCCGCCCGCAGCGCCCCGCTGGTCAACCTGCGCACCCCGTACGTGGTGGTGCGCTGGCACAAACGGTCGTACTTCGCCCAGCGGTGGGACACCATCTCCGAGGCGTTGCAGTGGCTGCTGGACCGCTACCCCGAGTTCGCCAGCCAACCGGCGGGGCAGGCCCGGGTCACCGGGCAGATCGCCTTCGCCCGCGCCGCGTCGGGAGACTCCCGGGGCGCGGTGCGCTGGGCCCGGCGGACCATCCGGCGCAACCCGCGCGAACCCCGTGCCTATCTGGCCCTGGCGGTGGCCGGGCGGGTGGTCCGCGCCGACACGGTGCTGCGCACCCTGCACCGACGCGGTCGAGGCATCTGACCGCCCGCTCCGCCGCCCGCCCCGGGTCGCGGCCGGCGCGTCCGTAGGGCGGGACGCGGCGGGCGGCGCGGGGCGGCGGACACCGGGCGTGACAGACTCAGGGCTGTGTTGCGCTGGTTGACCGCAGGGGAATCGCACGGACCCGCTCTCGTCGCGTTGCTGGAGGGGGTGCCGGCCGGTGTCGAGGTGACCTCCACCGAGATCGCCGGAGAGCTGGCCCGCCGCCGGCTCGGCTACGGCCGGGGCGCCCGGATGTCGTTCGAGCAGGACGAGATCGAGATCGTCGGCGGCCTGCGGCACGGGGTGACCCTGGGCAGCCCGGTCGCCATCCGGGTCGGCAACTCCGAGTGGCCCAAGTGGCGCACCGTGATGGCCGCCGACCCGGTCGACCCCGACGAGTTGGCCCGGCAGGCCCGCAACGCGCCGCTGACCCGGCCCCGCCCCGGCCACGCCGACCTGGCCGGCATGCAGAAGTACGGCCACACCGACGCCCGGCCGATCCTGGAGCGGGCCAGCGCGCGGGAGACCGCCGCCCGGGTCGCCGTCGGCACGGTGGCCAAGGCGTTGGTGCGGCAGGCGCTCGGCATCGAGATCGTCTCGCACGTGGTGGAGCTGGGCCCGGTCGCCGTCAAGCCGGGGCTGCGGCCCCGCCCGGAGGACGCCGAGCGGATCGACGCCGACCCGCTGCGCTGCCTCGACCCGGAGGCCAGTGCCCGGATGGTCGCCGAGGTCGACGCCGCGAAGAAGGCCGCCGACACCCTCGGCGGCGTGGTCGAGGTGCTGGCGTACGGCGTACCGCCGGGTCTGGGCAGCCACGTGCAGTGGGACCGCAAGCTCGACGCCCGGCTGGCCACCGCGTTGATGTCGATTCAGGCGATCAAGGGTGTGGAGATCGGCGACGGCTGGCAGCAGGCCCGGTCCCGGGGTTCCGAGGCGCACGACGAGATCATGCCCACCGCCACCGGCGTGCGGCGGGTCACCGACCGGGCCGGCGGCCTGGAGGGCGGCATCACCACAGGTGAGCCGCTGCGGGTGAAGGCGGCGATGAAGCCGATCTCCTCGTTGAACCGGGCGCTGGCCACGGTGGACGTCACCACCGGTGAGCCGGCCACCGCCATCAACCAGCGCTCCGACGTCTGCGCGGTGCCGGCCGCCGCCGTGGTCGCCGAGGCGATGGTGGCGCTGGTGCTGGCGGAGGCGGCGGTGGAGAAGTTCGGCGGTGACTCGGTCGCCGAGATGCGCCGTAACCTGGCCGGTTACCTCGACGCGTTGGTGATCCGGTGACCGGTCCGACCCGGCCGGTCTGCGTGCTGGTCGGCGCGCCCGGCTCGGGCAAGACCACTGTCGGGCAGGGCCTGGCGGAAGCGCTCGGCGTCGAGTTCCGCGACACCGACACCGACATCGAGCGCCTGGCGGGCAAGCCGATCCCGGAGATCTTCGTCGACGAGGGGGAGGCGCACTTCCGTACCCTCGAACGGGCGGCGCTGGCCGCGGCGCTGGCCTCCTGCTCCGGGGTGCTCGCCCTCGGCGGCGGCGCGGTGCTGGCCGAGGAGAACCGGGCCGCACTTGTCGGTCACCGGGTGGTGCACCTCTCCGTCGAGTTGCCCGACGCGGTCAAACGGGTCGGCCTCGGCGCCGGCCGGCCGCTGCTGGCGATCAACCCCCGGGCCACTCTCAAGCATCTGATGGACCAGCGCCGGCCGTTGTACGCCGAGGTCGCCACCGCCACCGTGGTCACCGACGGCCGTACCCCCGAGGAGATCGTCGCCGAGATCGTCGCCCTGCTGAAGCCGTAGCGCCCGGTTCTGGCGGCGTCGGCCGGTGGCGTAGGACTCACCCGGGGTCAGGACCCGGCGATGACGGCGGTGCCGACCGTCCGGCGGCGTCGCGGTCGGGGACGCCAGGTGGTCAGCAGGGCGAGGGCGAGCAGGATCTCGGCGAGGTCGCCGCCGTAGTACATCACCGTCGCGCCGGCCCGCAGTTCCGCCAGTGTTGCCGGCACGTCGACCAGCAGGCCCGCGTACATCAGTTGGGCGAGGCTGGCGTGGGCGACCACGGCCGCGCCGAGCACCACCAGCCGGACCGACACCCGGGCCCGGTGCGGGTAGGGTTCCGGGCCGGCGATCGACCAGGTGAACAGCAGCCCGCTGAGCAGAAAGTGCAGGTTCACCAGGTCGTGCAGCGCCGCGTTGGCGAGGGTGGCCCGGTACAGCGGAGTGAGGTAGAGCAGCCACAGCCCGCCGGCGGTGAGCAGCAGCCCGGCAACCGGGTGGGTCAACGGTCGCAGCGCCGGCTGGCTCACCATCCGCAGTGCCGCACGCCCGGTCCGCCGGTCGAGGCAGCGCAGGGCCAGGATGCCGGGAGCGCCGAGCACCAGCCCCAGCGGCGCCAGCATGCCGAGCAGGAGATGCCGCCACATGTGTGCGGCGAAGTCGTCCGCCGGCATCAGCAGGGCGCTGGCGAGCAGGGCGCATCCGACGGCGAAGGCGGCCGTACGCCAGTGGCTCCAACCGGCCCGGTCGGGGGCGCGTTGCCGCAGTGCGGCGGCCAGGTAGAGCCAGCCGGCCAGCAGCGGTACGAGCAATGCCGGACCGACGGTGGTGGCGTGTTCGGTGCCGTGCGCCGCGGCCAGCGCCGGGCTCACCACCAGCGGTGGGCTCAACTCCGTCGGCCTCGGGTCGGTGTCCGCCGCTGGGCGGCACCGGCGTCCACGGCGGTGGCGCGGCGTTGCACGAGCCAGCCGACGACGATCAGTACCACGCCCAGCGCGAGGAAGCCGAGGTCCCACCAGAGTTGGTGCTCGCCGGCACGGACGTGGTGGATGCCCAGGATGTGGTGGTCGATGATGCCTTCGATCAGGTTGAACAGACCCCAGCCGATCAACGCCCAGCCCCACAGCATGGGCGAGCGCCACAACCGGCCCCGGGAGCGGGTCACCCGCGAGTACAGCAGCGCGAGTCCGGTCAGTACGGCCACCCAGGCCACCACGTGGAACAGGCCGTCCCAGACGGTGTTCATCTCCAGCCCGGCGACGGTGTCCACCGGGTACTCGCGTACGCCGATGTTGTCGCTGCCGGTGCTGCTGAGCATGTGGTGCCACTGGAAGACCTGGTGCAGCAGGATGCCGTCGACGAAACCGCCGAGCCCGAAGCCGAGGATGGTGGCGGGCAGCCGGATGTCGGCACCGTCGATCGTCCGCCCGTTCATGTGGACTCCCTCTCACAGGTGGCTCCCGGCTGCCCCGTGCCCGTTACGCGTTCCGCTAAACGTTGTTCCAACCCTCGGGCAGCCGGTGGCGGCGCGGGTCGGATCGGCGGTGGGTGGGCTAGGCTCCCGGCGATGGACGAGGTGACCCGGATCCCGGTCGGTGGCGAACGGCCGTACGACGTGCTGGTCGGCCGCGACCTGCTCGACGCGCTGCCTGGCCTGCTGCCCGATGCCACTCAGGCCGCGGTGCTGTATGCGCCGCCCCTGAAGGAGTTGGCCGACGCGGTCGGTGTCGGCCTGGCGGCGGCCGGCGTGACCCCCCTGCCGATCGAGGTGCCCGACGCCGAGGCCAGCAAGCACGTCGATGTGGCGGCGCAGTGCTGGGAGCGGCTCGGCGAGGCGGGCTTCACCCGTACCGACGCGGTGGTCGGCATCGGTGGCGGCGCGGTCACCGACCTGGCCGGGTTCGTGGCGGCGTGCTGGCTGCGCGGGGTGCGGTGGGTGCCGGTGGCCACCTCGTTGCTCGGCATGGTCGACGCGGCGGTGGGTGGCAAGACCGGGATCAACACCGCCGCCGGCAAGAACCTCGTGGGTGCCTTCCACCCGCCGGTCGGCGTGCTGGCCGACCTGGCCACGCTGGACAGCCTCCCGCCGGCCGACCTGGCCGCCGGTTTGGCCGAGGTGGTCAAGTGCGGGTTCATCGCCGATCCGGTCATCCTCGACCTGATCGAGGACGACCCGGCCGCCGCGACCGATCCGGCCGGGCCGGTCACCCGGGAGCTGATCGAGCGGGCCATCCGGGTCAAGGCCGACGTGGTCGCGGGAGACCTGCGTGAGTCGGGCGTACGGGAGGTGCTCAACTACGGGCACACACTGGCCCACGCGATCGAGAAGGTCGAGGGTTACCGCTGGCGGCACGGTCACGCGGTGTCGGTCGGCCTGCTGTACGCCGCCGAGCTGGCCCGCCTCGCCGGCCGGTTGGACGCGGCCACCGCGTCGCGGCACCGGGCGGTGCTGACGGCGCTCGATCTGCCGACGGGGTACGCCGCCGACGCGTGGCCCCGCCTGCTGGCCACCATGCGGGTCGACAAGAAGGCCCGGGGCAGCCGGCTGCGCTTCGTGGTGCTCGACGGGCTGGCCCGACCGGCAATCCTCGACGGTCCGGACGACGACCTGCTGCACACCGCCTACGCCGCGGTGTCCCGATGACCATGCGGGTGTACGTGCTCAACGGGCCGAACCTGGGCCGGCTGGGCACCCGCCAGGTCGACGTCTACGGGGTGACCAGCTACGCCGACCTGGTGAAACTCTGCGAGACCACCGGGCGGGACCTGGGCCTCGACGTCGTCGTGCGGCAGACCGACGCCGAGCATGAGTTGCTCGGCTGGCTGCACACCGCCGCCGACGAGGGCGCCGCCGTGGTGCTCAACCCGGCGGCCTGGTCGCATTACTCGATCGCGGTGCGGGACGCCTGCGCGATGCTGCGTGGGCCGCTGGTGGAGGTGCACATCTCCAACATCCACGCCCGGGAGGAGTTCCGGCACCACTCCGTCGTCTCGGCGGTGGCGACCGGCGTGATCTGCGGGCTCGGTGTCGACGGCTACCGCCTCGCCCTGCACCACCTGGCCAACCGCCGCGACCAGGGCGCCTGACGGCTCGGCTGCTCTTCATTCACGCGGCAACTACGTCTGGTGACATCTACCCTCAGTGAGCAGCCACCGCCCCCGCCCCACCACCCTTCCCATCCTTTGCTCTGCTTCAACCCACGCACTAGCGGCCGACCAGCATTTTTCGCGACCATGTTGGCAGCGGCGCGCGGTGTTATCGCCACCGAATGTGACTGTTGCGTGGATTGAAGCAGAGCAAAGGGAGCGGGTAGGTACGTCGGGGGCGGGGCGGAGTGTCACTGACAGTGCCGGATGGGCGGGTTCAGGGTGCCGCCTGCTGGCACGCCGAGTCGCGCTGGGCCGCCCGACCGGCGGTGGACCTTGGCGGGCGGCCGACGGCGGTCGGCGGGTCGCGAGACGGCTAGTAGACTTGCCAGGTCTGTCCGCCAAATGATGATCAAGGCAGGAAATGGCCACCACCAACGACCTGAAGAACGGCCTGGTACTCAACCTCGACGGAGAGCTCTGGTCCGTCGTCGAGTTCCAGCACGTCAAGCCCGGTAAGGGTGGTGCGTTTGTGCGTACCACGCTGAAGAACGTGCTCTCCGGCAAGGTGGTCGACAAGACCTTCAACGCGGGCACCAAGGTTGAGACCGCGACCGTCGACAAGCGCACGATGCAGTACCTCTACGCCGACGGCGAGGACTACGTCTTCATGGACATGGAGACGTTCGACCAGATCACGGTGATGGGCGGGACGGTCGGCGAGGCAGCCAACTACCTGCTGCCCGAAGCCGAGGCGATCGTGGCCACCCACGAGGGCGTGCCGCTCTACGTCGAGCTGCCGACCTCGGTCGTGCTGGAGGTCACCTACACGGAGCCGGGCCTGCAGGGCGACCGGTCCACCGGCGGCAACAAGCCGGCGACGGTGGAGACGGGTGCGACCGTGCAGGTGCCGCTCTTCGTCACCACCGGCGAGAAGATCAAGGTCGACACTCGCGACGGCCGTTACCTCGGCCGCGCCTGATGTCCGAGGGTCCGAAGCAGCAGATGCCGGCGCGTCGCAAGGCGCGCAAGCGGGCGTTGGACGTGCTCTTCGAGGCCGACCTGCGTGATCGTCCGCCGGTCGAGGTGCTGGCCGGCTATGTCGAGCGGATCGAGAAGCCGCGCCCCGACCACCTCGGCTACGCGGTCGGCCTGGTCGAGGGGGTGGCCGGGCACCTGGACCGGATCGACGAGCTGATCTCCAGCTACGCCGAGGGCTGGACGCTGGACCGGATGCCGGTGGTCGACCGCAACCTGGCCCGGATCGCAGTCTACGAACTGTTGTATCTCGACGAGATCGATGACGCGGTGGCGATCAGCGAGGCGGTCGAGCTGGCCCGGCAGATGTCGACCGACGACTCGCCCCGCTTCCTCAACGGTCTGCTCGGCCGGATCGCCGAGTACGCCACCCGTTGAGGTGGGCGGACGCCGCCGATGGGCGTCGCGCACCAGCGACGGAAACGACAAAAGGGCCCGTGCCGGACGGCACGGGCCCTTTTGCGTGGTCGAATCTCAGGAGGCGAAGAACGCCCGGGGGTCGGCGACCAGTACGCCGTGCTCGGTCAGCCGCTCGATCAGGCCGGACGGCGAGGCGTCGTAGACGATCGCGAGGGCGCGCAGGTCGTCGGCGCGGATCGACAGCACCCGGCCGTTGTAGTCACCGCGCTGCTGCTGGATGGCGCGCGCGTAGCGGGCCACGTAGGCGAGATCCTCGCTGGCCTCGTCGTAGAGGCGCTCCAGGTCCAGAACGATCTTGCTGGTGGGTTCGTGTCGTACCCCGCTGCCGTCGGGCAGCAACTCCGAGACCGGCACGCGGTAGAACTCGGCCAACTCGGCCAGACGGGACACCGTGACGGCCCGGTCGCCGCGCTCGTACGAGCCGACCACGACCGCCTTCCAACGCCCGTTCGACTTCTCCTCCACCCCCTGCAGGGACAGGCCCTGCTGCTGGCGGATGGAGCGCAGGCGGGCGCCCAGAGACTTGGCGTATTCAGAGGGCATTCGGACACTCCCAGTGCTGCTCGGGTTCTCCCAGCGATTCGCTACGGAGCGTGACGGTACGGGGATTCGTACACGTGGTCAAGTGGTCGCGATCTTCCCGTTGTGTACCCCGGGTAAGTTGTCCCGTTTCGCCTGGCTGACTGGCCAGTCAGCCAACGGCGACGGGTGACGCCGTCGTAGCTGGTGCCCGCGCGTCGAGGCGGCGACGACCACTGGTAACGTTGCCGAAGCCCCTGCGCCGGCCACTCCCGGCCGGCCGGCAGGATCCGACGTCCTTTAACGACCCGTCCCGTGAGGCGGGGAAGGAGGTCCGCCGTGGCCTACCCATCGGCTGCCCCGTCGTCGCCGCCGCGACAACCCTCGGTGAAGGTGATTTTGACCAGCGCCGACCTGCAACGCGTGGTCGACCGCATCGCTCACCAGATCCTCGAGAAGACCCAGGGCGCGGCTGACACCGTGCTGCTCGGTATCCCCACCCGGGGTGCCCCCCTCGCCCGCCGGCTCGCTGCCCGGATCAGCGCCTTCGAGGGCATTTCCGTGCCGGTCGGCGTGCTCGACATCACTCTCTACCGCGACGACCTGCGTCGGAACGCCACCCGGGCGGTCGGCCCCACCCAGCTGCCGGCCGGTGGTATCGACGGCAAGCGGGTGGTCCTCGTCGATGATGTCCTCTTCTCCGGCCGGACCGTCCGGGCGGCCCTCGACGCGCTCGGTGACCTTGGGCGGCCCGCTTCGGTGCAACTCGCCGTCCTGGTCGACCGGGGGCACCGGCAGCTACCGATCCGCGCCGACTACGTCGGCAAGAACATCCCTACCGCCCTGGCCGAGAGTGTCAAGGTGACGCTGGTCGAGACCGACGGCACGGACGAGGTCCGGCTCTACGGCGAGGAGGCCCGATGATCAGGCACCTGCTCTCCGGCGCCGACCTTGACGCCGACACCGCCACCCAGATCCTGGACACCGCCGCCGAGATGGCCGCGGTGGCCGGTCGCGAGGTCAAGAAGCTGCCCGCGCTGCGGGGTAGGACCGTGGTGAACCTCTTCTACGAGGACTCGACCCGCACCCGGATCTCGTTCGAGGCGGCGGCCAAACGGCTCAGCGCCGACGTGATCAACTTCTCGGCGAAGGGTTCCAGCGTCGCCAAGGGCGAGAGCCTGAAGGACACCGCGCTGACCCTGCAGGCGATGGGGGCCGACGCGGTGGTGGTCCGGCACCCCGCCTCGGGGGCCCCGCACCGCCTCGCCGACTGGGTCGACGGTTCGGTGGTCAACGCCGGCGACGGCACCCACGAGCACCCCACCCAGGCGCTGCTCGACGCGTACACGATGCGGTCCCGGCTGGGTCGCCTCGCCGGCCTCTCGGTGGCGGTGGTCGGGGATGTGCTGCACTCCCGGGTGGCCCGCTCCAACGTGCTGCTGCTGTCCACCCTCGGCGCCAAGGTGACCCTGGTCGGGCCACCCACGCTCATCCCGGTCGACATCGCCGCCGCTCTCGCGCCGGGCACCGACGTCTGCTACGACCTCGACGCGGTGCTGCCCTCGTCGGACGTGGTGATGATGCTGCGGGTGCAGCGGGAGCGGATGAACGACTCGTACTTCCCGTCCGCCCGCGAGTACGCCCGCCGCTACGGCCTGGACGGGCCGCGGATGGGCCGACTGCCGGAGCACGCCATCGTCATGCATCCCGGCCCGATGAACCGGGGCATGGAGATCACGCCGGAGGTCGCGGACTCGCCCCGCTCCACCATCGTCGAACAGGTCGCCAACGGTGTCTCCGTCCGGATGGCCGTCCTCTACCTGCTGCTCGGGGGGAACAACCGGTGAACTCGTACCTGATCAGGAACGTCAGCGTCCTCGGCGCCGCACCGACCGACCTGCTGATCCGCGACGGCGTCGTCGCCGAGACCGGCGCGGGGCTGTCCGCGCCGGACGCCACGGTGATCGGCGCCGACGGGCTGGTCGCCCTGCCCGGCCTGGTCGACCTGCACACCCACCTGCGCGAGCCCGGCCGGGAGGACGCCGAGACGGTCGAGACCGGTTCCCGGGCAGCGGCGCTCGGCGGCTACACCGCGGTCTGCGCGATGGCGAACACCTCGCCGGTGGCCGACACCGCGGGAGTGGTCGAGCAGGTGTGGCGGCTCGGCCGCGAGGCCGGGCTGGTCGACGTGCAGCCGATCGGCGCGGTCACCGTCGGCCTGGCCGGCGAGCGGCTGGCCGAACTCGGCGCGATGGCCGAGTCGGCGGCCCGGGTGCGGATCTTCTCCGACGACGGGCACTGTGTCGCCGACCCCCGGCTGATGCGCCGTGCGCTGGAGTACGTGAAGGCGTTCGACGGCATCATCGCCCAGCACGCCGAGGAGCCCCGGCTCACCGAGGGCGCACAGATGCACGAGGGCGAGGTCTCCACCCGGCTGGGCCTGACCGGTTGGCCGGCGGTCGCCGAGGAGGCGATCATCGCGCGGGACGTGCTGCTGGCCGAGCACGTCGGCAGCCGGCTGCACATCTGCCACGTCTCCACCGCCGGCAGCGTCGAGGTGCTGCGCCACGCCAAGGCCCGGGGGGTACGCGTCACCGCCGAGGTGACCCCGCATCACCTGCTGCTCACCGACACACGTGCCGAGAGCTACGACCCCGTGTTCAAGGTCAACCCGCCGCTGCGTACCGCCACCGACATCGCCGCGCTGCGGGCCGCGCTGGTCGACGGGGTGATCGACATCATCGCCACGGACCACGCCCCGCACGCGGTGGAGGACAAGGAGTGCGAGTGGGCGTACGCCCGGCCGGGCATGCTCGGGCTGGAGACGGCGCTGTCCATCGCGCTCGACGTGCTGGGTCCGCAGTGGGACCTGATCGCCGAGCGGATGTCCCGTACACCGGCCCGGATCGCCGGGCTCACCGAACACGGCCACGCCCCGGCCCCCGGCACGCCGGCCACCCTCACCCTGGTCGACCCGGCGGCCCGTCGGGTGATCGAGCCGGCGGAACTGGCCAGCCGTAGTCGCAACACCCCGTACGCCCGGATGACGCTGCCGGGTCGCATCGTGGCGACCTTCCTGCGTGGCGAGGCGACGGTCCTGGACGGAAAGGCAGTCAAGTGAGTCGTAGGCGTCCAGCGATTCTCGTCCTGGAGGACGGGCGCACGTTCCACGGCGAGGCGTACGGCAGCGTCGGGGAGACCTTCGGGGAGGCGGTCTTCAACACCGGGATGACCGGTTACCAGGAGACGCTGACCGACCCGTCGTACCACCGTCAGGTGGTGGTGCAGACCGCTCCGCACATCGGTAACACCGGCGTCAACACCTCCGACGACGAGTCACGCCGGATCTGGGTGGCCGGTTACGTGGTGCGTGACCCGGCCCGGGTCAGCTCCAACTGGCGGGCCACCGGCGGGCTGGAGGACCGGCTGGCCACCGAGGGCGTGGTCGGCATCAGCGGCGTGGACACCCGGGCCCTGACCCGTCACCTGCGCGAACGTGGCGCGATGAGGGTTGGCGTCTCCAGCGTCGAGGACGACCCCCGGGCGCTGCTCGAACGGGTCCGCCAGTCGCCGCAGATGCTCGGCGCGGACCTCTCCGCCGAGGTGACCACCGCGACGCCGTACGTGGTCGACGCCGAGGGTGAGCACCGGTTCACGGTGGCCGCGCTGGACCTGGGCATCAAGCGCAACGTGCCGCGCCGGCTCGCCGCGCGGGGCGTGACCACCCACGTGCTGCCGGCCCACTCGACCATCGAGGATCTGCTGGCCACCGGTGCCGACGCGGTTTTCTTCTCACCGGGCCCCGGTGACCCGGCGACCGCCGACGCGCCGGTCGCGCTGGCCCGCGAGGTGCTGCGCCGCGAGGTGCCGCTGTTCGGCATCTGCTTCGGCAGCCAGATCCTCGGCCGGGCGCTCGGCTTCGGCACCTACAAGCTCGGCTACGGCCACCGGGGCATCAACCAGCCGGTGCTCGACCGGGTCACCGGCAAGGTCGAGGTGACCAGCCACAACCACGGCTTCGCGGTGCAGGTGCCCGGGGCACGGCCGGGCGTGGTGGTGCCGGACCAGGTGATCGAGACCGAGTTCGGCGGCGTCCAGGTGTCGCACGTCTGCCTCAACGACAACGTGGTCGAGGGGCTGCGGGCGCGCGACGTGCCCGCCTTCACCGTTCAGTACCACCCGGAGGCGGCGGCCGGCCCGCACGACGCGGACTATCTCTTCGACCGCTTCGCCGAGCTGATCGACGGCCGGGCTCTCAGTGGGGGGCGTACCAATGCCTAAGCGGACCGATCTCAAGCACATCCTGGTTATCGGGTCGGGACCGATCGTCATCGGACAGGCCTGCGAGTTCGACTACTCGGGTACTCAGGCGTGCCGGGTGCTGCGCGCCGAGGGGATCCGGGTCAGCCTGGTCAACTCCAACCCGGCCACCATCATGACCGACCCGGAGTTCGCCGACGCCACCTACGTCGAGCCGATCACCCCGGAGTTCGTCGAGCTGGTCATCGCCAAGGAGCGTCCGGACGCGGTGCTGCCCACCCTGGGTGGGCAGACCGCCCTGAACACCGCCGTGGCGTTGCACGAGGCCGGGGTGCTGGAGAAGTACGGCGTCGAGCTGATCGGCGCGAACATCGACGCGATCCGGCGCGGCGAGGACCGGCAGCTGTTCAAGGAGATCGTGGCGAAGGCCGGCGTACGCCTCGGCGTCGAGGATCCGGCGAGCCTGGTGCCGCGTTCGCGGGTCTGCCACTCGATGGACGAGGTCCGCGAGACGGTGGCCGAGCTGGGCCTGCCGGTGGTGATCCGGCCGTCGTTCACCATGGGTGGTCTCGGTTCGGGCATGGCACACACTGATGCCGACCTGGAACGCATCGCGGGTGCCGGGCTGGCTGCCAGCCCGGTGCACGAGGTGCTCATCGAGGAGAGCGTGCTCGGCTGGAAGGAGTACGAACTCGAACTCATGCGGGACCGGCACGACAACGTGGTGGTGGTCTGCTCGATCGAGAACCTCGACCCGATGGGTGTGCACACCGGTGACAGCGTGACCGTGGCACCGGCCATGACCTTGACCGATCGGGAGTACCAGCACCTGCGGGATCTGGGCATCGCGGTGCTGCGCGAGGTCGGCGTGGACACCGGTGGCTGCAACATCCAGTTCGCGGTGAACCCGGCCGACGGTCGCATCGTCGTGATCGAGATGAACCCGCGGGTGTCCCGCTCGTCGGCGCTGGCGTCGAAGGCGACCGGCTTCCCGATCGCGAAGATCGCCGCGAAGCTGGCCATCGGCTACACCCTCGACGAGATCCCCAACGACATCACCCGCAAGACGCCGGCCGCGTTCGAGCCGACGCTTGACTACGTGGTGGTGAAGATCCCCCGGTTCGCGTTCGAGAAGTTCCCCGGCGCGGACCCGGAGCTGACCACCACCATGAAGTCGGTCGGCGAGGCGATGAGCCTCGGGCGCAACTTCCCCGAGGCGCTGAACAAGGCGATGCGCTCGATGGAGACCAAGGCCGCCGGCTTCTGGACCGTGCCCGACCCGGTCGGGGCGACCCGGGAGAACTCTCTCGCCGCGCTGGGCATGCCGCACGACGGGCGGCTCTACACGGTGGAGCGGGCGTTGCGGCTCGGTGCCTCGATCGCCGAGGTCAGCGCCGCCTCCGGCGGCATCGACCCGTGGTTCCTGGACCAGATCGCCGCCCTGGTCGAGTTGCGTGCGGAGATCGTGGCAGCGCCGGTGCTGGACGCGGAACTGCTGCGTCGGGCGAAGCGGGCCGGCCTGTCCGACCGGCAGCTGGCCGCGCTGCGTCCCGAACTGGCCGCCGAGGACGGGGTCCGTACGCTGCGGCACCGCCTCGGCCTCCGGCCGGTCTACAAGACGGTGGACACCTGCGCCGCCGAGTTCGAGGCCACCACCCCGTACCACTACTCCTCTTACGACGAGGAGACGGAGGTGGCCGGCTCGGCGCGGCCCAAGGTGCTGATCCTGGGTTCCGGACCGAACCGGATCGGGCAGGGCATCGAGTTCGACTACTCCTGTGTGCACGCGGTCATGGCCCTGAAGGGGTCCTACGAGACCGTCATGGTCAACTGCAATCCGGAGACCGTCTCCACCGACTACGACACCGCCGACCGGCTCTACTTCGAGCCGCTGACTTTCGAGGACGTGCTGGAGGTCTGGCACGCGGAGGACTCCTCCGGCCGGGCCGTCGGCGGGCCGGGCGTGGTCGGCGTGATCGTGCAGTTGGGTGGGCAGACCCCGCTCGGACTGGCCCAACGGCTCAAGGACGCCGGGGTGCCGGTGGTGGGTACCTCACCGGAGTCGATCCACCTGGCCGAGGAACGCGGCGCCTTCGGGTCGCTGCTGGCCCGGGCCGGCCTGCGCGCGCCGGACCACGGCACCGCCACCTCGTACGAGGAGGCGAAGGAGATCGCCGACGAGATCGGCTACCCGGTGCTGGTCCGGCCGTCGTACGTGCTCGGCGGGCGGGGCATGGAAATCGTCTACGACGACGCCACGCTGCGCGACTACATCGGCCGGGCCACGGAGATCTCGCCGAACCATCCGGTGCTGGTCGACCGGTTCCTCGACGACGCCATCGAGATCGACGTGGACGCGCTCTGTGACGCCGACGGCGAGGTCTACCTCGGCGGGATCATGGAGCACATCGAGGAGGCGGGTATCCACTCCGGCGACTCCTCCTGCGCCCTGCCGCCGATCACCCTGGCCAGTTCGCACGTGGCCCAGGTCCGTCGGTTCACCGAGGCCATCGCGCGGGGCATCGGCGTACGCGGACTGCTCAACGTGCAGTACGCGCTCAAGGACGACGCGCTGTACGTGCTGGAGGCCAACCCGCGCGCCTCGCGTACCGTGCCGTTCGTCTCGAAGGCCACGGCGGTGCCGCTGGCGAAGGCGGCGGCCCGGATCGCGCTCGGCGCGACCCTGGCCGAGTTGCGCGCCGAGGGCATGTTGCCGAGGACCGGGGACGGTGGCTCGCTGCCGCCGGACGCCCCGATCGCGGTGAAGGAGGCGGTGCTGCCGTTCAAGCGGTTCCGTACCCCGGCGGGCAAGGGGGTGGACTCGCTGCTCGGTCCGGAGATGAAGTCGACAGGCGAGGTGATGGGGATCGACACCGCCTTCGGGCACGCCTTCGCCAAGTCGCAGTCGGCGGCGTACGGGTCGCTGCCGACCGAGGGCAGGATCTTCGTCTCGGTGGCCAACCGCGACAAGCGCGGCATGATCTTCCCGATCAAGCGGCTGGCCGATCTCGGCTTCGACATCGTCGCGACCAGCGGTACCGCCGAGGTGCTGCGCCGGCACGGCATCGCCTGCGAGCAGGTCCCGAAGCACTACGAGGCCGGTTCCGAGGACGACGCGGTGTCGTTGATCCTCGGTGGCCACGTCGCCCTTGTGATCAACACACCGCAGGGTTCCGGTGCCAGCGCCCGCTCGGACGGTTACGAGATCCGCAGCGCCGCGGTCACCGCCGACATCCCCTGCGTCACCACCGTCCCCGGCGCCGCCGCCGCGGTCATGGGCATCGAGGCGAGGATCCGCGGCGACATGCAGGTACGCCCCCTCCAAGCCCTCCACGCCTCCCTCCGGTCCGCCCAGTGACCCCCCGCCACCCCACCCCACCCGCCAGGCTCGCGTTGATCATGAGGTTGGCGGCAGTAGAGAAGATCGACATCGCCGCCAACCTCATGATCAACAAGGTGGTGCGGGGCTTCGGGTCCGTGCCGTGCGGTGGGGGAGGGGTGGCGTGATCTTCGAACGGACCGTTCGACGAGGGTTGTTCCGGGTCGGGGGTGGGGACGCGGAGGCTGCGCACGAGTTCACCCTGCGGCGGTTGGCTGCGTTGTCCCGGACGCCGGTGGCGCTGGCGGCGTTGCGGGCCCGGTACGCCGTGTCGGCGCCGCGCACGGTGTTCGGGGTGTCATTCCCCAACCCGGTCGGCCTGGCCGCCGGGATGGACAAGGACGGGGTGGCGCTGCCGGCGTGGCCGGCACTGGGCTTCGGTTTCGTCGAAGTCGGCACGGTGACGGCGCGTCCCCAACCAGGCAATCCGCGGCCCCGGCTGTTCCGGCTGGTCGACAGCGAGGCCGTGATCAACAGAATGGGCTTCAACAACGCCGGGGCGCAGGCGCTGGCGGACCGGCTGGCGGCGCTGCCGCGACCGCTCGACGTACCGCTGGGAATCTCGCTGGGCAAGTCGAAGGTGACGGCGCTGGAGGACGCGGTGGAGGACTACCGCGAGTCGTACCGCGCGTTGCGCGAGCACGGCGACTACTTCGCGGTCAACGTCTCCTCACCGAACACTCCCGGGCTGCGCGCCTTGCAGGACCGGGAACACCTGGACGCGCTGTTAGGGGCACTGGCGGGGGAGAAGCCGGTGCTGGTGAAGATCGCTCCCGACCTCACCGAGCCGGCCATCGCCGAGTTGCTGGAGGTGTGCCTGGCTCGCGGTGCCGCCGGAGTGATCGCCACGAACACGACCCTCGGACGGGACGGGTTGGCCCCGACCGACCGGGGACGCTCCGGCGAGGCCGGTGGGCTGTCCGGCCGTCCCCTGGCCGACCGGGCGCGGCAGGTGGTCGCCTTCGTGCACGCCGAGACGGGCGGGCGCCTGCCGGTCATCGGGGTGGGCGGCATCGTGGATCCCGACGACGCGGCCCGGATGTTCGACGCCGGTGCCAGCCTGGTGCAGCTCTACACCGGGTTCATCTACCGTGGCCCGGCGCTGCCCCGGGCCGTCGCCCGCGCGGCTGCGGGCGCCGTGCGCCCGGCCACGACCGGAGCCTGACGAACACCACCCACTCACCACCCCCTTTGCTGCTCTGCTTCACCCCACGCAACGGTTCCGGCCCGGAACCCGTGCGTCCGGTGAAGCAGAGCAAAGGGGGCGCAAGGAGGACCGATGACGCCGGAGGAGGTTCTCGCCGCCGACGCGGCGCACGTGTGGCATCCGTACGCCGCGCTGCCGCCAGCGGTGGCGCCGTACCTGGTGGAGAGCGCCGAGGGGGTGCGGCTGCGGCTGGCCGACGGCCGCGAGCTGGTCGACGGGATGTCCTCCTGGTGGGCCGCGATCCATGGCTACCGGCATCCGGTGCTGGACGCGGCGGCGGTCGACCAGCTGGGCCGGATGAGTCACGTCATGTTCGGCGGACTGACCCACGCGCCGGCCGTGGAGCTGGCCCGCACTCTGGTCGAGGTGACGCCCCACGGGCTGGAGCACGTGTTCCTGGCCGACTCGGGTTCGGTGAGTGTCGAGGTCGCGGTGAAGATGTGCCTGCAGTACCAGCGGGCCACCGGTCGGCCGCAGCGGCACCGGCTGGGCACCTGGCGGGGCGGGTACCACGGCGACACGTTCCATCCGATGAGCGTCTGCGACCCGGAGGGTGGCATGCACCACCTCTGGGGGGACGTGCTGCCGCGGCAGGTCTTCGCCCCGATGCCGCCGGGTGGCTTCGACGACCCGCCCGATCCGGCGTACGAGGCGGCGCTGATCGACGCGGTGGAGCGGCACGCCCACGAGCTGGCCGCAGTGATCGTGGAGCCGGTGGTGCAGGGTGCCGGCGGGATGCGTTTCCACCACCCGCACTATCTGCGGGTGCTGCGCGAGGTGACCCGGGCGCACGGAGTGCTGCTGATCTTCGACGAGATCGCCACCGGTTTCGGCCGTACCGGGACGATGTTCGCCGCCGAGCATGCCGGGGTCACCCCGGACGTGCTCTGCGTCGGCAAGGCGCTCACCGGGGGCTATCTCACCCTGGCCGCGGCGCTGTGCACGGCGGAGGTCGCGCGGGGCATCCGGGCCGGTGGTGTGCTCGCGCACGGCCCGACGTTCATGGGTAACCCGCTCGCCTGCTCGGTGGCCAACGCGTCGCTGGGCCTGCTGCGGGCCGGTGACTGGGCCGGGCAGGTGGCGCGGCTGGAACGGGGTCTGCGATCGGGGCTGGAGCCGCTGCGCGGCGCACCGGGTGTCACGGACGTGCGGGTGCTCGGCGGAATCGGCGTGGTCCAGTTGGACCACGAGGTGGATCTCGGCGCGGCCACGGCCGCCGCCGTGGCGCAGGGGGTGTGGCTGCGTCCGTTCCGGGATCTGGTCTACACGATGCCGCCGTACGTCACCACGGACGCCGACCTCGCCGTCGTGGTGTCGGGTATCTCGGCAGCGGTCGCGGCGGGCTGAGTAGCCGAGTCTCGACCCTCGACTGGATTTGAGTAGGCGGGTTCGGCAGGCATCGCGAATTGGAGTAGCCCGGCGGCACCCCGGTCCGGGCCTGCTGAGTAGGCGAGGACGGGTGGAACCCGGCCAGGACGAGAGGAAGGCACTGACGACATGGAGAGTTTCGGCGCCCGGCTGCACCGGGCCATGGACGAGCGCGGACCGCTCTGCGTGGGCATCGACCCGCACCCGGCGTTGCTGGCCCGGTGGGGCCTTGGCGACGATGTGGCCGGCCTCGACCGCTTCGCCCGGACCGTCGTGGACGCGCTCGGTGACCGGGTTGCGGTGGTCAAGCCCCAGTCGGCCTTCTTCGAGCGATTCGGATCTCAAGGGGTGGCGGTCCTTGAGTCAACTATCCGACAGTTACGAAATCTCGGCTCGCTCGTTCTCCTCGACGCGAAGCGCGGCGACATCGGCTCGACGGTCCGCGCGTACGCGTCGGCGTACCTTGATCCATCCAGCCCCATGTATGTCGATGCGGTGACCGCGAGCCCCTTCCTGGGGGTCGGCTCGCTGGCCCCGATGTTCGAGCTGGCCGCCGAGCACGGCGGTGGCGTGTTCGTCCTGGCGCTCACCTCCAACCCCGAGGGCGCCTCGGTGCAGCGCGCCCGCAGCGCCGACGGCCGCAGCGTCGCGCAAACGATCCTCGACGAGATTTCCCAGCTCAACGTGGGTGCGGAGCCGCTCGGGAGCGTCGGTGCCGTGATCGGCGCGACGGTCGGGGAGACGGGCTGCGACCTGTCGGCGGTGAACGGGCCGCTGCTCGCCCCCGGGCTCGGAGCGCAGGGTGCCAAGGCGGCGGATCTGCGGGTCGTCTTCGGCTCGGCGCTGCCCGCCGTGCTGCCCGCGTACTCCCGTGAGGTGCTGGGCGCCGGGCCCGATCCGGACGCGCTGCGGGCCGCCGCGGACCGCGCCGTGGCCGAGTGTCGGGCGGTCCTGGCGATGTCCTGACTGACTGATGGCTCGGTCACTTTGCGGTGATCATTGCGCGCCCACGTTGCCGAAAGCTCCGTTGACCGCTAGTTTTCCCCGCGCTGGGAACCCCTTGGTTCACAGCGACACCACGTTTCACAGATGCGGCGGTGCGTCCCGCCCGTCGCGATAGGGACCTGAGGAGAACTGGTGCCGCTCCCGTCACTGACCCCCGAGCAGCGCGCAGCCGCGCTGGAAAAGGCTGCGGAGATCCGCAAAGCCCGTGCCGAGCTGAAGGAGCAGCTCAAGCAGGGCAAGACCACCCTCGGAGCCGTTCTTGAGCGGGCCGAGTCCGACGATGTCGTCGGCAAGCTCAAGGTGTCGGCTGTGCTGCAGGCCATGCCGGGCATCGGCAAGATCCGGGCTACTCAAATCATGGAGAAGCTCAAGATCGCCGACAGCCGCCGCCTGCGTGGCCTCGGCGAGCAGCAGCGCAAGGCCCTGCTTGGGGAGTTCGCCGCCAACTGAGCACGACTGCGGGTAGAAACAAGCAGTGAGCTTGGATGACGAGGCGCGCCCGGCGGCTCGGCTCACTGTCCTGGCTGGCCCATCCGGTGCCGGCAGGGAGAGTGTCGTCGAGCTGATCCGGGCGCGTTCTCCGTCAGTGTGGACGCCGGTCGCGGTCACCACCCGGCCCCGCCGGGGCAACGAACTGGACGGCGTCCACCGACACTTCGTCACGGCTGAGGAGTTCGACCGCAGGCTCGCCGCCGGCGAACTGCTGGAGTGGAGTCGGTTCGGTACTCACCGGCGCGGCACGGAGGCCGCCCCGCTGCGCCGCCGACTCGCCGCCGGGCAGCCGGTGCTGCTCGCGCTGGACCTCGACGGGGCGCTGCTGGTCCGGGCGGGCTGGCCGGAGGCACGACTCGTCCTGCTCCATCCGCCCGGTCGACTGCCCAGCGCGCCGGTGGTGACGGCCTTCGACCTCAGCGTGTCGCACGACCGCATCGAGCGGGTCGTGGACCAACTGGTAGGATTCATCGGTTCTTCCTTCCTGGCTCCGGCCCGGCCGCGTCCGCGCGGTTGAGCGCCGGCACCGCGCTCACGCGCGGTCCGTGCGAAAGACGCAGAGGTTTATCCGTGGGATCCATCGCCAACCCCGAAGGCATCACCAACCCGCCGATCGACGAGCTCCTGGAAAAGACGACGTCGAAGTACGCGCTGGTCATCTTCGCGGCCAAGCGCGCCCGCCAGGTCAACGCCTACTACAGCCAGCTCGGTGAGGGCCTGCTGGAGTACGTCGGCCCGCTGGTCGAGACCACTCCCCAGGAGAAGCCGCTCTCCATCGCGATGCGCGAGATCAACGCGGGCCTGCTCACCGCTGAGCCGACCGACCAGCCGTAAGCCTCCGCCCGTCGATGAGCGCCCGGATCATCCTCGGCGTCGGCGGCGGGATCGCCGCCTACAAGGCGTGCGAGTTGCTGCGCCTGTTCACTGAGTCGGGCCACCAGGTGCGGGTGGTGCCGACGGCAGCCGCGTTGCGCTTCGTCGGCGCGCCGACCTGGGCGGCGCTCTCCGGGCAGCCGGTCGCCGAGGACGTCTGGTCCGACGTGCACGAGGTGCCGCACGTACGCCTCGGCCAGCAGGCCGATTTGGTGGTGGTCGCACCCGCCACCGCCGACCTGCTGGCCCGCGCCGCCCACGGCCTCGCCGATGATCTACTCAGCAGCACCCTGCTCACCGCCCGCTGCCCGGTGCTGCTGGCGCCGGCGATGCACACCGAGATGTGGGAACACCCGGCCACCGTCGACAACGTCGCGACGCTGCGGGCCCGGGGCGTCCGGGTCGTCGAGCCGGCCGTGGGACGACTCACCGGTGTCGACACCGGCAAGGGCCGGTTGCCGGAGCCGACGGAGATCTTCGCGGTGGCTCGCCGCATCCTGGCTCGCGGTGCCGACGCGCCGGCCGACCTGACCGGCCGTCGGGTGGTGGTCACCGCCGGTGGCACCCGGGAACCGCTCGACCCGGTGCGCTTCCTGGGCAACCGCTCCTCCGGCAAGCAGGGCTACGCGTTCGCCCGCGCCGCCCTCGCCCGGGGTGCCCGGGTCACGCTGATCGCGGCCAACGTCACCCTGCCCGACCCGGCCGGCGCGGACCTGATCCGCGTGGGCACCACCGGGGAACTGCGCGAGGCCACCCTGAAGGCGGCGGTGGACGCCGACGTGGTGGTGATGGCGGCGGCTCCGGCCGATTTCCGACCCGCGACGTACGCGCCTGGCAAAATCAAGAAATCGGACGACGGCACCGCACCCATCATCGAACTCGTGACCAACCCGGACATCGCCGCCGAGCTGGGTCAGCGTCGTCGGCCGGAGCAGGTGCTGGTGGTGTTCGCCGCCGAGACCGGCGACGCCGAGGCCAACGGGCGGGCCAAGCTGGCCCGTAAGCGGGCCGACCTCATCGTCATCAACGAGGTCGGGCCGGACAAGGTCTTCGGCGCCGAGACCAACGCGGCCACGGTCATCAGCGTGGACGGCTCGGTCACCCGGATACCCGAGCGGTCCAAGGAGGAACTCGCCGACGGGGTGTGGGACCTGGTGGTCGCCCGGTTGGCCGGGTGACTCCTCCTGACGGTTGGACGCAAGACGACCGTGGACGATGCCGTCGACGGTTAGTGACTACACTGCCGCGGAACGACGTCCAAGAACTTAGGAGTACCGTGACACGCCGCCTCTTCACGTCCGAATCGGTCACGGAAGGCCACCCGGACAAGATCGCCGACCAGATCAGTGACGGCATCCTCGATGCCCTGTTGACGCAGGATCCGCACAGCCGAGTGGCCGTGGAGACCCTGATCACCACCGGTCAGGTGCACGTCGCCGGTGAGGTGACGACCAAGGCGTACGCCGACATCCCGACGATCGTGCGCGAGACGATCCTGGGTATCGGTTACGACTCGTCGAAGAAGGGGTTCGACGGGGCGTCCTGTGGGGTCAGTGTCTCCATCGGTGCCCAGTCGCCGGACATCGCGCAGGGCGTGGACAACGCGTTCGAGTTGCGTACCGGGACGTCGGAGAGCGCGTTGGACGCGCAGGGCGCCGGTGACCAGGGCATGATGTTCGGCTTCGCCTGCTCGGAGACGCCCGAGCTGATGCCGCTGCCGATCGCGCTCGCGCACCGGCTGGCCCGCCGGCTCGCCGTGGTACGCAAGGACGGCACGGTGCCCTACCTGCGCCCCGACGGCAAGACCCAGGTCACCATCGAGTACGACGGCCTGCGTCCGGTACGCCTGAACACGGTGGTGGTGTCCAGCCAGCACGCCGCGGACATCTCATTGGAGTCGCTGCTCACCCCGGACGTGCGTGACCACGTCATCGCCCCGGAACTGGAGAGCCTGGAGCTGGACACCGAGGGCTACCGGCTGCTGGTCAACCCGACCGGCCGGTTCGAGATCGGTGGCCCGATGGGCGACGCGGGCCTGACCGGGCGGAAGATCATCGTGGACACCTACGGTGGCTACGCCCGGCACGGTGGTGGGGCCTTCTCCGGCAAGGACCCGTCGAAGGTCGACCGTTCGGCCGCGTACGCGATGCGGTGGGTGGCCAAGAACGTGGTGGCCGCCGGTCTCGCGGAGCGGTGCGAGGTGCAGGTGGCGTACGCGATCGGCAAGGCGCATCCGGTGAGCCTGTTCATCGAGACCTTCGGCACCGAGACCGTGCCGGTGGCCTCGATCGAGAAGGCGGTCAC
The DNA here is from genome assembly GCF_018070435.1 of Micromonospora sp. C51. Taxonomy (NCBI): domain Bacteria; kingdom Bacillati; phylum Actinomycetota; class Actinomycetes; order Micromonosporales; family Micromonosporaceae; genus Micromonospora; species Micromonospora sp. C51. Next base: position 64,721 of record NZ_JAGPXQ010000024.1, on the reverse strand, counting down.
CGAGATCTTCGACCTGCGTCCCGCCGCCATCATCCGGGATCTGCACCTGCTGCGGCCGATCTACGCCCAGACCGCCGCCTACGGCCACTTCGGCCGCGAGCTGCCCGACCTGACCTGGGAGTCCACCGACCGCGCCGCCGACCTCAAGTCGGCCGCGGGAGCCTGACAACCACCCGGCGTGACGACCGGCGGCCCGCTGACGGGTCGCCGGTCGCCCGTGTCTGCGTCGATGTGCCCCTGGCCCACCTGGACCGGCCCTTCGACTACCTGGTTCCGCAGGCCCTCTCCGCCGACGCCGTGCCGGGGGTACGGGTGAAGGTGCGCTTCGCCGGCCAACTGGTCGACGGCTGGCTGCTGGAGCGGACCGAACGATCCGAGCACCCCCGGCTCGCGTACCTCGACAAGGTCGTCTCCCCGGTGCCGGTGCTCGCCCCGGAGGTGGCCCGCCTGGCCCGGGTCGTCGCCGACCGGTACGCCGGCAGCCTGGCCGACGTGCTGCGGCTGGCGGTCCCACCCCGGCACGCCCGGGTGGAGAAGGAGACCACCGCCGAGGTCCGGCCGGCCGACGAGGCACCGGCAGTTCCGGCGGCACAGGACAGCCCGGCGGCCGCGCCGGGATCGCCCCACCCGGAAGCACCGACGGCACCGGCTCGGCCGGCGGCGGAGGCAGTGGATGGGGTTGTTGGCCTGCCGGTGCCGGAGCCTGAGGGGTGGCGCGACTACCCGGCCGGGCCGGCCCTGCTGCGGGCACTTGCCGACGGGCGCTCGCCCCGTGCGGTGTGGTCGGCGTTGCCGGGGGAGGACTGGGCGGCCCGTTACGCCACCGCCGTCGCCGCCACGGTGGCGGCCGGCCGGGGCGCGCTGGTGGTGGTGGCCGACGGGCGGGACCTGGATCGGCTCGACGCCGCGCTGACCGCGCGGCTCGGCTCGGGCCGACACGTCTGCCTGTCGGCCGCCCTCGGGCCGGCGCGGCGCTACCGCGCGTTCCTGGCCGCCCGTCGTGGCGACGTCCCGGTGGTGATCGGCACCCGGGCGGCCATGTTCGCGCCGGTCGACCGGCTGGGACTGGTGGCCATCTGGGACGACGGTGACGATCTGCACGCCGAGCCGCGAGCCCCCTACCCGCACGCCCGGGAGGTGCTGCTGACCCGGGCCCAGTTGGCGGAGGCAGGCGCGCTGGTCGGCGGCTACGCCCGGACCGCCGAGGCGCAGTTGCTGGTGGAGACCGGCTGGGCCCGCGAGGTGATCGCCGACCGGGCGGTGCTGCGGGCGCGTACCCCCGCGATCGTGCCGACCGGCGACGACCCGCAACTGGCCCGCGATCCCGGTGCGGCAACCGCCCGGCTGCCCAGCCTGGCCTGGACCGCCGCCCGGGAGGCCCTACGCGCGGACGCGCCGGTCCTGGTCCAGGTGCCCCGGCGCGGCTACCTGCCCTCGGTGGCCTGCGCCGACTGCCGTACCCCGGCCCGCTGCCCGCACTGCGCCGGCCCGCTCGCGTTGCCGTCGGCCGGCGGGTCGCCCGCCTGCCGCTGGTGCGCCCGGATCGCCGCCGCGTACGCCTGTCCGCAGTGCGGCGGGCGGCGGCTGCGGGCCTCGGTGACCGGTGCCCGGCGGACCGCCGAGGAACTGGGGCGGGCCTTCCCGGGGGTGCCGGTGCGCACCTCCGGCCGCGAGGAGGTGCTGGCCGACGTCCCCGGCGGTGCTGGCCTGGTGATCGCGACCCCGGGGGCCGAGCCGGTGGCGACCGGTGGCTACGGCGCGGTGCTGCTGCTGGACACCTGGGCGTTGCTCACCCGGGCCGACCTGCGGGCCGGCGAGGAGGCGTTGCGGCGTTGGAGCGGCGCCGCGGCGCTGGCCCGGCCGGCGTCCGACGGGGGGCGGGTGGTGGTGGTCGCCGACGGCGCGCTCGCGCCGGTGCAGGCGCTGCTGCGCTGGGACGCCGGCTGGTTCGCGGCCCGGGAGTTGGCCGAGCGGCGGGAGCTGGGCTTTCCGCCGGCGATGCGGATGGCCAGCGTGACGGGCCTGCCCGCCGCGGTCGCTGACCTGTTGGCGCAGGCGCGGCTGCCCGACGGGGCCGAAGTGCTCGGTCCGGTGCCGGCCGACGGCGAGCGGGAGCGGATGCTGGTGCGCGTGCCGAGGGCTCGGGCCGCCGACATGGCCGGCGCGCTGCACACGGCGGCCGGGGTGCGCAGCGCCCGTAAGGCGACCGAGCCGGTACGCCTCCAGGTCGACCCGCTCGCGCTGTTCTGACCCCGGCGGTGACGGTGCGTACCGATTGATGTCCCAATCAGTGCGATATGTTACCTGATCATGACTTTCCGTATCGACTCGCCCGCTCACAGTCGCGTACCGAGGACGGTCCCACGCGAGGTGGTAGCATCGCCCGTCATGCCGGTGCGTACGGCGACTCCAGGTCGAGCTGGGGGTGTCCGAGGGCGGCGCGACGACGGCGGAACCGCGTCGGCCCGGCGCGGAAATCGATGATCTCAACCGGCCGGTGATCAGGGGTGGACAAGTCGTGACCGTTCGTCAGTCGATCGTCTTCAACGGTGACCTGGGCAGCGGCAAGAGCACGGTCTCCGTGGAGATTGCCAAGCGACTCGGCCTGCGCCGGGTCAGCGTCGGTGACCTGTACCGGCAGATGGCGCAGGAGCGGCAGATGACCGCGCTCCAGCTGAACCTGCACGCCGAGCTGGATCAGGCCGTCGACGGCTATGTCGACCAGCTCCAGCGCGACATCGCCGCCTCCGGCGAGAGCCTGGTCATGGACTCCCGGCTGGCCTGGCACTTCTTCACCGACGCCCTTAAGGTGCACATGATCACCGAGCCGGGGGAGGCCGCCCGCCGTGTCCTGCTGCGCCCCTCCGGGCCGGCCGAGAGCTACACCTCACTGGACGAGGCAAAGGCCAAACTCCGGGAACGCAGCGAGAGCGAGCGGGGCCGGTTCCTCATCCGGTACGGCGTGGACAAGGCCAGGCTGCGCAACTACGACCTGATCTGCGACACCACCCGGGCGCCCGCCGACGAGGTGATCGAGCGCATCGTCGACGCGTACGAGGGGCGACTCGCGCCGGAGGTGCTGCGCGGCGCGCCGCCGCTGCTGCTGCTCGACCCCGGGCGGGTCTACCCGACCGAGGACGTCGCCGGACTGCGCGGTATGTGGGACTCGGCTCTCACCAGCGAGGTCGCCGCCGCCGGTGAGACCGGCCTGGAGCCACTGGAGATCGGGTACACCGGCGAGTACTTCTTCGTGGTCAACGGGCACCGCCGGCTCAGCGCCGCCCTGCGCAACGGCTTCCGGCTGGTGCCGGGCCGGCTGGTCGCCGAGGTCGAGGAGCCGGTGGCCGGTGGGCTGAGTGCGATGGACTACTTCGTCGCGCAGGCCCGCCCCAGCCTGATCCACGACTGGGAGGCGGCCCACGACATCCACCTGCCGCTGCCCGAGCACGCCCTGCTCGCCGGCGACGCGGTGCTGGCCGGGGAAAGCGGCGTCGCCGGCTGAGCCCCGCCGCGTGTCGCCGGCCGGACTGCGCCGTCCGCCGCCGACCGTCCGCCGGGCCTGAGCCCCGGTCGCGTGCGGGCCACCGCGTCTCCGCCTCGCCGTGCGCTCCGGTTACCGCAGGTCATAGCGGTACGCGGGCATGATGGAGCCTCCTGGACACCGAGGAGGCCAGATGGACGTCAGCGAGGCGTTCGCGTCGCTCATGTCACCCGAGGGACGGGTTGACCCGTATCCGGCGTACGAGCGGTTACGTGCCCACGGACCGGTTGTGCAGGCCGGTCCGGGCCTGTACGCGGTCACCGGCCACGCCGAGGCCGACGAACTCCTCCGGGACGCCCGGATCCGGGTGCTCGACGGCCACCTGCGGGACCAGCTCATGCCAAGCTGGCGGGAGAGCCCGGCGCTGTCCTCGATCGCCCGGTCCATGCTGCGGACCAACCCGCCCGACCACAGCCGGATGCGCCGGCTCGCCGCCGGGGCCTTCACCCCACGCCGGATCGGCGCCATGCGCGAGGTGGTCGCGGCGCAGACCGACGAGCTGATCGACGCGATGGCGACGGCCGGCCGAGGCGGCAACCCGGTGGACTTCATGGCCGAGTTCGCCTATCCGCTACCGGTCGCGGTGATCTGCGCGCTGCTCGGCGTGCCCGCCGCCGACCGCCCGCTGTTCCGGCGTTGGGCAGCCGACCTGACCGGCGCCCTGGAGCCCGAGATCACTCCGGCCGAGCTGACCGCGGCCGACGCCGGTGCCGCCGAGCTGCGGCACTACTTCACCGAGCTGGTGGCCGACCGTCGCCGGCACCCCGCCGACGACCTGACCACCGCCCTGGTGCAGGCGCACGACTCCGGTGACCGGCTCACCGGCGAGGAACTGCTGGCGAACCTGGTGATCCTGCTCGTCGCCGGCTTCGAGACCACCACCAACCTGCTCGGCAACGGGCTGGCGGTGCTGCTGGCCCACCCGGGGGCCGCCGACGTGCTGCGTCAGCACCCGCAACACGCCCCGGCGTACGTGGACGAGCTGCTCCGTTTCGACTCGCCGGTGCAGCTGACCACCCGGACCAGCGGCGAAACCGTTCGGCTCGGCGGGGTCGAGGTGCCCGCCGGCAGTTGGATCCTGCTGCTGATCGGCGCGGCCAACCGCGACCCCCGGCGGTACCCGCGGCCGGACCGGTTCGACCCGTGGCGGGCGCAGCTGAATCCGCTCTCCTTCGGCGCCGGGCCGCACTACTGCCTGGGCGCGGGGCTGGCCCGACTGGAGGCGCAGGTCGCCTTCCCGGCGCTGCTGCGCCGGCTGCCCGGGCTGGCGTCGGCCGGGCAGCCGCGGCGACGGATCCGGCTGACCCTGCGCGGGTACGACCACCTGCCGGTCACCGTGGGTGAACCGCAGCCGGCCACGGTTGGTGGTGCGCCGGCCGGCACGGCCATCGGCAGTCCGTAGACTGGTACGGCACTACCGTCCCGCCGTGAAGGAGCCAACCCGCGTGACCGTCCAGCCCATCCGTCTGTTCGGGGATCCGGTGCTGCGCACGCCGGCCGATCCGGTGGTCGACTTCGACGTCGAGCTGCGCAAGCTCGTCGAGGACCTGACCGACACCATGCGTGAGCAGGGCGGCGCCGGTCTCGCCGCGCCGCAACTGGGCGTGGGCCTGCGGGTGTTCAGCTTCGACGTCGACGACGTGCTCGGCCACCTGGTGAACCCGGTCCTGGAGTTTCCCGACGAGGAGGAACAGGACGGCCCGGAGGGGTGCCTGTCCATCCCCGGGCTCTACTTCGACACCAAGCGCCGGCAGAACGTGATCGCCAAGGGCTTCAACGGTTACGGCGACCCGATGCAGATCGTCGGCACCGGGTTGATGGCCCGCTGCGTGCAGCACGAGACCGACCACCTCGACGGGGTGCTCTTCCTCGACCGGCTGGATGCGGCCGGCCGTAAGGAGGCGATGAAGGCGATCCGCCAGGCCGAGTGGTACGACGCCGCCGCGCCGCCCACCGTCAAGCTGAGCCCGCACGCCGCCGGCAGCCCCTTCGGTCTGGGGCGGTGACCGGGTGCGTGTGATCTTCGCCGGTACGCCGGCCGTCGCCGTTCCGGCCCTGGCCGCCGTGGCCGCCTCCCGGCATGAGCTGATCGCCGTGGTCACCCGCCCGGACGCGCCCGCCGGGCGTGGCCGAGGGCTGGTCCGTTCCCCGGTGGGTGCCTGGGCCGACGAGCACGGTGTCGAGGTGCTGACCCCGGCGCGTCCCCGGGAGCCGGAGTTCCTGGACCGGCTGCGCGAGCTGGCTCCGGACTGCGTGCCGGTGGTCGCCTACGGCGCGCTGGTGCCGCCGGTCGCGTTGGAGATTCCCCGGCACGGCTGGGTGAACCTGCACTTCTCGCTGCTGCCGGCGTGGCGGGGCGCCGCACCCGTGCAGCACGCCGTGCTGCACGGCGACGAGCTGACCGGGGCCAGCGTCTTCCAGCTGGAGGAGGGGCTGGACACCGGCCCGGTCTACGGCACGCTCACCGACGAGATCCGGCCTGCGGACACCTCCGGCGACCTGCTGGAGCGGTTGGCACACAGCGGCGCCGGGCTGCTGGTGGCGGTGCTGGACGCGCTGGAGGACGGCACCGCCAGGGCGCAGCCGCAGCCGGCCGACGGCGTCTCGCTGGCCCCGAAGCTCACCGTCGAGGACGCCCGGGTGCGCTGGGGCGACCCGGCCTTCGCGGTGGACCGGCGCATCCGTGCCTGCACCCCGGCCCCCGGCCCGTGGACGACCTTCCGGGACGAGCGGGTGAAGCTCGGGCCGGTCACCCCGGCACCGGACGCGCCCGACCTCAAGCCCGGTGAGCTGCTCGTGGAGAAGGCGCGGGTGCTGGCCGGTACCGCCACCGTCCCGGTTCGTCTCGGCGAGGTGCGCGCGGCCGGCAAGCGGGCCATGCCGGCGACCGACTGGGCACGCGGTGCCCGGGTCGGCGCGGGGGAGGAGTTCGCGTGAGGGAGACCGCCGCCCGCCGCAGCGGAGAGCGCCGGGGACGGCCGATGGTCGACCGGCCACGGTACGCGGCGTACGAGGCGGTCGCGGCGGTGCACCGCGACGACGCGTACGCCAATCTGGTGCTGCCGGCGATCCTGACCGACGCGGGACTGGTCGGTCGGGACGCCGCCTTCGCCACCGAACTGACCTACGGCACGCTGCGCCACCTCGGCACGCTCGACGCGATCCTCACCGACGCGGCCGGGCGGGACGTGCAGCGGATCGACCCGCCGGTCCGCGACGCGCTGCGGATCGGCGCGTACCAGCTGTTGCACACCCGGGTGCCGGCGCACGCGGCGGTCTCCTCCACCGTCGACCTGGTCCGGGCGGTCGGCCAGGGCGCCACCGGATTCGCCAACGCCGTGTTGCGCGAGGTCGCCAGCCGCGATGTCGACGAGTGGGTGACCCGACTGGCGCCACCGGCCGAGAGCGACCCGATCGGTCACCTCGCACTGGCCTACAGCCATCCACAGTGGATCGTGCGGGCGTTCAACGAGGCGCTCGGTGGCGACCTCGGCGAGACCACCCGCCTGCTGATCGAGGACAATGAGCGCCCTCCGGTGCACCTGTGCGCCCGGCCCGGCCTGGTCGACCCGGTAGACCTCGCCGACGAGGTGGGCGGCGCGCCCGGTGCCTTCTCGCCGTACGCGGTCTACCTCGCCGGTGGCGCACCGGGCGAGCTGGCGGCGGTGGCCGACGGGCGGGCCCACGTCCAGGACGAGGGTTCCCAACTGGTGGCGAACGCGCTCGCGCTGGCACCGGTGGACGGGCCGGACGGCCGGTGGCTCGACCTGTGCGCCGGGCCGGGCGGCAAGTCCGGCCTGCTCGGGGCGCTCGCCGCGCAGCGGGACGCCCGGCTGACCGCCGTGGAGGTGGCCGAGCATCGGGCCCGGCTGGTCGCCGGTGCCACCCGGGGGCTGCCGGTGACCGTGCTGAACACCGACGGTCGGCTGGTGGGCACCGAGCCGAAACTGCCGGAGGAACACTTCGACCGGGTGCTTGTCGACGCGCCGTGCACCGGGCTCGGCTCGTTGCGCCGCCGCCCCGAGTCGCGCTGGCGGCGTCAACCGTCCGACCTGTCCGCCCTGACCCGGTTGCAGCGCGAGCTGCTCGCCGCCGGGTTGCGGGCGGCCCGGCCGGGTGGGCTGGTGGCCTACGTGACCTGTTCACCGCACACCGTGGAGACGCACGTGACGGTGACCGAGGCGGCCCGCCGCAGCGGGGTGCCGGTCGACTTCGTCGACGCCCGTACGGTGCTGCCGGCTGGCATGCCGGGGTTGGGCGACGGACCGACGGTGCAGTTGTGGCCGCACCGGCACGGCACCGACGCCATGTTCCTCGCCCTGCTCCGCCGCACCTGACTCCCGGCCCCGGCACCGCCGGGGATCCGTTCGTGGCGTGCCTGATCGGCGGACCGGCACCGTCCGGATCCGTTCGTGGTGTGCTGCGGACCCCGCCGCCGGGATCCGCTTGTGGCGTGCTGCGGACCGGCCGCCCGGACCGGGCCCCGGGCGCGGCGGTCGGGGGAAGAGCCGCAGCGACCGGGGCGGGCGGCTATTCGGCGGACCGGACGGGTACCCAGTCCGTGAACCGTCGGTGCAGATCCGGGAGCTGTTCACCGGGCGCTAGCCCGGCAAGCTGCTGGGCGGCCTCTTCGCGCAACTCCACCAGGTGCACCATGAGCGCCGGCTTGTCCTCCCGGTACACGGCGAGCAGATTCAGCTTCGCCGGCGAGCAGGGCCAGGCGGCCCCGCAGGCCCGGCACCGCCACGTCGGGCGGGACGGGACGTGTGCCTCGATCCGGCCGTTCATCCGGTCACGCTCGCGACGCCGGAGCGGGGCCGGGAGCGACGCTCGGCGTACGGGACGGGCGGGACGTTCACCGGCCGCATCCCCGCGGGCCGCAGGAACAGCGCCCGCCGCTGCGTCGCGTCCCCGTGCCGATCGAGCTGGTAGACGTCGACCCAGGCCCACCCGTCGTACGTCGTGCGTTCCAGGTGCCGGATCACTCGGACCAGGATCGGTTGGTGGAACTGCGGGGATGCTTCCCGGGCCAGGAGGTACACGCCGGGACGGACCCGAGGTGTTCCGCCCTCCCGCCCGGTCACCTGCCACGCGCCGGCTCTTGCACGGACATGGGTGCCTCCTCGGTCGTGGTTGGAGGGGGTCGCCCCGGTTGCTCGCCCAGGGGCGACCCCCGGCGACCCGGCGAGCGGGATTGCCGTCCCAAGGCCCGCACGCGCCGCCCACGAGAACCATCGCGTGGCGAATGTGGACGACTACAGGGCGTAGGCATAGGTTCTTCAGACGTCAAGGACGTCATGTGGGAGGCGGGCATGAATCAGGCGCTGAGGGCAGCCATGGCGGACGCGGGGGAAACCGCTGAGAGTCTCGCCGAACAGGTAGGCGTGGATCCCAAGACGGTCGCGCGGTGGGTTGCCCCGGGGCGGGTGCCGCATCCCCGACACCGCGCGGCGGCGGCTGCGGCACTAGGGCGGGACATCGAGGACATCTGGCCGGACGTTTTGAAGCGGCGCGAGCCGTCCTGGCTCCGGCCGTGGGTGGAGACGGAACTCCAGGCCACCGCGCTGCGGTCCTTTCAAGTCGCGGTCATCCCGGGCCTGTTGCAGACCCCCGAGTACGCCTCGGCGGTGCTCAGCAGCGGCCTGCTCGCCCCGGACGAGGTGGCCGGTTACGTCGAGACCCGGATGCGCCGGCAGTCGTCGGTCCTGGAACGGCGCAAACCGCCGCTCTTCGTCGCGGTCATCGACGAGTTCGCGCTTCGTCGCGGCGCCCCGGACATCATGCACCCGCAGCTGGATCACCTGGTGCGGTTGGCGCAGCGGCCCAACATCCTGCTGCACGTACTGCCGCTCGACGCCGGCCTGCACCCCGGGCAGGCGGGGCCGTTCGTCATCGCCACGACGGAGGACGGCGACGTCGCGTACCTGGACGACCAGGCCGCCGGCCGGCTGACCAACGACACCGCCGCGCTCTGGTCCATTTGGGATACGCTGCGCTCGGTGGCGCTGCCGCGCCGCCAGACCATCGACTTCCTTGAGGCACGATCATGGCTGACCTGACCGGCGCCGTGTGGCGCACAAGCACCCGTAGCAGCTCGAACGGTGGCGACTGTGTCGAGGTCGCCGACAATCTTCCCGGCGTCGTCGGTGTCCGCGACTCGAAGGACCGGACCGGTCCGGCGTTGGTCTTCGCCCCAGCGGCCTGGCAGGCGTTCGTCGCCCGGGCCGCCGGGCGGTCCTGACCCGACCCGCGCGCAAGCGCCCGTCCCCACCGGGCGGGCGCTTCATCGCGAGCGCAGCGACGCAACCCCCATCACCATCGCCCGATGATTCGGGTACCACGCTGAAATCTTGGACAGTTTCCGTTCTTCGCTAACGGATTCTGTCCAAGATTCACCCGGCGAGGTGCCGCGGCGGTGCCGCGACCGCGGTGGCTCCGGCGACCATCGCTGGGGCTGGGGGGGGGGGGGGGTGGGGGGGGGGGGGGGGGGGGGGGGGGGGGGGGGGGGGGGGGGGGGGGGCGGGGGCTGGGGCAGGTGACGGTGGCTCAGGTGATCGGGAGGGCCCGGGTGCCGGCGCCCTTCACCGATCGGGTCAGGGTGCGGTCGCTCATCCAGAGGAAGCATTGCACCGACCGGTTGCCGCTGCGCCACTCGCCTTCCGACGGGTGGTAGAAGATGGTGCCGACCCGGTACTGGAGATTGCCGTCGTCCGGCAGCTTGGCGTAGCGGGCGATGGCGCTGCGGCAACCGCGGTGGCTTCGCCCCGGGTTTTCCAGGAACTCCGACCAGCTGCTCTCCGGTGCCTGCCACAGACCCACGAACTCGGCCCGATGCTTCGCGGTGCACTCGACGGCGACCATCTCGGTCACCTCGTCGCCCTCGGTGCGGGCGTTGAAGCAGCCGTGCCGCAGCGGCGACGACCCGTCCAGCGCACCGGCCAGGCTGGCCGTGCGTCGTACCGGTATCGGGGTGTCGAGCCCGCGCAGCTCGTGGACGTCGCAGCGGAACCACCGGGCGCCACCGGTCCACGCCTGCGGCGAGGGTAGGACGACGGTGAGCCCGATCCGGGCGCCGCGCCAGTCGCCGCCCAGTGTCTCGCGGACCTCGCGGTCGCATTCGCCGAAGGCGGCGCGCATCCCCTTGCTGCCGACCGCCGGCAGCCGGGCCCCGGTCGCTTCGGTGAGCGTTCCGACGTGGAGGGTTTCGGCCCGGTGCGGCTGCGCGCAATCCACCGGTGCGTACGCGCTGAGGTAGCCGACCTCCTGCGGCTGCCCGTGGCAGGTGCCGGAGCCGGGCGTGAACACCGCCGGTGCGCCCATCGACGCCCAGTCGTCGACCAGATCACCATCGGTGCCGGCCGGCCTGGTGCAGCCGGTCGCCACCAGCGCCACCACGGTCGCCAGGGCGACTCCGGTCAGCCATCGTCGCATCCCCGTCGACCTCCCGCTCCCCGCCCGTCGAAGCGGCAGCATACGGCACGGGCTCAGCGACCGTTCGAGCCGTTTCCGCACCGTGCTCAGGTGACAGGCAGTCCCTGCGGGCCCACGCCGCGCATCGAGCCGGTGAGCTTGCGGTCGTCGCTCCACAGGATGCACCGCACCCCCCGGTCGCCCTCCTCCCACTCCCGCTGTGACGGCGGGTAGAAGATGGAACCGGCGCGGTAGGGCAGGTCGGCGTTGTTGGGCACGTCCGCGAAGGCGGCGATCAGTTCCATGCACCGCTTGTGGGCCTGGCCGGACGACCGGACGAACTGCTCCCAGCTCATGTCCTGCTCGACGTAGACGCCGACGAACTCGGCGCCGTGCGGCTCGGTGCAGAGCACCGGGGCCATGTAGTTGAGGCTGTCGCCGATGAGCTTCGGGTCGAAGCAACGGTGCACCAGCGGTGAGTCGCCGATCAGTGCGCCGCGCAGGCTGCCGGTGCGGTTGACCGGCCGGGTGTTGTCGATGCTGTCGGTCTCGCTCAGGTCGCAGCGGAACCAGCGGGCACCACCGTTCCAGGCCGGCGCCGACGGCAGCGAGATGTTGAGCGTCAACCGGGCGGTGTGCCAGTCACCTCCGAGCACCAGGCGCGCCCGCTGGTCGCATTCCGCGCGGGCGGTACGCAGCGCCGCCGACCCCGGTTCCGGGCGTTCGCCCTCGGCGGCGGCGTCGGTGAACGAGCCGACGTGGACCGTCTCGGCGAGATGGTTGCGAGCGCAGTCCACGGTCTCGTAGGTGCCCGCCTGGACCACCGCGGTGATCCGGGGCAGACAGGCGTCGGTGGCCGGCACGAACATGGTCGGTGCCCGCAGTGTCTGCCAGTCGTCGGTGAGATCGCCGTCGGTTCCGCCCGGCCGCACGCAGCCGCTGAGCACCATCGCAGCCACACTGGCCAGCGCCAGTGCCGCGAGCCACCGTCGCATCGTCCGCCCTTTCCGGGAGCTGCCGCCCGGCTGCCGGCTCCCGCGCCCACCGGCCTGCACGATACGTCACCGTCCCCGATGGAGTGTTGCCGCGAATCGGTTGTCTGGCCAGTGGAAGCTGAGCTTCATTCCGTTTCATCGGTACCGAAGGGGGTCATTCTGCACCATTGGTCACCTCCGGGTCACGGGGTGTCCCGGTTGCTGGCACGCTGCCGCGGCTGCTGGCCGCGTTCGTACACTGGCCCTGTGACCGTACCGCCGCCGATCGTCGCGCCCAGCATCCTCGCCGCCGATTTCTCCCGTCTCGCCGAGGAGGTCCGTGCCGTCGAGGACGCCGCGGACTGGTTGCACGTCGACGTCATGGACAACCACTTCGTGCCGAACCTGACCATCGGGCTGCCCGTGGTGCAGAGCCTGCGGGCCGCCACCAAGCTGCCCTTCGACGTACACCTGATGATCACCGACCCGAAGCGTTGGGCGCCCGGCTACGCCGACGCGGGGGCGTACAACGTCACCTTCCACGCCGAGGCCTGCGACGACCCGGTGGCGTTGGCCCGGGACCTACGGGCGGCCGGTGCCAAGGCGGGGCTGGCGATCGACCGGGACACCCCGATCGAGCCGTACCTCGACCTGCTGCCCAGCTTCGACACGCTGCTGGTCATGACCATCAAGGCCGGGTTCGGCGGGCAGCGCTTCCTCCCGCAGCTGTTGGACAAGGTCCGCACCGCGCGTCGCCACGTCGACGCCGGCCACCTGGAGCTGCGCATCGAGGTCGACGGCGGGATCGCCGCCGACACCATCGAGCAGGCGGCCGCGGCGGGCGCCGACGCCTTCGTGGCCGGCACCGCCGTCTACGGCGCCGACGACCCGGCCGAGGCGGTACGCCGGCTGCGCGGGCTGGCCGAGCGTGCGGCGGCCGGGGCCTGACGTGGACACCCCCGACGACGATCGCAAGGACGTGATCCTCGTCGTCGACGACGACGAGGACATCGCCCGCTTCGTCGAGTTCAACCTGCGTCTACAGGGCTTCGACGTGATCCTCGCCGCCGACGGCCAGGAGGCGTTGGAGCTGATCGAACGCCAGCGGCCCGACCTGGCCGTGGTCGACCTGATGATGCCCCGGGTGGACGGGCTGGAACTGACCCGGCGACTGCGCGCCGACCCGATGACCGCCGCCCTGCCGGTGATCATGCTGACGGCCAAGGGAATGACCCAGGACAAGGTCCACGGACTCAACGCCGGCGCCGACGACTATCTGGTCAAGCCCTTCGACAATGCCGAGCTGGTCGCCCGGGTCAGCTCCACGCTGCGGCGCAACAAGGAGTTCCGGGAGGTGTCCCCGCTGACCGGCCTGCCGGGCAACAGCCGGATCCGCCGGGAGATCGCCGACCGGGTCCGCGGCGGCGCGGACTACGCCGTCGGCTACATCGACATCGACCGGTTCAAGAGCGTCAACGACCGGTACGGATTCGTCCGGGGCGACGGCTTCATCTCCGCGCTCGCCCGCAGCCTGCACCGGGCGGTCGTCGCGGTGGCCCTGCCGCCGGCCTTCCTCGGCCACGTCGGTGGTGACGACTTCGTCTTCGTGTGCACGCCCGAGCAGGTACGGCCACTGACCCTGCGGGTGTCGTCGGACTTCGAGAAGGCCGCGGACGCCCTCTACGATCCCACCGACCGGGAACGCGGCTACGTGGAGTTGAAGGACCGGCGGGGCAACATCCGCCGGGCGGCGCTGGTCACCCTCTCCATCGGGGTCGCCATCTCCGACGCCGACAAGCGCATCACCAACCCGCTGGAGGCGATGACCGTCGCCTCCGAGATGAAGACCGTGGCCAAGAGCCAACCCGGCTCGTACGTGGCGGTGGATCGCCGTCGCGGCGTCGCCGACCCCGGTAACCGTCATGTGAAGTAGCTCGCCCGGGTGGCCCGGCACCCCGCCGGACGTGTAAGACTTTGCTCAGTACCCACCACGCGCTGGCGGGACTCGGTGTAATTCCGAACCGGCGGTGATCCACGGTCCGACCGTGGTAAGCCCGCGACCCGGGAGCGGTTCGTCCGCCCGGTGGACCTGGTGAGAATCCGGGGCCGACGGTTGGGGGCGGCTCGTCCGCGCCCAGACAGTCCGGATGGGAGACAGCGCGCGGGACGGAAGGGGGCCGTGTGGCTCGCCGGGCTCCGGCGTGCGCGCGTCCCGGCCGGGGCGGCTGTGCCGTACCCGGATTCCGCTGCCTGCCCGTGGCCACCCGGCCGACCTCCCCGCCCGCGCGTACGAGCGAGAGGGCAGCGGCAGGCGATGGCAAGCGTCTCCGTGGACGAGGCGATGCGTCGCGCGATCGAACTCGCGGCGCGCGGGCTCGGCACCACCAGTCCCAATCCGGTCGTCGGCTGCGTGTTGCTCGACGCCGACGGCGAGGTGGTGGGCGAGGGCTTCCACGCGTACGCCGGGGGACCGCACGCGGAGATCGTCGCGTTGGCCCAGGCCGGCCAGCGGGCCAAGGGCGGCACGGCGGTGGTCACCCTGGAACCCTGCGACCACGTCGGCCGCACCAGCCCCTGTAGCACCGCGCTGGTCCAGGCGGGGGTGGCCCGGGTCGTCATCGCGGTACCGGACCCCAATCCGGTCGCCACCGGCGGCGCCGCCACGTTGCGCGCCGCCGGGGTCCGGGTCGACCTGGGGGTACGCGAGGCCGAGGCGGAGAGCGGCAACGTGGCCTGGCTGACCGCCATGCGTCGGGGCTGGCCGTACGTGATCTGGAAGTACGCCGCGACCCTGGACGGCCGCTCCGCGGCGGCCGACGGCACCAGCATGTGGATCACGTCCGAGGCGGCCCGGATGGACGTGCACGCGCTGCGCGCCACCGTCGACGCGGTGGTCGTCGGCGTCGGCACGGTCCTCGCCGACGATCCCCGCCTCACCGTGCGCAACCTGCGCGACGGCAGCCTGGCCATCCGGCAGCCGCTGCGCGTGGTGGTCGACTCGGCCGGGCGTACCCCGGATGACGCCCGGGTCCGCGACGGCGCCGCCCGCACCTGGGTGGCCACCGCCGAGGAGGTGGGCACCGGCCCGGACGGTGGCGTCGACCTGCCGGCGCTGCTCGCCGCCCTGCACACCCGTGGGGTACGGGCCGTGCTGCTGGAGGGCGGGCCCCGGCTCGCCGGGGCGTTCCTCGCCGCCGGCCTGGTCGACCGGGTGGTCGGCTACCTCGCGCCCCGGCTGCTCGGGGCCGGGCCTGCCGCGCTCGTCGATGCGGGTGTGACCACCATCGCCGAGGCCATCGACCTGGAACTCACCGACGTTACGCAGGTCGGTCCCGACCTGCGGATCACCGCGCTGCCCCGGAAGAGGGAGGGCTAGGCATGTTCACCGGCATCGTCGAGGAACTGGGCGAGGTCGTCGGGGTGACCCCGACGGCGGAGGACTCGTCACTGGTAGCGGTCCGTGGCCCGCTGGTCACCTCCGACGCACGGCACGGCGACTCGATCGCGGTCAACGGGGTCTGCCTGACCGTCGTCGAGGTCGACGGCGGGGTGTTCACCGCCGACGTGATGGGCGAGACGCTGCGCCGCTCGGCGCTGGGCGCGTTGCGTACCGGCGACCGGGTCAACCTGGAGCGGGCCGCCACGCTGGGCAGCCGCCTCGGCGGTCACCTGGTGCAGGGGCACGTCGACGGCGTGGGTGAGGTGCTCTCCCGCGAGCCGGCGCCGCGCTGGGAGACGGTCCGGTTCCGGTTGCCCGCCGCTCTGTCCCGGTACGTGGTGGAGAAGGGCTCGATCACCGTCGACGGGGTCTCGCTGACCGTGGCCGAGGTGGGCGACGGCTGGTTCGCCGTCGGCCTGATCCCCACCACCCTCTCGGCGACCACGCTCGGCAACCGGTCGGTGGGTGACCCGGTCAACCTGGAGATGGACGTGCTGGCCAAGTACGTCGAACGGCTGCTGGCCGGCCGCACCGTCGACGGGGCGGAGGTGCCGGCATGACCTTCACCGATGTCGAGCAGGCCCTGGCCGAGATCGCCGCCGGTCGTCCGGTCGTGGTGGTCGACGACGCCGACCGGGAGAACGAGGGTGACCTGATCTTCGCGGCCGAGCTGGCCACCCCGGAACTGTTGGCCTTCATGGTGCGGCACACCTCGGGCTTCATCTGCGTACCGCTCACCGAGAGCGAGTGCGACCGGCTCGACCTGCCGCCCATGCACCACACCAACCAGGACCGGCGGCAGACCGCGTACACGGTGACCGTCGACGCCCGGGAAGGGGTCACCACCGGCATCTCGGCGGCCGACCGGGCGCACACCATCCGGCTGCTCGCCGACCCGGCCACCGGCCCGACGGACCTGGCCCGCCCGGGGCACGTGGTGCCGCTGCGGGCCCGCACGGGCGGGGTGCTGCGTCGTCCCGGGCACACCGAGGCGGCCGTGGACCTGACCCGGCTGGCCGGGCTGCGCCCGGCGGGCGTGCTCTGCGAGCTGGTCAACGACGACGGCACCATGATGCGGCTGCCGGACCTGGAGAAGTTCTGCGCCGAGCACTCGCTGGCCCTGGTCACCATCGCGGACCTGATCGCGTACCGGCGGCGTACCGAGAAGCAGGTCGAGCTGGTCGCGGACGCCCGGATGCCCACCGAGCACGGCGTGTTCCGGGCCCTGGGCTACCGCAGCGAGTACGACTCGGCCGAGCACGTGGCGCTGGTGATGGGCGAGATCGGCGACGGCCGTGACGTGCTGGTCCGGGTGCACTCGGAGTGCCTGACCGGCGACGTCTTCTCGTCGGTGCGCTGCGACTGCGGGCCGCAGCTCAACGCCGCCCTGGACCGGGTGGCCCGCGAGGGGCGGGGCGTGGTCCTCTACGTGCGCGGTCACGAGGGGCGTGGCATCGGGCTGCTGCACAAGCTCCAGGCGTACCAGTTGCAGGACCAGGGCCGCGACACGGTGGACGCCAACCTCGACCTCGGCCTGCCGGCCGACGCGCGTGACTACGGCACCGGCGCGCAGATCCTCTACGACCTCGGGGTCCGCTCGATGCGGCTGTTGACCAACAACCCGGCCAAGCGGGCGGGGCTGGAGGGCTACGGCCTGACCATCACCGGCCGCGAGGGGCTGCCGGTGCGTCCGCACCCGGAGAACGTACGTTACCTGCGGACCAAACGGGACCGGATGGGTCACCTGATAGACCAGCTTGACGAGGTGGCCGAGGCGCCGATGGGGCGTGCGGTTCCGGGCAGAGAGATCGGAGCATAGGAGAGATGGCGGGTTTCGGGGAGCCGGGTACGACTCCGGTGGACGCGGCCGGGATGACCGTCGGTGTGGTCGCCGCGCGCTGGCACGGTGACCTGACCGACCACATGCTCGACCGCGCGGTGGCCGCCGCGCGGGCGTGCGGTGCGCGGGCGGTGGTGGCTCGGGTGGCCGGCTCGGTGGAACTGCCCGTGGTGGCGCAGGCCCTGGCCCGGCGCTGTGACGTGGTGGTCGCCCTCGGCGTGGTGGTACGCGGTGCCACCGCCCACTTCGACTACGTCTGCCGCTCGGTCACCGACGGCCTGACCCGGGTCGCTCTGGACGAGGGCAAGCCGGTCGCTCACGGCGTGCTCACCGTCGACACCATCGAGCAGGCCCGCGACCGTGCCGGCCTGCCCGACTCCGCCGAGGACAAGGGCTGGTCGTCGACGGTGGCCGCCCTCGACGCCGCCCTCGCCATCCGCCAGACCGCCAGCGCCGGCAACCACCCCCTAGGCTTCACCACCTGACCCCACCCCACCCTCTCGACGATCATGAGTTGTTGTCCCGGGTAAACGCTCTCCGGGACAACAACTTCATGATCAACCGGGCGGGGCGTTGCTCACGTGAGTTCGGGCGCTCCGGCGTCCTGGGCGAGCCATCGCTCCTCCAACTGCTTGAGGACGCCCTCGGAGGCGAGCTGTCCGACCGTCGCGCTGACGCAACCGGTGAGCGGCGAGTCCTTCTCCAGCAGCAGCCCGAACGCCTCCGGGCTGCCCACCTGGGGTAGCTGTCCGACGATCACCGCGTCGTCGATCTCCGTCCCGACGATGGCGAACGCGGTGGGCAGATCCACCACCAGGCCGTCGATCCGCCCGTTCCGCAGCGCCTTCGTGGCCTCGTCGCGCGATTCGTAGGTCCGTGGATCGGAGCTCGGCCGCACCAGATCGGTGATGGCCTGGTGGCCGGTCGTGCCGGCCTGGGCGCCGAGCCGGGCGTCACGCAGCTCGGCCAGCGCGGCACTGCCGGCGATCTCGGCGGACTTCAGCGCGATCACCGCCTGCCGGACCAGGTGGTACGGCGCGGAGAAGTCGACCGCCTGCTTGCTCTCGTCGCTGATCGAGAATTGGTCGATGCCGAAGTCGAAGGTCTTCGGCCCGGGGGCGACGGCGGCGTCAGACCCCACCCGGGTCCAGGTGACGTCGTCGCGGGCGTAGCCGAGCTGTTCGGCCACCGCGTAGGCCACGGCGGACTCGAAACCCTGACCGTTGTCCGGCTTGTCGTCGACGAACCACGGCTGGCGGACCGCCTCACCGGTGGCGATGGTGAGCTTGCCCGCAGTCTCGGTGGGCAGGCTGTCCTTGGCGCACGGCATCGACACGGTCGGCATCGGCGCGGGCTGGGCCTGCGGCGTGCAGGCGCTGGCCGCGAGCAGAACGGCCGCCGCGGAGGCGAAGGCGAGGGTACGCGGGGTGGTGACCATGGCGGACAGCGTACGACCAACATAGGCGAGGATCGAAGGGTTGTCCCACCGTGCCGGTGGGGGATGCCGGTCCGTCCAGCGGTCACCACCGACCCGGTGCGCGGGGCGACCCGGGGCGACTGCGAGAATCCGTCTCCGTGAAGACGTTCGAGGAGTTGTTCGCGGAGTTGCAGGCCAAGGCCGCGGCCGGCACCCCCGGCTCGGGCACGGTCGCCGCACTGGAGAAGGGCGTGCACTTCATCGGCAAGAAGGTCGTCGAGGAGGCGGCCGAGTCGTGGATGGCCGCCGAGCACGAGGGGCCCGAGCGCACCGCCGAGGAGATCTCCCAGCTGCTCTACCAGGTCCAGGTGCTGATGCTCGCCACCGGTCTCGACCTGAAGGACGTCTACCGACATCTGTGAGTGCCCCCACCGTCGAACCGAAACCGATCGAAGGAGCACTCCGTCATGCTGCGTGTCGCCGTACCCAACAAGGGCGCCCTTGCCGACTCGGCCGCCCAGATGCTGCGTGAGGCGGGTTACCGCCAACGCACCGACACCAAGGACCTGGTCTGCCGCGACCAGGGCAACGACATCGAATTTTTCTACCTGCGGCCCAAGGACATCGCCACCTACGTCGGCTCCGGTGATCTGGACGTCGGCATCACCGGCCGGGATCTGCTGATCGACTCCGGCGCGCCGGCCGAGGAGGTCGTCGACCTGAACTTCGGCCGGGCCACCTTCCGGTTCGCCGCCCGGCCGGACGACGTCGACGACGTACGGGAGCTGGGCGGGCACCGGATCGCCACCGCGTACCCGGGGCTGGTCGAGCGGCACCTCGCCGAGCTGGGCGTCAAGGCTGACGTGATCCGCCTCGACGGTGCGGTGGAGAACGCCATCCGGCTGGGTGTCGCCGACGTGGTCGCCGACGTGGTCGAGACCGGGGCCACGCTGCGCCAGGCCGGTCTGGTGGTCTTCGGTGAGCCGCTGCTGCGATCCTCCGCGGTGCTGGTACGCCGCACCGGCGCGGCCTCCCACCCGCAGGCCGAGCAGCTGCTGCGCCGGCTGCACGGGGTGCTGGTGGCCCGCCGCTACGTGATGCTCGCCTACGACGTGCCGGCCGGGCTGCTGGAGCAGGCCAGCTCGCTCACCCCGGGCATCGAGTCGCCGACGGTCTCCCCGCTGCACCGGGAGGGCTGGGTGGCCGTGCAGGCCATGGTGCTCCGCGACGACGTGCACCGGATCATGGACGAACTCTACGAACTTGGCGCCCGCGCGATCCTGGTCACCAACATCCACGCCTGCCGGCTGTGAGCCGCTGCCCCGATGGCCCGTGAGGTCCACGTCAGTGTGGCGGCGGCCGACCGGCCGGAACCGGATGGCAGACTTGTGTCATGAGTGAGCGGCGGGACGCGACGCGGCCCGGTGCCGGCCCGGGCGAGCGCGAGCGGGCGACCGGCACCGAGTTGATCCGGCTGCGGCCGCGCCGGATCCGGCTGGTCTGCTGGGTGTCGGCCATCCTGCTGGTCGTGGTCTTCGCGCTGGTCGCCACCACGCTGACCGGCCCCACCGGCAACGGGTACGGCACCTTCCAGCGCGGTGACCAGTTCGCCATGATCGGGCTCGGGATCCTGTTCGCCCTGGGCACCCTGCTGTTCACCCGACCTCGGGTCGAGGCGGACGCGCGGGGGGTGCGGGTCCGCAACATCATCGGCTCGTACGAGCTGCCCTGGGAGGTCGTCCGGGGCGTCCGGTTCGACCGGGGCGCCCCCTGGGCGGCCCTGGAGCTGTACGACGACGACCTGTTGCCGGTGGTCGCCCTCCAGGCCGCCGACAAGCAGCTCGCCGTCGACGGGGTGCGCGCCCTGCGCCGGCTGCACCAGGAGCACCTGGCCGCGCTCGCCGAGCGGGCAGCGGGCCAGCGCCCGGTTTGAGGGGCCGCTGGCCGAGGGTGTAGTGTTGTCAAGTCGACCAGGCTGTCCGCTCCGGCGGATGGCCGTGAAAGCGGAGCGCCTGCTCCCACCCGAGTCGCCGCCTCTGGCGTCCGGGTCCGGTCACCGGTTCCGGGCACGTCCCGGCATCGGATGCGCGATCCTGTGATCGTGCCGACCGGTCGAGCAGGCCCTGGCATTCGCCGGGGCCTTCTACTTTCCGGGCCGGTTCCCACCGGGAGCCGCCGGGTCGGCCACGCATGAAGATCCGACTCGAGGAGGCCCCATCAGCGTCGAACCACGCGTGAACGATCAGATCCGGGCACGTGAGGTCCGACTGGTCGGCCCCGAGGGTGAGCAGGTGGGCATCGTCCCGCTGGAGCGCGCCCTTCAGCTGGCCGCGGACGTCGATCTGGACCTGGTCGAGGTTGCGCCGATGGCGCGCCCGCCGGTGTGCAAGCTCATGGACTTCGGCAAGTTCAAGTACGAGAGCGCACTGAAGGCGCGCGAAGCGCGGCGTAACCAGCAGCAGACCGTCATCAAGGAGATGAAGCTCCGGCCGAAGATCGATCCGCACGACTACGAGACCAAGAAGGGTCACGTGGTGCGGTTCCTCAAGGCCGGCGACAAGGTCAAGGTGACGATCATGTTCCGCGGTCGCGAGCAGAGCCGCCCGGAGCTGGGCTACCGGCTCCTGCGCCGGCTCGAGTCCGAGATCACGGAACTGGGATACGTGGAGTCCGCTCCGAAGCAGGACGGCCGAAACATGATCATGGTTCTCGCTCCGCACCGGGCCGTGAAGGCCTCCGCGGTCGCCGCCACGGCTTCCCGTGGTGGGCCTCGGGAGCGGACCGCGGAGGAGCCCGCCGCGACCGCCGAGCCTGCGGTGACCAGTGAGAGCGCAGCAGCCGGTGAGACCGGCACGACCGCTGACACCAGCGGTCAGTAACAGGGGAGAAGACGTTCCACATGCCGAAGATGAAGAGCCACACGGGGATGGGCAAGCGGGTCCGCGTGACCGGCAAAGGCAAGATCACGAAGCAGCAGGCCGGTCTGCGTCACAACCTGGAGAAGAAGCCCTCCACCCGCACCCGCCGGCTGACGGGCGTGGTCGAGGTGGCCAAGGCTGACGTCAAGCGCATCAAGAAGCTGCTCGGCCGCTGACGCGCGCCACCTGAATCCAAGAAGGAGTTGAGATGGCACGCGTCAAGCGGGCTGTTAACGCCCAGAAGAAGCGCCGTACCCTGCTGGAGACCGCGAGCGGATACCGCGGTCAGCGCTCCCGGCTGTACCGCAAGGCCAAGGAGCAGGTGCTGCACTCGATGCAGTACGCCTACCGGGACCGTCGCGACCGCAAGGGCGACTTCCGGCAGCTGTGGATCCAGCGGATCAACGCGGGTGCCCGCGCCAACGGGATGACCTACAACCGGCTGATCCAGGGCCTGCGCCTGGCCGGCATCGAGGTCGACCGCAAGATCCTGGCTGACCTGGCGGTCAACGACGCCGCCGCGTTCGCGGCGATCGTCGAGCTGGCCCGGGCTGCCGTGCAGGCCGAGGGCACCGGCGGCGCGCCCGCCCAGGCCGCCTGAGTCCCACACAGCGCAGCGAGGCGTCCCTCGGCCACGGGGGACGCCTCGCGCGTGTGGCGGAGAACATGCCTTTCACACCGCGTACGCCCCGGGTGGTGGCCGCGCGCCGACTTCAGCGTCGCCGCGAACGCGACGCCGCTGGTCGGTTCCTCGCCGAGGGACCGCAGGCGGTCCGGGAGGCGCTGAGCCGATTCCGCACCGTGCTGGAACTGTTCGGCACCCCCGCCGCCCTCGACCGGTACGCCGATCTCGCGGCGACCGCCGCCAACGACGACGTACCCGTCTCCGAGGTGACCGACGAGGCGCTCGCCGCGCTCGCCGAGACCGTCGCCCCGCAGGGACTGGTCGCCGTCTGCCAGCACCTCGACGTGTCCCTGACCGTGGCGTTGTCCCGCAGCCCCCGACTGGTGGCCGTACTCGCCGGCATCCGTGACCCGGGCAACGCCGGCACGGTGCTGCGTACCGCCGACGCGGCCGGCGCCAGCGCGGTGATCTTCGCGGGGGACGCCGTCGACCCGTACAACGGCAAGTGCGTCAGGTCGTCCGCGGGCAGCCTGTTCCACGTCGACGTGGTCCGGGAACGCGACCCGGTCGCGACGCTCACCGCGGCGCGGGCCGCCGGGCTGACCGTGCTCGCCGCGACCGGCCACGGCGAATCTGATCTCGACGACCTGGTCGACGCCGGCCGGCTGGCCGCACCGACCGCCTGGCTGTTCGGCTCCGAGGCGCACGGCCTGCCCATCGAGCTGGCCGAGGCCGCCGACGCCCGGGTCCGGGTGCCGCTGCACGGGCGGGCCGAGAGCCTCAACCTGGCTGCGGCGGCGGCCGTCTGCCTGTACGCTTCGGCCAGAGCACAGCGCTG
Organism: Micromonospora sp. C51; assembly: GCF_018070435.1. Lineage (NCBI taxonomy): Bacteria > Bacillati > Actinomycetota > Actinomycetes > Micromonosporales > Micromonosporaceae > Micromonospora > Micromonospora sp. C51. The sequence goes on along the minus strand of NZ_JAGPXQ010000024.1, from coordinate 41,719 downwards.
ACCTGAGGTCACGCGCATGACGGAGGAGATGCGGTCCCGATGATGAACGCACCACGGCGTTCGTTTAGCCAGCCCGCCGGTGTCGGCGGGCGGCGGGCCTGACCTGCTCTCCACGCGACTCCCACCGGCGGGCTGCGGCACAGCCGCGCGTCCGTAGACTCGCCTAGCCGCCCGCGAGGGCCGGCGCCGTCGTGAGGGAGTGCCCGTACGCCATGACCTACCGCAACGATCCGTACGACCCGAAGCAGGTCGCCCTGCTCGACCCGGCCGCGCTGGCCGAGGCCGTTACCGAGGCCGAGAAGGCGTTCACCGCCGCCGGTGACCCCGACGCGCTGGCCGCGGTGCGCCCGGCGCATCTGGGCGACCGGGCCCCGGTCTCGCTGGCCCGCCGCGAGATCGGCGCGCTGCCGCCGGCCGCCAAGGCCGACGCCGGCAAACGGGTCAACGAGGCCCGCCGCACCATCGAGCAGGCGTACGCCGCCCGCGCCGAGGTGCTGGAACGTGAGCAGGCCGAGCGGGTCCTGGTCGCCGAACGAGTCGACGTGACGCTGCCGTACGACCGGCACCCGCGTGGCTCCCGGCACCCGATCACCCTGCTGATGGAGCAGATCAGCGACCTGTTCATCGGGATGGGCTACGAGGTGGCCGAGGGGCCCGAGGTCGAACTGGAGTGGACCAACTTCGACGCCCTGAACATCCCCGCCGACCACCCCGCGCGTGGGCTGATGGACACCTTCCACATCGCACCAGAGGGCTCCGGTCTGGTGCTGCGTACCCACACCTCGCCGGTGCAGGCGCGCACCATGCTCACCCGCCAACCACCGATCTACGTGGTCGTTCCCGGCCGGGTCTACCGGACCGACGAGTTGGACGCCACCCACTCTCCGGTCTTCTACCAGGTCGAGGGTCTGGTGGTGGACAAGGGCATCACGATGGCCCACCTGCGCGGCACGCTCGACCACTTCGCCCGGGCCATGTTCGGCGCGGGTGCGAAGACCCGGTTCCGGCCGCACTACTTCCCGTTCACCGAGCCGTCGGCCGAGTTCGACGTGTGGTTCCCGGAGCACCGCAAGGGCCCACAGTGGGTCGAGTGGGGTGGCTGCGGCATGGTCAACCCGCGGGTGTTGCGGGCGTGCGGCATCGACCCGGAGGTCTACTCCGGCTTCGCCTTCGGCATGGGCATCGACCGGACCGTGATGTTCCGGCACGGGGTGGGCGACATGCGGGACCTGGTCGAGGGCGACGTCCGGTTCACCCGGGCGTTCGGCCACGGGGCTTAGTGCGGGCGCGAGTTACGGAGACGGTGGTTACACATCATGCGAGTTTCTCTCAGTTGGCTGCGGGAGTACGTCGACCTTCCCGACCTGTCTGTCGACGAGCTGGAGCGGGCCCTGGTCGACCTCGGCATCGAGGTCGAGTCCATCGTGGACCTATCCGGCACGGTCACCGGGCAGCTGGTGGTCGGTGAGGTCCTGGAGATCGAGGAGCTGACCGGCTTCAAGAAGCCGATCCGGTTCTGTCTGGTGAACGTGGGCGCCGCCAACGGCACCGGCGAGCCGCAGGAGATCGTCTGCGGTGCCCGCAACTTCGCCCCGGGCGACCGGGTCGTGGTCATCCTGCCCGGCGGGGTGCTGCCGGGTAACTTCGCCGTCGGCGCCCGCCGGACGTACGGGCGCAACTCCAACGGCATGATCTGCTCGGCCCGGGAACTGGGTCTGGGCGACGACCACGACGGCATCCTGGTGCTGCCCGAGCACGTGGTTGCCGAGCCCGGCGACGACGCCCGGCCGGTGATCGGTCTCAACGACATCATCGTCGAGGTGGAGATCACCCCGGACCGGGGCTACCAGATGTCCCTGCGCGGGCTCGCCCGCGAACTGGCGCACGCTCTCGGCCTCGACTACTCCGACCGTGGCCGGATGCCCGCGACGCCCGGCACGGCCGAGCCGGCGTACCCGGTCGAGGTGCGCGACCCGGTCGGCTGTGACCGGTTCGCGGCCCGGATGGTGCGCGGCGTCGACCCGGCGGCGCAGACCCCGGACTGGATGCGGCAGCGGCTGACCATCGCCGGCGTCCGCAGCATCTCGTTGCCGGTCGACATCACCAACTACGTGATGCTCGAACTCGGCCAGCCGATGCACGCCTTCGACGCGGACCGGATCGCCGGCCCGCTTGTGGTGCGCCGGGCGGTACCGGGGGAGAAACTGACCACGCTCGACGGGGTGACCCGCGCACTCGCCCCCGAGGACATGGTCATCTGCGACGCCGGGCTGCCGAACCCGCTCGCCGCCGAGGGCGACGGCATGCCGATCTCGCTCGCCGCCGTGATGGGCGGCGAGACCAGCGAGGTGCTGCCGGGCACCGTCAACGTGCTCTTCGAGGCCGCACACTGGGACCCGGCGATGGTGGGCCGCACCGCCCGTCGGCACAAGCTGTTCAGCGAGGCGGCGAAGCGCTGGGAGCGGGGGGTGGATCCGGCGTTGCCGCTGGTCGCCCTGGATCGGGCGGTCGGGCTGCTCACGTCGTACGCGGGCGGCACCGCCAGCGAGGAGGTGCTGGACATCAACCATGTCCGGCCGCGTACCCCGGTCACCCTGCCGGCCGACCTGCCCACCCGGCGGGTCGGGGTGGACTACCCGCCGGCCCGGGTGGCCGCCCTGCTGGAGCAGGTCGGCTGCACCGTGTCGCGCGGCACCGACCGGCTGGCCGAGGATCCGGGCGAGGTGGCGGTGGCCGCCGGTGGCGGCGAGACGCTCAGCGTCACCCCGCCCACCTGGCGGCCCGACCTGACCGACCCGGCGGACCTGGTCGAGGAGGTGGTCCGCCTCGACGGGTACGACAAGGTGCCGTCGGTGCTGCCGACCGCGCCGCCCGGCCGGGGTCTGACCGGGCAGCAGCGACGTCACCGGGCGGTGTCCCGCTCCCTGGCGGAGCGTGGCTACGTCGAGGTCCTGGCGCACCCGTTCGTCGCCACCGAGCTGGCCGACCAGCTCGGCCTGCCCGCCGACGACCCGCGCCGCCGGGCGGTGCGGCTGGCCAACCCGCTGTCGGAGGAGGAGCCGCTGCTGCGCACCACACTGCTCGGCCCGCTGCTCGGTATCGTCCGGCGCAACCTCGGCCGTGGCCTGCGGGACCTGTCCCTCTACGAGATCGGCACGGTCTTCCACCCCCGGCCGGACGCCGGCAGCCCGCCGGCGATGGGCGTGGATCGGCGTCCCACCGACGCGGAGTTCGCCGCCGCCGACGCGGTGGTTCCGCGCCAACCCCGGCACGTGGCCGTCGTGCTGACCGGCGACATCGAGCCGGCCGGCTGGTGGGGCGGCGGACGGGCGGCAGGCTGGGCGGACGCGGTCGAGGCGGGCCGCGCGGTGCTGGCCGCCGCCGGGGTGCCCGACCGGCAGGTCGAGGTGCGGTCGGCCGAGTACGCCCCCTGGCATCCGGGCCGCTGCGCGGAGCTGCTGGTCGACGGGACGGTGGTCGGCCACGCCGGTGAGCTGCACCCGCAGGTCGTGGCGACGCTGGAACTGCCGAGGCGGACCTGCGCCATGGAACTGGACCTGGACGCCCTGCCGTCCGCCCCGCCGGTCGGCGCGCCGACGGTGTCGACGTTCCCGCCGGCCCTGATCGACGTGGCGCTGGTGGTGGCCGAGTCGGTGCCGGCGGCGCAGGTGCGCCAGGCGCTCGTCGAGGGCGCCGGCGAGCTGCTGGAGTCGGTCAGCCTGTTCGACGTGTACGCCTCGGAGCAGATCGGCGCCGGCCGCAAGTCGCTGGCCTACAAGCTCACCTTCCGGGCACCGGACCGCACCCTGACGGTCGAGGAGGCGGTGGCCGCCCGCGACGCCGCCGTCGCCCGCGCCGCCGAACGCTGGGACGCCACCCTCCGCGGCACCTGACAGGCAGCGGAAGGGGCTCCTCCGCTACGACGTGTAGCGGAGGAGCCCCTTCCTTTCCAGGAGTGGGTACCGGCACTGACGATGTGTACGGTCGATGACGCCGGCAAGGCGCTCGGTGTGGGATCGACCGAAAGGTCGACACCGATGGCTGTTCGGTTACCCGCGAGTTACCTCAGAGCGGTTAGCCTGCTTGGATTCCGAGTGCCGTCATCCGCAGCACCCCCGCCACCCCCACGGGAGCCCCCTCATGTCCGATGATCCGCCCGCCTCGGTCGACGTCTGCATAGTCGGTGGTTGTGGCCGGGTGGGCCTGCCACTGGGCATCGCCTTCGCCGCCCGCGGGCTGTCGGTCGTGCTGTACGACATCAACGCCGAGGCTGTCGCGGGAGTCAACGCTGCCACCCTGCCCTTCGCCGAGCCCGGCGCGGCCGGTCCGTTGGCCGAGGCGGTGGCCGCCGGGCGGCTGCGCGCCACCACCGACCCCGCCGCTGTCGGAGCCTCGGAGCATCTGATCGTCGTGGTCGGCACACCGGTCGACGAGCACCTCAACCCGGATCTCCGTGCCGTGCCCCGCGCGCTGGAACGCTGCGCCGAGCATTTGCGCGATGGTCAGCTGATCGTGCTGCGCAGCACCGTCTACCCCGGAGTCACCGCGCTGACCGAGAAACTGCTGGCCGGCAAGGGCCTGCGCGCGGACGTGGCGTTCTGCCCGGAGCGGATCGCCGAAGGCCGGGCGATGACCGAGTTGTTCACCCTGCCGCAGATCGTCGCCGCACGGACCCCGGAGGCGCGGACCCGGGCGGAGCAGCTGTTCCGGCACCTGACCGACCAGATCGTCCCGCTCGAACCCGAGGAGGCCGAGCTGGCGAAGCTGTTCACCAACACCTGGCGGTACATCAAGTTCGCCACCGCGAACCAGTTCTGGATGATGGCCAACGACTTCGGGCTGGACTTCGCCCGGATCCGGCATGCGGTGGCGTACGACTATCCGCGCGCAGCCGACCTGCCGATGCCCGGTTTCGCCGCCGGACCGTGCCTGTTCAAGGACACCATGCAACTGGCCGCCTTCAACCGGAACAACTTCGTTCTCGGCCACTCCGCGATGTTGATCAACGAGGGGCTGCCGCTGTACCTGGTGTCCCGTCTGGAGGACCGGTTCGACCTGGCGACCTCGACGGTGGGTATCCTCGGCATGGCCTTCAAGGGCGGCAGCGACGACCCCCGGGAGAGCCTGGCGTACAAGCTACGCAAGATTCTGGCGTTGAAGACCCGGGAGACGCTCTGCACCGACCCGTACGTGGTCGACGAGCGCTTCGTCGATCTCGACGAGGTGTTGCGCCGGGCCGACCTGCTGGTCATCGCCGCACCGCACGAGCAGTACGCCCGCCTGGACACCGACAAACCGGTGATCGACATGTGGGGCCTCACCGGGCAGGGAGTGCGGGTGTGATGAACCCCCGGGTCTCGGTGATCGTGCCGGTCTACAACGAGGGCGAAGCGATCATCCGCTGCCTGGAGCGGATGTTGCGCGAACTGATGCTGCCCGCCGAGGTGCTGATCGTGCACGACATGCCCGAGGACACCACGGTCCCGTACGTCGAGCGGATCGCGCGTACCGACCCGAGGGTCCGGGCGGTGCTCAACACCTACGGCCGGGGCCCGGCCAACGCGATCCGGTTCGGCATCGACGTGGCCCTGGCGCCGGTCGCGGTGGTGACGATGGCCGACGGGTGCGACGATCCCCGCCAGATCGATGAACTGGCCCGGTTGGTGGACCGGGGCGTGGTGGTCGCCGCGGCTTCCCGGTACATGCCGGGTGGTCAGCAGGTCGGCGGACCGAGGCTGAAGCGACTGATGTCGCGCTGGGCGGGGCGCAGCCTCTACACCTTCGCGCGAGCGGGCACCCGGGACGCCACCAACAGCTTCAAGGCGTACGATACGACGTTCGTCCGCGAGGTCGGCATCGAGTCGCGGACCGGCTTCGAGATTGGGCTGGAACTCACCGCGAAGGCCACCCGGCTGCGCCTGCCCGTCGCCGAGATCCCGACCATCTGGCTGGACCGTCCGCTTGGCGAGTCCCACTTCGACCTCGGCCGCTTCCTCCCCGGCTACCTGCGTTGGTACCTGTTCGCCTACGGTCGACGGTTGAGCCGGGAGAAGTTGACCGCCCGGGTGCGGACGGCGGCCGTGCCGACCCCGCGTGGCACCGAGTACGAGAAGACGGCATAGGAGCGTACGTGGCGAAGGTCCTGGTAACTGGTTCGGCCGGATTCATCGGCGGCTATCTCGTCGCGGAGCTGCTCGACCGTGGCCACGAGGTGGTGGGCGTCGACAACTTCTCGAAGTACGGGCCGGTGACCCAGAGCCACGCGGGGCACCCCCGGTTCCGGTTCGTCGAGGGGGACGCCCGCGACACCGATCTGCTGACCGGGCTGCTCGACGGCTGCGACCACCTGGTCGCCGGCGCCGCGATGATCGGCGGGATCTCCTACTTCCACGCGTACGCCTACGACCTGCTCGCCACCAACGAGCGGATCATGGCGGCGACCTGCGACGCGGCGTTGCGGGCACACCGCGCCGGTCGCCTGTCGAAGGTCACCTACCTCTCCTCCTCGATGGTGTTCGAGTCCACCGAGCACTGGCCCAGCCGGGAGGGCGACGAGCGGCGCATCCCGCCGCCGCTGTCCTCGTACGGCTTCCAGAAGCTGGCCGTGGAGTACTACGCCCGGGCGGCCTGGGACCAGTACCAGTTGCCCTACACGATCGTGCGGCCGTTCAACTGTGTCGGCGTGGGGGAGGGGCGGGCGCTGGGCCAGGCCGAGGTGCACTCCGGCAACGTGAAGCTGGCCATGTCGCACGTGGTACCGGACCTGGTGCAGAAGATCGTCAAGGGGCAGGATCCGCTGCACATCCTCGGCGACGGCGACCAGGTGCGGCACTACACCTACGGCGGCGACCTGGCCCGGGGGATCGCGCTCGCCATCGAGCACCCGGCGGCGCGCAACGAGGACTTCAACCTCTCCACCGCCGAGTCGACCACCGTCCTGGAGCTGGCCGAGCTGATCTGGCGCAAGATCAAGGGACCTGACGTGCCGTTCCGGCATGTCAGCGACGAACCCTTCCAGTACGACGTACAAAAACGCGTACCGGACACCACGAAGGCTCGCGAGGTGCTCGGCTTCACCGCCACCACGACCCTGGACGAGATGCTCGACGAGGTCATCCCCTGGGTGACCCACGCGGTCGCCGAGGGCCGCCTCTGACCCCGGGAAGCTGTCGGGCCTGTTCCTGCCGCCGGGCGCCGGAACGGTACCCGGCTACCTCTCCTCGGCGTCGAGCTGCCCCACCGCCCGCAGCCGCGGCGGGTCGAGGACGGTCATCCGCCGGTAGTCAGTGTCGATGAGGCCCTCGGTTCGCAGATCACGCAGGCTCTTCTGGATCGAGGTCTCGGAGGCGCCGCAGATCGTGGCGAGTTCCGGTTGGGTGAGCCGAACATCGATGACGACACCGTCGGGCGCCCGCTGACCGTGGGTGCGGGACAGTTCCGCCACGACCCGTGCCACCCTGATCTTGACCGGGTACGAGGTGAAGTCGATCCGTCGCCGGTTCGACCAGCGCAGCCGGTCCGAGACCATGGCGGCGAGTTCGAGCGCCGCGTCGGGGTTCCCGCGTAGGAAGGTCCGGAAGCGGTCGCACGGGATCACGCTGTAGCGGGCCGGTCCGCACGCGGTGACCGTGGCCGACCGAGGCTGTTCGTTAAGCGCGGACATCTCGCCGACGAGGTCACCCCCGACCCGAAGTGACAACAGCGCGGTCCGGCCGTCCGGCAGCGCGGCGGTGACTTTGGTCAGCCCGTGCTCGATCAGAACCAGGTGTGACTCTTGACGACCCTCGTGAATCAGGATCTGACCGGCCGGCACCTGACGGCGGACGCCGAGTTCCAACAACGCCGCGCGGACTGTGGGACCCAGCCGCTGCAGGAATGTGCCGTAGGGCCACTGTGCGGGCTGAGGCGTTTCTCGCCGCATCAACGCTCCCACATTTCTCAACCAACGAAGGCGATCGAAGCGTAACCGTTCTCTCGCGGTGCGCGACGCCGGGCGGAACAGCGCCACCGCGAGCAGGTAGGCGACCAACAGCCCGAGCGTCGGCCACGCCGGTAGCCCCGACCCCAGGAGCAGGTCGATCGGCAGGGTCCACATGGGCCAACTCCATCCGTTCGGTCGGGTGGAGACACCCGCACAGGAAGGGATGACGGGTGGACGACAAACGCGGCGATGCCGTCTTTCTACGGGATCTCCGAGTTTCGTCGCGTCTTGGATGTCACCTGGTGCCCGGCTCTGACGGGCCATGGTGAGGAGGACCGACCACATGCGACATCCCGAGCGGCGCCTGCTGGTCTGCGTGGACATGGAACGCTACAGCCGGCGTACCAACCTTCAGCAGTACGAGGCTCAGCACGACTTTCACCGCCTGCTGCGGGAGGCAGCCGGCGACGTGGGCATGGACCGGGTGGGCTGGACGACGCAGCAGTCGGGCGATGGCGAACTGGCAATCCTGCCGCACGACATACCCGAGGCGAGAGTGATCGGCCGGTTCGTGCCGGAGCTGAATCGGCTGCTGCGGCGGTACAACGCCAGCCGGCTGCCGGCGGCCCGCATCCGGCTCAGGGTTGCGGTGCACCAGGGCATGGTGCACCTCGACGGTGCCAATGGATTTCCCGGGCAAGCGGTCGTGCTGGTCAGCAGGTTGTGCGACGCGGAGCCGGTCCGCCGGGCTCTGGCCGCCTTCCCCGAGGCCGGGATCGCGCTTGTGGTGTCCGCAGACATCTACCGTGACGTTGTCACCGAGTATCCCGAGGAGCTCCGCCCGGAACGGTTCCGTCGGATCGACGTGGTCCACGCGAGCAAGGGATTTCAGGAGCCGGCGTGGCTCTGCGTCGTCGACGAGGACCTGGCCTCCTGGGTGGACGGATCCCCGGAGTCCACCTCACCGGCTGGGGACACGTCGGATGTCTCTGCTCGCCGTTCGCGCGCGACCCGGGATGGCGACATCCCCGCCCCGGGCGGGATCCGAACCGGCGACATCACCGTCGAGGGGCAGAACGCCATCGGCCCGGGTGCCACGGCGATCGGGTCGATCGGTCGTGACGCGAATCTCGGTGGAGGTACGGACCGGTGAGCGACCACCGTCCGGATCCGGCGTGGTCCGCTTCCGAAGCCGTGCCGGCCGATGCTGGGCTGGAGCCACCGGGCGACCAGCCGCGGGAGGACCGCCCCGGACCCGCGCCGGACAGCGGCTCGACCGCTGCGGACCCACCATCCACGGAGCGGGAGCCGGAGGATGTCGAGGACACCGACGAGGCCGAGGAGCCGCTGGACTCCGCCGACGTGCTGCGTCGTCTCGCCGGTCTGCTCGGCGGCAGCGGGCGCATCGATGTCGGCGACATGCAGGTACAGGGGCAGAACGCGATCGGTCCTGGCGCGCTCGCCATCGGCACGGTCAGCGTCACCGCCGCGGCAACCGCCGGGGGTGGTCGCGTCTGGGCGGAGACACTGAGCGAATCGACCGTACGGGAGGTCGCCTTCGCGTACGCTCCCGCCGCGAGCGATCAGCAGCTCGACCGGCAGTTGAAGCAACGCCACCTGGTGTGCCTGTCCGGGCCGCCCGGCAGCGGCCGCTTCACCTCCGCGCTGGTCGCCTCGGCCCGCCGGCACGGCTTCGGCCGGGTAGGTGTTCTCGGCGTCGAGCAACTCGCCGACCTGCTCGGCACGAACTCCGTTCCCCGTAGCGGATGCGGCTACGTGCTGCGGCTCAGCGACGAGACGGTGCGCGCGGTGGACTCGTACACCCTCGTCGCCTTGGCGGCCCGCGCCGAGACCCACGGGGTGACCCTGCTTCTCGTCGGCGACTTCTCGCGGCGGATCCAGGATCTCAGCGGCCATGTGGTCGAGCATCGACCGCCGCCAGCGGAGGAGGTGTTTCGCACCCGGCTGCGTCGTGAGTTGACGGTGCCGTGCGTCGACTTCTGCGCGGACGGCTGTGACGGCGGGTGCGTCGAACGGTACGTCGACGAGGAGTGCGTCCGGCATCCCTTGCTGGCGACCTACCTCGGCGGGGAACCTCGGCCACGCGAGGTCGTTGCGGTGGTGCAGGCGATCGCCCGCACGGCACCACGCGCCGCGGCGCTGACCGCCCGGTTGGCGGAGCTACTGCCCCGGCAGCTGCGCGAGCGCGCGGCGCGCATTCTCGACGCGGAGGACGGCGCCGGTGCCTCGGTAGGTTGGTCCCGGGACCAGGTACGGGCGTTCCGGCTCTCCTGCGCGGTTCTGGTCGGCCTCTCCGCCTCGGAGATCCGCCTCGCCGCCGACCGGCTCGTGGCCGCTGACGGGCTCGGGTACGCCGACCGGCTCGTGTCGGCCGACGCGCCGATGCCACCGGCGACGGTTCCGCTGCGCCTACGCGGAACCACCGTCGATCAGCTGCTCGGCACGACGCTGCGGGCGGCGGTGGTGGCACCGGCCGACGGGTGGGCCGTGGGCGCTGCCCATCTCCAGTTCGCCGCAGGCAGCGAGCAACTGCGCTCCGCCGTGCTCGACGTGGCCTGGACGGACTGGTACCCACCTCGGGTGTTGCTCGGCTGGCTCGCGGATCTGGTCCGGGCCGAACAGCCGGCCGTACGCCAGGCGGCGGCCGGGGCGGTCGGTTGGACGGCGAGCAGAGACGTGCAGGCGGCCCTGGACACGGTACGGGATCTGGCCCGGGAGCGGCGGGCCGGAGTTCGGCAGGCGGCCGCGATCGTGCTGGTGGCGATGGCGATGCAACCCCATCTGAGACAGCGGGTCAGGGCCGAGCTGGATCGCTGGGCAGCCGGGCCGGCCGGCCATCTGCGGGACACCGTGGCCCGAGCCCACGAACTCGGGCTGGCCCGTCTCTGGCCTGACGCGGCGCTGGTGCAGCTACGCCTGGTGGCGTCAGCGCGCATGCAACGCTGGAACAACTCCGTGGTTCGGGGCCTGATCGAGGTGTATCAGAGTGGCCACGCCGCCGCCCTGGTGCCCGATCTGGTCGAGTGGACCCGGTCGCCCGACCGCGAGGTACCGCTGCACGCCGCCCGAACGCTGCGGGTTCTTGCCGAACGGTGGGCGCGGCCGCCTCGGGAACACTGGCCGGAACTGCTGGACCTCGCCCGTACGGGGGTTATCACCGACGAGGACCTGGCGACGCTTTGGGCGACGGCGCTGAGCCTGCCGGAAACGGCGTACCGGTCCTGGCGGACCCTCGGCTCCTGGCTCAACCGGGCGGACGGCCAACCGGAGGTCGCTGGGCACGTCCTGGCGCTGCTGCGACTCGTGGTGGCGGGACGGATTCCGTTGCGTCGGCGACTCCACCACCAGCTACGGCATGTGTGGCACCCGGTGATGCCCCGGAACGCCCTGCTTGCCGATGTCGGACAACTTATCGATGAGGACAACCGATGAGCACTCAACCCGCCGGGAACCCGCACGTCCACCACTCGGTGCCGAGGCAGGCCGATCGCCGATGGTGGCACTCCATCTTTCCGCCGTCTCCCGCTCCGCTGCCGCCCGTACCCGTTCGGGTGAGCTTTCGGCAGGACGTACCGCAACCCCTCCTGGTGCCGGCCAAGGGCGACGCTTTCGATTTCCGCCTGCACGTCGTCTACCTCTGGACCGCGTCGAACATGGGGTTCGAGGAACTGCGCCTGCGCGCCGAGCGGTTGTTGCCGTGGGCGGGTGGAATCGTCCGGGAGCGGGCGGTGGACCTCGCCCGCGAGCACGAACCGCACCGCGCTCACGACCTGGAGCGGGCGCTGAACAACCTCCTGATGCACCAACGGTGGCCGCAGGACGCGAGCCTGCCGCAGTTCGGAGTTCATCTACGGGTCAGCCCCGACGAGCGGGTGCGGGAGCGGCTGCGCCCGTACTGGGAGGAGCGGATCGAACTCGAGTGCCACCACGAGCTACAGAAGATCCGTGCCTGGCAGGCCGACGACCTGACCCGCCGGTGGGCTGCGGTGTTGCAGAGCCTGGAGGACGACCCGGTCACCGGGCATGCGGCGCGGCTGGCTGGGGAGCAGTTCGCCGAGGTCTTCCAGCGGTACGTGGTGGAGCGCCGTGACACCGTCCCGGATCTGGTGAGTCTGCTGCGGGAGGCGGTGAAGGGCCACGGTGATCTCGGTCTTGGGCCGTCCGAGTACACGCAGGCGTGGGACGCCGCGCTGCGGACGTACGAGCGTCAGCACGGGCTGTCGGGGCGAGCCAATTGATCGTGCGGTGGCCCTTCTTCGGCACCGGAGGGCCACCGCACCCGGCTTTACATCACCATGCGCACGACTGTATGACCTTGCAGTAACTTTCTTTCGAGGCTATCCTCGCTGCATAGTCATGCGGAGGTAGGTATGGGGATTCGGGCTGCGGTGGCCGGAGCGAGTGGGTACGCCGGTGGTGAACTGCTCCGCCTGCTCGCCGGACATCCCGAGTTCGACCTGGTCGCGGCGACCGCGCACAGTCAGGCCGGGCAACGGCTCGACGCGGTCCACCCGCAGCTGACCGGGCTGGACGTGACCCTCGGTGCGACCGCGCCGGAGGTGCTGGCCGAGGCCGATCTCGTCTTCCTCGCCCTGCCGCACGGCGAGTCCGCCGCCCTCGCGGCGCAGCTGCCCGCCGGGGTCCGGATCGTCGATCTCGGTGCCGACCACCGGCTCGTGGACGCCGACGCCTGGGCCCGTTACTACGGCGGCCCGCACGCGGGCGCGTGGACCTACGGCCTGCCCGAGTTGCCGGGTCAGCGGGAGCGGATCGCCGCCGCCGAACGGGTGGCCAGCACCGGCTGCTACGCGGCGACGATCATCCTCGCGCTGGCCCCGCTGATCGCCGCCGGTGTCGCCCGACCCGACGACGTGGTGGTCGTCGCCGCGTCCGGCACCTCGGGCGCGGGCCGGGCCGCCAAGGCGCACCTGCTCGCCAGCGAGGTGATGGGCGACCTGTCGCCCTACAAGGTGGGCGCGCACCAGCACGTACCCGAGATCAAGCAGGCCACCGGCGCGACCGGGCTGTCGTTCACGCCGGTGCTGGCGCCGATGCCGCGCGGCATCCTGGCCACGGTCACCGTGTTGCCGACCGGCGAGACCGACCCGCGCGCGGTGCTGGCGCAGGCGTACGCGGACGAACCGTTCGTGCATCTGCTGCCCGAGGGGCGGTGGCCGCACACCGCCGCCACGCTGGGCGGCAACTCCTGCCATCTGCAGGCCACCGTCGACGTCGATTCCGGTCGGCTGATCGTGGTCGCCGCGCTGGACAACCTCGGCAAGGGTGCCGCCGGTCAGGCGGTGCAGAACGCCAATCTGATGTTCGGTCTGCCCGAAGCCACGGGCCTGTCCGTCTGGGGGACCGCACCGTGACCGTGACCACACCCCGGGGTTTCCGGGCGGCCGGGGTGGCCGCCGGCCTGAAGAGCAGCGGCGAGCCGGATGTGGCGCTGGTGGTCAACGACGGCCCCGACGCTGCGGTGGCCGGGGTCTTCACCGCCAACCGGGTCAAGGCCGCGCCGGTGCTCTGGAGCCAGCAGGTCGTCCAGGGCGGCATCGTGCGGGCGGTGGTGCTCAACTCCGGCGGCGCGAACGCCTGCACCGGCCCGGCCGGCTTCCAGGACACCCATGCCACCGCCGAGCACACCGCCGCCGTGTTGGCCTCGGCCGACGTGCATCAGATCGGCGCGGGCGAGGTGGCGGTCTGCTCCACCGGCCTGATCGGCGAACGGCTGCCCATGGACCGGCTTCTGGCCGGGGTCGCCGCTGCTGTCGGCAGCCTGGGCGACAACGGTGGTGCCGCCGCTGAGGCGATCATGACGACGGACACCCGGCCGAAGACCACAGTCGTCTCCGGCGCCGGCTGGAGCGTCGGCGGCATGGCCAAGGGCGCCGGCATGCTGGCCCCGGCGATGGCGACCATGCTCTGCGTCCTCACCACCGACGCGGTGGCCGGGCCGGAGACGCTCGACGCCGCGCTGCGGGCGGCCACCCGGGTCACCTTCGACCGGGTCGACTCCGACGGCTGCCTGTCGACAAACGACACGGTGCTGCTGCTGGCCAGCGGTGCCTCGGGCGTCGCGCCGAGCGAGACGGAGCTGGTCTCGGCGGTCACCGCCGCCTGTCACGATCTGGCCCAGCAACTGATCGCCGACGCCGAGGGCGCCACCAAGCAGGTCGCCATCGAGGTCGTCGGCAGCGCCGACGAGGACGACGCGGTCGAGGTGGGCCGGACGGTGGCCCGCAACAACCTGGTGAAGACCGCGCTGTTCGGCAACGACCCGAACTGGGGCCGGATCCTCGCCGCTGTCGGTACCACCACCGCCGCCTTCGAGCCGGACGCCGTGGACGTGGCAGTCAACGGCATCTGGGTCTGCCGGGGCGGTGCGGCGGCCGAGGACCGCTCGAAGGTCGACCTCTCCGGCCGGGACGTCACGATCCGGATCGACCTGCACGCCGGTACCGCCGAGGCGACGGTGTGGACCAACGACCTGTCGCACGCCTACGTGCACGAGAACTCGGCCTACTCAACGTGAGCGCGAGGAACGCAGCGCAGCGGAGTCCCGCAGTCGCGAACGAAAGGTCGACCCGGTGACCCTCAGCTCTGATCTGACCCGCGCCCAGGCGAAGGCCGCCACGCTGATCGAGGCGCTGCCGTGGCTGGCCCGCTTCTCCGGTTCCACGGTCGTGATCAAGTACGGCGGCAACGCCATGGTCGACCCGGAGTTGCAGCGGGCCTTCGCCGCCGACATGGTGTTCCTGCGGTACGTCGGGCTCAAGCCGGTGGTGGTGCACGGCGGCGGCCCGCAGATCTCGGCGATGCTCGGCCGGCTGGGCATCGACAGCGAGTTCCGGGGTGGCCTGCGGGTGACCACCCCGGAGGCGATGGACGTGGTCCGGATGGTGCTGGTCGGCCAGGTGGGCCGGGAACTGGTCGGTTTGATCAACGCGTACGGGCCGTTCGCGGTCGGTCTCTCCGGCGAGGACGCCGGGCTGTTCACGGCGGTGCGGCGGCCCGCGTACGTCAATGGTCAGCCGGTCGATGTCGGCCAGGTCGGCGACGTGGAGTCGGTGGACGTCTCGGCGGTGGACGACCTGATCGCCGCCGGCCGGATTCCGGTGATCTCCACGGTGGCGCCGGACGCGGACGGGGTGTTGCACAACCTGAACGCCGACACCGCCGCCGCCGCGCTCGCGGTCGCCCTGCGGGCGCGCAAGCTGGTGGTGCTCACCGACGTACCCGGCCTGTACGCCGACTGGCCCGACAAGTCCAGCCTGGTCAGCGAGATCAGCACCGATGAGCTGGCGAAGCTGCTGCCGTCGCTGGAGTCGGGCATGGTGCCGAAGATGGAGGCGTGCCTGCGGGCCGTCAACGGGGGAGTGCCGGCCGCGCACGTCGTGGACGGTCGGGTCGCCCATTCCACCCTGCTGGAAGTGTTCACCTCGGAAGGGTTCGGAACGATGGTGATTCCCTCATGAGTGCTCTGGTCAGCCGGTGGCGGCAGGCGATGATGGACAACTACGGCACGCCGCCGATGGCGCTGGTGTCGGGCTCCGGCGCCGTCGTGGTCGACGAGGCCGGCCGGGAGTACGTCGACCTGCTCGGCGGCATCGCGGTCAATTCGCTCGGCCACGCCCACCCGGCGGTGGTGGCGGCCGTGTCGAAGCAGGTCGCGACGCTCGGCCACGTCTCCAATCTGTACGTCTCCGAGCCGCCGGTGGCCCTGGCCGAGCTGCTGCTGGCGTTGGCCGGCCGGCCGGGGCGGGTGTTCTTCGCCAACTCGGGAGCCGAGGCCAACGAGGCCGCGTTCAAGCTCTCCCGCTGCACCGGCCGCACCCAGGTGGTGGCCACCGTCGGCGGCTTTCACGGCCGCACCATGGGCGCTCTGGCGTTGACCGGTCAGCCGGCCAAGGCGGACCCGTTCCGTCCGCTGCCGGGCGAGGTCACCCATGTCCCGTACGGTGACGTCGCCGCCCTGGCCGAGGCGGTGACCGACGCCACGGCCATGGTGATCCTGGAGCCGATCCAGGGTGAGAACGGCGTGCTGGTCCCGCCGGCCGGCTACCTCGCCGAGGCCCGGCGGATCACCGCGCGGCACGGTGCCCTGCTGGTGCTCGACGAGGTGCAGACGGGCATCGGCCGGACCGGGCACTGGTTCGCCCACCAGGCCGACGGCGTCGAACCGGACGTGGTGACCCTGGCCAAGGGGCTCGGGGGCGGCCTGCCCATCGGCGCGACCCTGGCCTTCGGCCCGGCGGCCGACCTGCTCGGCCCTGGCTCGCACGGCAGCACCTTCGGCGGCAACCCGGTCAGTTGTGCCGCCGCCCTGGCGGTGATCTCCACCATCGCCAGTGAGGGGCTGCTCGACCACGTCAAGCGGATCGGTGAGCGGCTGCGTCGGGGGATCGAGACGCTCGGTCATCCGCTGGTGGGCGGGGTACGCGGTGTGGGGCTGCTGCTCGGCGTCACCCTGACCGCTCCGGTGTCCGCGGCCCTCGCCGGCGCGCTGCGCGAGGCCGGCTTCCTGGTCAACCCGATCCAGCCCGACGTGATCCGCCTGGCCCCGCCGTTGATCCTCACCGCCGCTCAGGCCGATGCCTTCCTGGCGGCGCTGCCGGCCGCCCTGAGCGCCGCCACGAGCGCTCCGGATCGCGGTGCCCAGGATGCGCCGTCCCGCGGCGCGTTCTCGACCGCCGCTCCGGCGGTCGCCGCGGATCCGGTTACGGAAACGCCCTCGCAGGGGCGCTCCCGCACCGAGATCCCAACCGAACCGGTGACGCCGACGGAGGCTTCCGCATGACCCGGCACTTCCTGCGCGACGACGACCTGTCTCCGGCCGAGCAGTCCGCGGTGCTCGACCTGGCCGGCCGGATGAAGGCCGACCGCTTCGCGTTCGCGCCGTTGGCCGGGCCCCGCTCGGTGGCGGTGCTCTTCGACAAGCAGAGCCTGCGTACCCGGGTCTCCTTCGACGCCGGCATCGCCGAACTCGGTGGTCACCCCCTGGTGGTGGACACCCAGGTCACCCACTTCGGCAGGGGTGAGTCGCTCGCCGACGCCGGTCGGGTGCTGTCCCGCTATGTGGCCGCGATCGTGTTGCGTACCCACGGCGACGACCGGATCGCGGCGGTGGCCGCCGGTGCCACAGTGCCGGTGGTAAACGCGCTGACCGACGGGTTCCACCCCTGCCAGTTGCTCGCGGACCTGCTCACCATCCGCGAGTGGTGTGGCGGTACCGCCGGGCGGACGCTGGCCTACGTCGGGGACGCGGCGAACAACATGTCCCACTCGTACCTGCTGGCCGGCGCGACGGCCGGGATGCACGTGCGGGTCGCCGGCCCGGCCGGCTTCCATCCGGACGCGGACGTGGTGACCCGCGCCGAGGCGATCGCCGCCGGCACCGGCGGTTCGGTCCGGGTACTCACCGACCCGGTGGCGGCGGTGCGGGACGCCGATGTGGTGGCCACCGACACCTGGACCTCGATGGGACAGGAGGGTGACGGGTTGGACCGCAGCACCCCGTTCCTGCCGTACCAGGTCAACAAGGCGTTGCTCGGGCACGCCGCGCCGGAGGCCGTCGTGCTGCACTGCCTGCCGGCGCATCGCGGCGAGGAGATCACCGACGAGGTGCTCGACGGCCCGCGCAGCGCCGTCTTCGACCAGGCGGAGAATCGGCTGCACGCCCAGAAGGCGCTGCTGACCTTCCTTCTCCAAGGAGAGCCGACATGACGGCACCACTGACCCGGGGCGCTCGGCACGCCCGCATCGTCGAGCTGATCCGCGACAAGCCGATCCGGTCGCAGACCGAGCTGGCCGAGCTGCTCGGCGACGAGGGCGTGCAGGTCACCCAGGCCACCCTCTCCCGGGATCTGAAGGAACTCGGCGCGGTCACCGCCCGGGGTGGTGACGGTCGAGCCGTCTACGTCATCCCCGAGGACGGCCATCGCCCGCTGCGCGACGCCGAGGCGGCGCCGGCCCGCCTGGTACGGCTGCTGCGCGAACTGCTCAACGAGGTCGACTCCAGCGGCAACATCGCGGTCCTGCGTACCCCGCCGGGAGCCGCCCACTACCTGGCCAGCGCGTTGGATCGGGCAGGTCTGTCGGAGGTCGTCGGCACCATCGCCGGCGACGACACCATCTTCGTCGTGGCGCGCGCCGTTGACGGTGGCGCCGCGCTCGGTGAACGGCTCGCCGGCTGGGCCCGCCGGGACGACAGCGCCGAAGGGAGCGGTACGCCATGAGTGAGGTCGTGTCGGACGTGGGTGCCCGGTGGGGAGGCTGCTGATCGTGGGGACCACAATTGACCGGGTGGATGACAAGAGCCTGACCGAGAACAGCGCAGCGGCCAACCGGACGAGCCTGTGGGGAGGGCGCTTCGCCGGCGGCCCGTCCGAGGCCCTGGCTCGGCTGTCGGTGAGCGTGCAGTTCGACTGGCGGCTGGCCCCGTACGACATCGCCGGTTCTCGGGCACACGCCCGGGTGCTGGCCGGTGCCGGCCTGCTCGACCCGGAGGAACTGGGCCGCATCCTCGCCGCCCTCGACGACCTGGAGGCCGCCTGCGCCTCGGGCACGTTCCGTCCCACCGTCGACGACGAGGACGTGCACACCGCTCTGGAGCGCGGGCTGCTGGAACGGCTCGGCAGCCTCGGCGGCAAGCTGCGCGCCGGCCGGTCCCGTAACGACCAGGTCGCCACCGACCTGCGGCTCTACCTGCGTGACCATGCGCGGGGCGTGGCCGCGCGGCTGGTGGAGCTGGCCGAGGCGCTCGTCGAGCAGGCCGGACGGCACGTGGACACCGCCGCACCCGGCATGACGCACCTGCAACACGCCCAGCCGGTCACCTTCGGCCACTGGCTGCTCGCCCACGTGCAGCCACTGCTGCGGGACCTGGAACGGCTGCGCGACTGGGATCACCGCGCCGCCGTCAGTCCGCTCGGCGCGGGGGCGCTGGCCGGATCGGGGCTGCCGCTGGATCCGGTGGCGGTCTCGAAGGAGCTGGGCTTCCGGACGTCCTTCGCCAACTCGATGGACGCGGTCGCCGACCGGGATTTCGTCGCCGAGTTCCTCTTCGTCACCGCGATGATCGGGGTGCATCTGTCCCGGCTCGGTGAGGAGGTGGTGCTCTGGACGTCGCAGGAGTTCGGCTGGGTCGAGTTGGACGACGCCTTCGCCACCGGCTCGTCGATCATGCCGCAGAAGAAGAACGCGGACATCGCCGAGCTGGCCCGGGGCAAGTCCGGTCGGCTCGTCGGCGGGCTGGTCGCGGTGCTGACCATGCTCAAGGGCCTGCCGATGACGTACGACCGGGACATGCAGGAGGACAAGGAGCCGGCCTTCGACGCGGTCGACACCCTGGAACTGCTGCTGCCGGCGCTGGCCGGGATGATCTCCACCATGACGGTACGCGTCGACCGCCTGGTCGCCGCCGCGCCGGTGGGCTTCTCCCTCGCCACCGAGGTGGCTGACTGGCTGGTCCGCAAGGGCGTGCCGTTCCGTGACGCGCACGAGATCACCGGCAAGCTGGTGGCGCTCTGCGCGGCCCGGGACTGCGCCCTCGACGAGGTCTCCGACGCCGACCTGGCCACCGTCAGCGAGCACCTCGACCCGAGCGTCCGCGACGTGCTCTCGGTCCGTTCCGCCCTCGCCGCCCGGATCACCCCCGGCTCCACGGGCCCCGGCCCGGTAGCCGACCAACTAGCCACCGCCGCAGACCAGCTGACCACCTGGCGCGCCTGGACTGCCGAGTCAGTGGTCCCCCGCTGACCCGCACCCCTTCGCGATCTCTCGTGCAGTTTCGGGGGAAACTGTCGCCACCGGGCACGCTGAGACGACAGTTTCCCCGAAACTGCTGCCTCAACGCGCCCGGGTCAGGTGGTGGGGGAGGTACGGGTGGAGAGGCGGTGCGGGAAGAGGGCGAGCGCCTCGTACAGGTTGGCGGCGTACTCAGGCGTCCCGGCGACGGAAGGCAGCCACGGCCCCACTCCCGATGACAACGACCCAACCGAGCAGCACGAGCAGGCCGGTGGCGGGCGTCAGGACCCGTGCCGGGTCGGGAAGGTAGAGCAGGCCACCAGCCCGGTCTGGCAGGTAACGAGCGTGCGGGGTGACGGCGTCCAGCACCGGCGAGGCGACCAGAACCAGGCTGAGCGTGACGACGAGAGCGGAAACGACGGCTCGCAGGAGCGCGGCCAGAGCCAGCCCGAGCAACCCGATGAGCGCGAGGTAGGCCGCCGCGCCGACGACTTTCCACGGGAAACCGTCGGTGACCACCGGGACGTCCCGCGTGGCCAGCGCGATTCGGGCCGTGAGCAGCCCGACGGCGAGCGCCGCGACGGCGGTTACGACAGCCCAGGCCAGGTAGGCGAAGGTCTTGGCAGCCGGCACGGCCAGGCGGTCCGGCACACACAGCAGGGTGGTGTGGATCTGCCCATCGGCGTACTCGGTCCCGACCGCGAGGACGCCGAGCGAGATGGTGCCGGCCTGGAGGTACGGCACCGCTTGGAGGACGACTGCGACCGGCTCGTTCGCCCCGACCGGCGAGGCGGCCAACGCCCCGGTGATGGCGACGGCTGCGCCGATCGTGCCGAAGACCGCGGCCAGCGCCGCAGGCAGTCCGAACAGCTTGGTCAACTCCGCGACGGTGGCGCGGGCGCAGGAGCGGATCACGCGTCCCGCCGCAGGAAAACCGCACTGGCCAGCGCGAGCAGCCCTGCCGTCCAGGTGGCCATGACCAGGCCGCCCGTGACCGGGGCGAGCGCGTCGTCGAACGCCAGCAGGTCACCGGCGAACATGCTCATGCCCGCGAGATCGGGCAGGAACCTCGCGAGCGGGGTGAGGTGCGACAGCAGCACGGAGACCGAGACGAGGCTGCTGTTCACCACGAGCACGATGATCGGGACGATCCCGTTGCGGGTGAAGACGGTGACGGCGAGGGCGATCAGCGCCGCGAGCATCCAATAGATCCCGGCACCGACGGAGCGGGACAGCACCCCTTCCGGGGCCGGCGGAGCGTCGGTGCCGACTATCCCGCCGGCCAGCGCCAACGAGGCGGGAATCACCACCAGAGCCGCTACCGCGACCAGCAGGACGACGCTGGCGACCTTGGCGGCCAGCACGCCGAGGCGGTTGGGGGTAGCGGTGAGGGTCGTGGTGATCTGCCGACCGCCGCCGATCCTGGCACTGTTCGCGGTGTACTCGCCGCCTACGGCGACGACGCCGAGGACCACCGCGCCGACCGTGCCGATCGGCACCGCGGAGAAGACCGCCTCAACAGGCGAGGTGTAGGCCGTCAGCTCGGGCCGTCCGCTGCGCAGCGCGGCGCGGACGCCGACGGAGTTGATCAGAGTGATCGCGACCGGACCGAGCACCGTGACAGCCAGCGCGACAGCGGTCGCCGGCAGCGTCGCCGTCTTTCGAATCTCGGCGACGACCGTGTCGAAGAAGGTCATCGCCCACCTGCCGTCGGCCCGGTGAGAGCGAAGAAGGCATCCTCCAGGGTCGGGTAGCCGGCCGTGACCTCGCGGATCGGGCCGGCGGCGACGACCCGGCCGTGGGCGATGACGACCAGGTCGTCGGCGATCTCGTCCACCTCCCTCATCAGGTGGCTGGAGAGCAGCACGGTGCCACCGGCATCCGCGTGCCCGCGCAGCAGAACGCGGATCCAGCGAATGCCCTCCGGATCGAGCCCGTTCACCGGCTCGTCGAGCACAAGTGCACGGGGTTCGCCGAGCAGCGCGGCGGCCAGCCCGAGCCGCTGGCACATGCCGAGCGAGAACCGGCTGACCCTGGTTCCTCCGGCGGCACCGAGCCCGACCTGATCGAGCACCTCGGCCACCCGCCGGATCGGGATGCCGTTGCTGCGCGCCATCCAGGTGAGGTGGTTGCGCGCGGTACGGGAGCGGTGTGCGCCGGAACCCTCCAGCATCGACCCGACGGTGCGTAACGGCTGGCGCAGGCGCCGGTACGGTTGGCCGTCGACCAGGGCCGTGCCGGCATCCGCCCGGTCCAGGCCCAACAGGATGCGCAGGGTGGATGACTTGCCCGCACCGTTCGGCCCCAGCAGACCTGTCACCCGGCCCGGTGCGGCCCGGAAGGTGACATCGGTGAGGATCTCGCGGGAGCCGCGCCGCTTGACCAGACGCTCGACTGACAGCATGAGCACCATGTCAGCTCAGGGTGCCGATCCGCGTCATCGGACCAGAGCCGGGACTTCCGCCAGCCCTCCCACCTCAGGTCGCTCCGACCCAGGTCCGATGTCAGGCCACGGTCCGGGTTCCTAGACTCGCGAGATGGCACCTGACGGGCGACCGACACGGCGGCCCTGGCTGTCCGCCGTCGCAGTCTCGGTGCCGGTGGCTCTGCTCCTCTGCCTGATGACGGCGGGCACCGTGGGGCCGGCCGGGACGCTCCTGCTGACGGTGATCACCACGACCGCCGTCGCAGCGTTGCTCTGGGCGGTGATTGGCGCCCGTCAGGAACGGCGGGTGTACGAGGACCGGTTGACCGCCTGGGCGGCTGAGCGGGCCGCGGCGGCGGAACGGTTGCGCATCGCCCGTGAGCTTCATGATCTCGTCTCGCATGGCCTGGGCCTGGTCACGGTGCGTGCCGCCACGGCCGCCCGGGTGACCGGGCCAACCGGTGAGGCCGAACGGGCGAACGCCCTGTCCGACATCGAACAGGTCGGTCGGGAGACCACGGCCGAACTGCGGCGGATGCTCGACGTGCTCCGCGCACCTGGCGCCGAGCCCGCTCCCTTGCGGCCGCCCGACACACTCGACGCCCTACCGGAGATCGTGCGCTCCACGACCGCCGCCGGGATCGCCGCCACTGTCGAGGTGCGGAAGGTCGGTGAGGTGCCACCGGGCGTGCAGCTCACCGTGTGCGCGATCGTCCGCGAGGGCCTGAGCAACACGGCCCGGCACGCCGGGCCGACCTGCGTGCACGTCACCGTGGATCGCGACGGCGACGCGATCGTGGTGGAGGTACGGGACACCGGTCCCCGTCCCGGCTGGCGAGCCCGCCCCGGGGCCGGCCACGGCCTGGACGGTCTGCGCGAGCGGGTGAGCATGCTCGATGGTGCCCTGCGCGCTGGCCCGTCCGGGCCGGGCTTCCAGCTCACGGCGCGCCTGCCGGCCCGGCGGTCCGGATGACAACTGAATCAGCGGGCCGATCCACAAGCATCCGGGTGCTCGTCGCGGACGACCAGCCGCTCCTGCGGCACAGCCTCGCCCTGCTCATCGACGGCACCCCGGGCCTCACCGTCGTCGGTCAGGCTGCCACCGGACACGAGGCCGTGTCGCTCACCCGTGAACGCCGCCCCGACGTCGTCCTGATGGACATCCGGATGCCCGACGGCGACGGCATTGAAGCGACCGGACGCATCGCCGCCGCCACCGACCTGAGCGGTACCAGGGTCCTCGTGCTCAGTATGTTCGCGCTCGACGAGTACGTGGCTGCCGCGCTGCGCGCCGGGGCGCACGGGTTCCTGCTCAAGGACGCCCACCCGGACCAACTCGTCGACGCAATCCGACGGACCCACGCGGGCGAGTCCCTCTTCGCTCCCAGCATTCTCACTCGCTTCGTCGCGCACTACCTCGACCGGCCCGGCCCACCCGAGGTCCGTAAGATCGACAGGCTCACCGGCCGCGAGACCGAGGTGCTGTCTCTCGTGGCCCGCGGCCTGTCCAACGACGAGATCGCTCGGACACTCACCATCTCGATCAAGACTGTCAAGACTCACGTCGGCAACCTGCTCACCAAGCTCGACGCCCGGGATCGAGCCCAGCTCGTCATCGCCGCCTACGAGAACGATCTCGTCGCACCTCGATCCTCTGCGTGATCTTCGCGTCCTGCCTGCCGGATGTCGCGGCCGTGGCCCTGGATCAGCACGGGAGCGCGGCTTGCCGGTTGGACCCCGGCCGGGTTATCTGGAGGCGTGGACCATCCCTGGCTGACGACCCCGGCCGCCGACGTCGCGCAGACGGCGCGGCAGCTGCTGGGCTGGGAGGTGTCGGCCAACGGGGTCCGGATCAGACTGACCGAGGTCGAGGCGTACGCCGGCACCGGTGTGGATCCCGCCTCGCACGCGCATCGCGGACCGACGCCCCGGACGACTGTGATGTTCGGTCCCGCGGGCTACGCCTACACCTACTTCGTCTTCGGGATGCACTGGTGCCTGAACGTCGTCTGCGGCGACGAGGGGGAGGCGGCGGCGGTCCTGCTGCGCGCCGGCGAGGTGGTCGACGGTATGGACCTGGCCCGCAAGCGGCGTGGCGAGGTGGCCGACCGGGATCTCGCGCGCGGACCCGCACGGCTGGTGGTCGCGCTCGGCGTCGACGCGGCGGCGAACGGCACCTGCATGCTCGACGGGACCGGACCGTTGCTGCTGACGCCGCCGACCCGCCCGGTCACGCCGTCGGCCATCTCCGTCGGCCCACGCGTCGGCGTGGCCGCCGCGCACGACGTGCCGTGGCGGTTCTGGATCACCGGCGACCCCACCGTCAGTCCGTACCGGCGGCACGTGCCCCGCCGACGAGCCTGAGGGCCGCCCGCGACCGGCGTCGTCGATCGGCCTCGGGGATGAGACGGGCGTGACGGGGGACACTGGTGTGCGGCGGGCTCGCGGAATAGTTGATTCGTCAAATATGTTGTCGGGGGCGTCGGGCAGCACCGCCCGGTCGGACGACACGAGGGAGCGGTCATGCAGTTCGGAGTCTTCACCGTCGGCGACGTCACGGTCGACCCGACAAACGGCCGGGAGCCCACCGAAGCCGAACGGATCAAGGCGATGGTGACCATCGCGCTGAAGGCCGAGGAGGTCGGCCTCGACGTCTTCGCCACCGGCGAGCACCACAACCCGCCGTTCGTGCCCTCGTCGCCCACCACCATGCTGGGCTGGATCGCCGCCCGCACCGAGCGGCTGCTGCTCTCCACCGCGACCACCCTGATCACCACCAACGACCCGGTGAAGATCGCCGAGGACTACGCGATGCTGCAACACCTCGCCGACGGTCGGGTCGACCTGATGATGGGCCGGGGCAACACCGGGCCGGTCTACCCCTGGTTCGGCCAGGACATCCGCAACGGTATCCCCCTCGCCATCGAGAACTACGACCTGCTGCGCCGGCTGTGGCGCGAGGACGTGGTCGACTGGAAGGGCAAGTTCCGCACCCCGTTGCAGTCGTTCACCTCGACGCCGCGCCCGCTCGACGGGGTACCCCCGTTCGTGTGGCACGGCTCCATCCGCAGCCCGGAGATCGCCGAGCAGGCCGCCTACTACGGCGACGGGTTCTTCGCCAACCACATCTTCTGGCCCGCTGAGCACACCCGGCGGATGGTCGGCCTGTACCGGCAGCGTTTCGAGCACTACGGTCACGGCTCGGCCGACCAGGCGATCGTGGGTCTCGGTGGCCAGGTGTTCATGCGGCGCAACTCCCAGGACGCGGTACGTGAGTTCCGCCCCTACTTCGACAACGCGCCGGTCTACGGCCACGGCCCCTCGCTGGAGGAGTTCACCGCGCAGACCCCGCTGACCGTGGGCAGCCCGCAGCAGGTCATCGACCGTACGCTCAGCTTCCGCGACTACGTGGGTGACTACCAGCGGCAGTTGTTCCTCGTCGACCACGCCGGGCTGCCGTTGAAGACCGTCCTGGAGCAGCTCGATCTGCTCGGCGAGGAGGTCGTGCCGGTGCTGCGCAAGGAATTCGAGTCGCTGCGGCCGGCGCACGTGCCGCTGGCGCCGACCCACGCCTCGCTGCTGGCCGCCGCCGGGGGCGGCAGCGACAGCACCGTCCACGCCATCGACGACGTCACCGGCCGGGCACCGGAGGCCGCGCGATGACCGTGCGTACCCTCGCCGTGGTCTCGGCCGGTCTCAGCCAGCCCTCATCGACCCGGCTGCTGGCCGACCAACTCGCCGTGGCCACCCGCGACGAGTTGGTCCGGCACGGCGAGCAGGTCGAGCTGCGCCCGGTGGAACTGCGCGAACACGCCCACGACATCGTCAACCACCTGCTCACCGGTTTTCCGTCGGAGCCGCTGCGGCAGGTGCTGGACGAGGTCACCGGCGCCGACGGGCTGATCGCCGTCAGTCCGATCTTCAACGCCTCGTACAACGGTCTGTTCAAGTCGTTCTTCGACCTGGTCGACGCCGACGCGATCGGCGGCCGTGCGGTGCTGGTCGGCGCGACCGGCGGCACCGCACGGCACTCCCTGGCGCTGGAGCACGCGCTCCGTCCGATGTTCACCTACCTGCGGGCGGTGGTGACGCCGACCGCGGTCTTCGCCGCACCGGAGGACTGGTCCGGCGGGACCGTCGACGGTGCGCTGCGCGCCCGGATCGAGCGCGCCGGTCGGGAACTGGCCGAGCTGGTGCGGCGCAGTACCCCGTCCAGCGGGCCCGTCGACCCGTTCGCCCTCACCACCAGCTTCGATCAACTGCTCAACGGCCGGGACGGCTGATCCCGCCGGCCGGGCCGCCGACGTGGCGGCGGCCCGGCCGAGCGGTACTCACTGCTCCGGCTGGTGCGGGTGGGCGATGAGCACCGGGCAGCGGGCGTGGTGCACAAGCGTCTGGCTGACCGAGCCGAGCAGCAGCCCGGCGAAGCCACCCCGACCGCGCGATCCGGCCACCACGAGCGCCGCGTCCCCGGTCGCCTCGATCAGCGCCTGATCGGGCTTGGGCGCGACGATCACCCGCTCCTCCACGATCAGCCCTGGGTGGCTGCCCCGCGCCGCCGCGCCGGCGGTGGCGAGCAGGGCCGCCGCCTCCCCGTCGTCGTCGCCTTCGTCGGCGACGTGCATCAGCACCAGCGTCCCGCCGCGCCGGCCGGCTTCCTCCGCGCCGTAACCGACGGCGAGTTCGGCCGACTCCGAACCATCCACACCGACCAGCACCGGACCTTCGGTCGGGATCGGACGGTCGGGCGGGCGGATCACCAGCACCGGGCAGTGCCCGTGCGCGGCGACCTGGGTGCCGACCGAGCCGAGCAGCAGCCCGGCGAAACCGCCCAGGCCCCGGCTGCCCACCACCACCAGCTCCGCCCGCCGGGACTCCTCGACCAGGGTCGCGCCCGGCCCGCCGGCCACCTGACGCACCTCGACCGTCAACCCCGGCCACCGGTCCACCAGTTCGGCGGCGGTCTGTTCGAGCATCTTGCGGCCGTCCTCCGACGCTGCCGGCACGCCCACCTCGTACGGGTTGATCGGCACGCCGTAGCCGAGCGGATGCAGGTAGCCGTGTACCAGGTGCAGCGGGCGGGACCGCCACACCGCCGCCTGTGCCGCGTGCTCCGCGGCCACCAGGCTCGGCGGTGATCCGTCCACCCCCACCACGACAGGTCGGTTCATCGTCACTCCATGAGTCGGTCAGGGCTCATTGTCGACGCGTCCCGCCGCCGGGACGCGTCGACACACCACCGGTCAGGTCCCCTCGACCGTACGCAGCCTCCGGACGATCGCCAGCGGGGAGTGGGCGTGGTGCAGCACGGCGTGGCTGACCGAGCCGAGCAGCAGCCCGGCCAGCGCCCCGCGCCCGCGCGCGCCCACCACCACCAGTTGGGCGGTGCGGGACTCCTCCACCAGCGCCCGCCCCGGGGAACCGCGCACCAACCGCCGCCGCACCGGCACCTCCGGATAGCGCTCGGACCAGCCGGCCACCGCCTCGGCGAGGAGGCGTTCCTCCTCGTCCCGGAAAGCGTCCAGGTCGTAGACCAGGGGCAGGATGTCACCGGGACCGGCCGGGGTCGGATAGAGCCAGGCGTGCACCGCGACCAGGTCGGTGCCGCGCCACGCCGCCTCCTCGAAGGCGAACCGGACGGCCTCCCGGGACAGCTCCGAACCGTCGACGCCGACCACCACCGGCCCATCCGCCCTCGACTCGCCGCGAACCACCAGCACCGGACCGTCCGCGTGGGCGCTGACCTGCACGGCCACCGACCCGAGCAGCAGCCCGGCGAAGCCGCCCAGCCCCCGGTTGCCGAGGACGACCAACGCCGCGTCCCGGGCCTCGGCGAGCAGGACGGTGCTCGCCGCTCCGTCGACCACCTCACCGGTCACCGCCACCTCCGGGGCCACCTTGCCGGCCTCGGCGACGGCGTCGGCCAGGCACCGTTCGGCCTGGTGACGCAGCCCGCCGTCGGCCGGCGCACCCGGAGCGGGGCCCAGCGGCACCCCCATCAGCGGCCAGATGAACGCGTGCACGATCCGCAGCGGACGATGCCGGTACGCCGCCTCCCGCGCGGCGGCGCGCACCGCGTGCAGGGCGATCTCGGAACCGTCCACGCCCACCACGACGGGGGCGCCGGTGTTGCTGGTCATCACATCTCCTTCTCGACTCCACTGTCAGCCTCGCTCACTGACGGCGGAAAGGTGGACAGATCGGTGTCCGGCGTACGTCGAGTCAGCCGCAGCACCAGACCGGGCAGGACGCTGACCGCAGCGCAGGCCAGCAGCTCGGTGACGCCGAGGACCTCGGTGCCGAGCAGCTCCCGCAGCGACGGCAGCAGCACTCCGGCCACCTGGAGCAGTGCGGAGGCGGCGACCGCGAGCGGCAGTGCCAGGTTGCCCCGCCGCTGTCCGCCCGGCCGTGGCGCGCGGACCGCCAGGGCCACGCCGAGCTGGGCCAGGCCGAGAACGATGAAGATCACCGACTGCCACGGCCGGTCCCAGTGGGCGGCGAGCACGCCGGCTCCCAGGGTCACCGCCGCGATCAGCGCGCCGCCGACCAGGATCTGCCGGCCCAGCCCCGCGCCGAGCACCGACTCCTGCGGTGAGCGGGGCACCCGACGCAGGGCGCCGGGTTCGGCCGGTTCGGCGCCCAGGGCAACCCCGGGCACCCCGTGGGTGAGCAGGTTGATCCAGAGGATCTGGGCCGGCAGCAGCGGCACGGGCAGGCCGAACAGCGGCCCGAGCAGCATCACCGCGATCTCGGCCACTCCGCCGGAGAGGGCGTAGCGCAGGAACCGGCGGATGTTGTCGTAGATCCTGCGGCCCTCGCCGATGGCGGTGGCCACGGTGGACAGGTCGTCGTCGACCAGTACCAGGTCGGCCGCCTGCCGGGCCACCTCGGTGCCGCCGCCCATCGCCACCCCGATGTCGGCTCGGCGCAGCGCCGGTGCGTCGTTGACGCCGTCGCCGGTCATCGCCACCACATGCCCTCGGGACTGCAACCCGGCGATGATGTCGAGCTTCTGCTCCGGCTGGGTACGCGCGAACACCCGCGCCGCCGCCGGTGCCTCGGCGGGGTCACCGTCGTCGCCGCGTACCACCGGGTCGCCGTCAGCCCACAGGCCCAGCTGACCGGCGATGGCCGCCGCGGTCGCCGGGTGGTCCCCGGTGACCAGCACGAGCCGCACACCGGCGTCGGCGAAACCGTCGGCGATGTCCGGTGCTCCGGCACGCAGCGGGTCGCCGACGGCGACCAGACCCACCGGACGCAGTCCCTCGGGGTGGGCGAGGTCGGCCGGTGGGGCGTCCACCAGGGCGGCGGCCACCGCCAGCACCCGCAGCCCGTCACCGGCCAGCCGGTGCGCGGCGGCGGTCAGGGCGGCCAACTCGTCGACGTCGGCGTCGAGCAGTGGCGTGGTGAGCACGTTCTCCGGGGCACCCTTGCACACCACCAGGTAGCGACGGTCGCAGGAGCGGTGCACCGTGGTCATCCGGCGCAACTGCTGGTCGAAGGGGTGCTCCGCGACCCGGGGCCAGGCGTTGCGGGTGGTCTCCGGATCCAGGCCGCAGCGGGCCGCGAAGGCCACCAGGGCCGCCTCCAGCGGATCGCCCACCGCGCCCCAGCGGGGTCGCTCCTCGGTCGGCGGGGCGAGGGTCGCGTCGTTGCAGAGCAGCCCGGCCCGAGCCAGCCGGCGCAACTCGTCCGGCACCGCCACCGGCGCGCCGTCCCGGTGCACGGTGCCGTGCGGGGCGTACCCGCTGCCGGTGACACCGAACCGCTCGCCGTCGCCGGTGACCGCCGACTGCACGGCCATCCGCCCCTCGGTCAGCGTGCCGGTCTTGTCCGAGGCGATCACGGTGACCGAGCCGAGCGTCTCCACCGCGTGCAGCCGGCGGGGGATCGCCCGGGCCGCCGCCATCCGGCGGGCACCCAGCGCCAGGGCCAGCGTCACCACCGCCGGCAGCGACTCCGGCACCGCGGCCACCACCAGGCTCACCGCGGTGACCGCCATGTCCACCAGGGGCCGACCGCTGAGCACACCGATGGCGAAGACCAGGCCGGACAACGCCACGGCGGCGAGGCCGAGGATCCGGCCGAGCGAGGCGAGCCGGCGTTGCAGCGGCGTGGCCGCCGGCCGGGTGGTGGCCGCCAGGGTGGCGATCCGGCCCAGGGCGCTGGCCGCGCCGGTGCGTACCACGGTGCCGGCGGCCCGACCGGTCGTCACCACCGTGCCGGCGCTGGCCTCCTCGCCCGCCGCCCGGGACACCGGCACCGACTCGCCGGTCAACGCCGACTCGTCCAGGTGCAGCCGGCTCGCGTCGTGCAGCAGCAGGTCGGCCGGCACCACGTCGCCGGATTCGACCCGGACCAGGTCACCCCGGACCAGCTCGGTGGCGGGCAGCACCGCGTCCCGACCGTCGCGGACCACCCGGGCGGTCGGTGCGGCGAGCTGATCGAGCGCGGCGATGGCTCGGTCGGCGCGTACCTCCTGCACCACCCCGATCGCCGTGTTGACGGCGACCACGAGCAGGATCACCGCGGTGTCGGGGTAGTCCCGCAGCACCGTGGTGACCACGGCGGCGGCGAGCAGCAGCGCGACCAGGGGATCGGAGAGCTGATGCACGACCCGGGCAGCCAGGTGCCGGCGGGGCGGTGTCGCGGCGGCGTTCGGTCCGTCGACCCGCAGCCGCCGGGCGGCCTCGGTCCCAGCGAGCCCGGTGTCGGGTGCCGCCGCGACGATGCTCTCCGTGCGTACGTCACCGTCCGCGACCTGGACCTGTCCGGCCACCGTCCGCTCCGCCCTGTGCATCGGGCGTACCCCGGACGGCACGCCCCTTCGACACCAGCCTCGCTGGGACCGGCACCGCCCGGCAGGGGCGATCCGCCCGCGCTGCCCGGGACCAACGGCCCTGCCAGCCCGTCCCACCGTGGAGTCGGTGATGCCCGCGCGCCGCTGGCCCGTCGGGCCCGCACCGACTGCCGCCCGACCGACGTCGGTCATGATCCGAGCAGCATCCGTGCTGCTGCTGCCTCCGTCCGGTCCGAGGCAGCAGCAGCATCGAAAGTGCTCGCCGTGTTCCGCCCGACGCTGCGGCTCAGTGCTCGACGACCAGGCGGCGGGCCCGCAACAGGCGGGCCCACCAGGGACGGGCAGCCCGGGGAGCCGGAGCGCGTACCCCTCGGAAGCTGACCCAGCCGCCCGGGCCCATGGTCAACCGCGCGACCGCGGGTGGCCTGCGCCGACCCAGCACCGTCACCCCGGCGGTGACCAGCCCGACGGCCAGCACCCCGGCGGTGGCGACCAGCAGCCGATCCGGGTCGGGCAGCGGCCGGTACCGCACCCGCCCGCCGATCGCGACGAACACGCCGACCGGACGTCCGTCGCGGGTCACCGGCACCAGCGCCGCCGGCGGCGTGCCGGGCAGCTCCAGCACCGGCCCGACCGACAGCGGTGCTGCCGGCTGCGGTGCCGCTTCCGGAGCCGGTCGGGGCTGGGCCAGCGGCACCGACCCGGTGGCATTGAAGATCGCAGTCATCTCGGGTACCTCCTATCGAGCGTCGGAGCCGGCGCAGTCGCGGGCCACCGCGGCCCGACCGGCGGCCAACCGGGCGATCGGCACCCGGTACGGCGAGCAGGAGACGTAGTCGAGTCCGGCGTCGGCGAAGAACTCCACCGACTCCGGGTCACCGCCGTGTTCGCCGCAGACCCCCACGGTCAGCCCGGGTCGCGCGGCCCGGCCCTCGGTCACCGCCAGGCGGACCAGCCGGCCCACCCCGGCGACGTCGACGGTCTCGAACGGCGACGCCTCGACGATGCCCCGCTCCAGGTAGTCACCGAGGAACGAGCCCTCCCCGTCGTCGCGGGAGAACGCCCAGGTGGTCTGGGTCAGGTCGTTGGTGCCGAGGGAGAAGAACTCCGCCTCGCCCGCGATCGCCCCGGCGGTCAGTGCCGCCCGCGGCGTCTCGACCATCGTGCCGACCGGGATCGGCGGCGCCCCCGGCACGGTGGCCAGCACGTCGGCCACCTCGGCCCGCACCGTGGCCAGCTCGTGCACGTCGACGACCAGCGGCACCATGATTTCCGGACGCGGGTCGCCGCCCTCGGCCACCCGCCGGGCCGCCGCCTCCGCCACGGCCCGGACCTGCATCGCGAACAGGCCCGGGACCACCAGGCCCAACCGGACCCCGCGCAGGCCCAGCATCGGGTTGCTCTCCTGCATCCGGCGGACGGCGGCCAGCAGCACCGCGTCGCGGCCCGGGTCCTGCCCGAGCGCCTCCGCCCGGGCCACCCGCGCGGCCAGCTCGGGCAGCGGGGGGAGGAACTCGTGCAGCGGCGGGTCGAGCAGCCGGATGGTCACCGGCCGGCCGTCCATCGCCGCGAGGATCGCGACGAAGTCCTCCCGCTGCAACGGCAGCAGCTCCGCCAGCGCGGCGTGGATCTCATCCAGCCCGTCGGCCAGGATCAACCGCTCCACCAGGGCCCGGCGGGGGCCCAGGAACATGTGCTCGGTACGGCACAGCCCGACGCCGTCCGCGCCGAGCCTCCGCGCCCGCGACGCGTCGTCGGGGGTGTCGGCGTTGGCGCGTACGCCGAGCCGCCGCACCGAGTCGGCGTGCCGCAGCAGCCGATCCACCGCCGAGACCAGCCGGTCGGACTGCGGCGCCAGCTCACCGGCGAGGTAGCGGGTCACCGGGGACGGACGCACCGGCACCTCGCCGAGGTAGATCCGGCCGGTGGTGCCGTCGATGGAGATGAGGTCGCCGGCCCGCACCGTCCGGTCGCCGACGCGGAACTCGCCCCGTTCCGGGTCGATCTCCAGTGCCTCCGCCCCGCACACACAGGTGCGTCCCATGCCCCGGGCGACCACCGCCGCGTGCGAGGTCTTGCCACCCCGGGCGGTGAGGATGCCGGCGGCGGCGATCATGCCGGGCAGGTCGTCCGGGTTGGTTTCCCGGCGGACCAGGATCACCGGCCCGTCCGCCGCGGTGGCGGCGGCGTTGTCGAAGACCACCCGGCCGGCGGCGGCTCCGGGCGAGGCGCCGACGCCGGTGGCCACCGGCTCCGGCGTGGCTTCCGGGTCGAAGGTGGGGAACATCAGCTGGGCGAGCTGTGCCCCGCTGACCCGGGTCAACGCCTCGTCCCAGCTGATCAGACCCTCGTCGGCCAGCTGCGCGGCGATCACGAACGCCGCCGCCGGGGTGCGCTTGCCGACCCGGGTCTGCAACATCCACAACCGGCCCCGCTCGATGGTGAACTCCACGTCGCACAGGTCCCGGTAGTGCCGCTCCAGCGTCGTCATGATCCCGGTCAGCCGGCGGAAGCTGGCCGGGTCGAGCCGGGACAGTTCGTCCAGCCCCACCGTGTTGCGGACCCCGGCCACCACGTCCTCGCCCTGGGCGTCGGACAGGTAGTCGCCGTACACGCCGGGCGCGCCGGTGGCCGGATCACGGGTGAACGCCACCCCGGTACCCGAGTCCGGGCCCAGGTTGCCGAAGACCATCGCCATCACGTTGACCGCGGTGCCCAGGTCGTCGGGAATGTGTTCGCGGCGTCGGTAGAGCACCGCCCGAGAGGCGTTCCACGACTCGAAGACCGCCCGGATCGCCAGGTACAGCTGCTCGTGCGGGGCCTGTGGGAAGTCGTGACCGACCCGGTCGGCGAACACCTTCTTGTACGTCTCGACCAGCCCGCGCAACTGCTCCGCCGTCGGGCCGTCCGGCCCGGCGCTGGCCCGCAACGCGTCCAGTTCTCGGTCGAACTCCTCGGCCGGCACACCGTGCACCGTCCGACCGAACATCTGAATCAACCGTCGGTACGAGTCCCAGGCGAACCGCTCGTCGCCGCTGATCCGGGCCAGCCCGGTCACGGTGGCATCGTTGAGCCCGATGTCCAGGATGGTCTCCATCATCCCGGGCATCGAGTAGCGTCCGCCGGAACGGACGGCCAGCAGCAGCGGCTCAGCCGGGTCGCCGAGCCGCCGGCCCAGCCGCCCCTCGACCTCTCGCAGGTGGGCGTTCACCTCGTCGAACAGTCCTTCCGGCACCGCCCGGTCGACGAGGTACGCCCGGCACGCGTCGGTGCTGACGGTGAAGCCGGGCGGCACCGGCAACCCGAGCCGGGTCATCTCGGCGAGGTTGGCGCCCTTGCCGCCGAGCAGGTCCGCCATGCCTCGACCGCCCTCGATGAAGTCGTACACGTACCTGGTCATGACCCGGCCTCCACTTCGCCGTCGATGCCTCTGCCTCGTTGGTAGCAACGCCGCCGCTGGTGGGGGCAGGGCCGAAAGCCGATCCGAACAGGGTCGCTGGTCCTCAACCGGGCCGCGTATGGTCGGCCGGTGACCGATGACCTGCGGCTCCGCCCGGTACGCGAGGACGACCTGGTGGAGTTCTTCGTCCACCAGCTCGACCCGGAGGCCAACCGGATGGCCGCCTTCGGCGCCGAGGACCCGACGGACCGGCGGGCGTTCGCCGCGCACTGGGTCCGCATCCTCACCGGCCCGGAGAACCTGGCCCGCACGGTGACCGTCGACGACACGGTGGTCGGTCACGTGCTGGCCTTCCCCGTCGACGACGCGTTCGAGGTCAGCTACTGGATCGACCGGCCGCACTGGGGCCGTGGGTACGCCACCCGTGCCCTGGCCACGCTGCTGCGGGAGGTCACCCGCCGGCCGCTGTTCGCGCGGACGGCCACCGACAACGCCGCGTCGCTGACGGTGCTTCGCCGCTGCGGCTTCGTCGTGCGCGGCACCGACCGGGCGTACGCACCGGGACGCGGCCACGAGATCGACGAGTACGTCCTGGAGCTGCCGCCGTCACCCGGCACCGACCCGGCGTGATCCGCCCCCTGACACCGGGGCTGACCAGGGCGGCGACTACCCTCGCGGGGTGAACTGGCTGGAACTGGTCGGCTGGGCCGGCTCCGCGTTGCTGGTCTGGTCGCTGCTGCAGACGCGCATCCTGCGGCTGCGCGCCCTGAACCTGGTCGGCTGTGCCGTCCTGATCGGCTACAACGCCACGATCCGGGTGTGGCCCATGGTCGGGCTGAACGTGGTGCTGGCCGTGATCAACATCTGGTATCTGCGGCGGCTGCTCACCACCCGCCACGACGAGCAGACCTACCAGGTCGTCGAGGTGGGGGCCGACGACGCGTTCCTGGCCCACACGCTGCGGGTGCACGCCGCCGACATCGCCCGGTTCAACCCGGGCTTCCACCCGGACCGGCTGGCCGGCCGTGCGGCCTTCCTCGTCGTACGCGCCGACGAGGTCGTCGGTGTGGTGCTGGTACGCGACGCCGGCGACGGGGTGGCCCAGGTCGACCTGGACTACGTCACCCCGCCGTTTCGTGACTTCACCCCCGGCGAGTTCGTCTACCGGCGCAGCAGCCTCTTCACCGACCGTGGGTTCCACCAGGTGGTGAGCCCGCCGGGCATGATCGCCCCGTACTACCACCGCCTCGGGTTCCGCCGTGCGGGGGAGTCGTACATCCTGGACCTGCCGGCACCGGTGCTGCCACCGGGCTGAGCGGGCCGACGGGTCCGACCGCCCTGGCCGAACGTTGATCCACCGCCCCGGCCGGGGCGATGATTCACCGCCGGGGCGAGTGGGCATAGGCACCGCTACGTCGGCGGGGCCACCACCGGCGGCGCCGCGGGGCGCGGTCCAGCGAGGGAGAACCAGGCGTGCAGAGCTACTGGAGCCAGCTGGCCCTGGTCGCAGTCCTGATCGTGGTGAACGCGATCTTCGCCGGCAGCGAGCTGGCGCTGGTGTCGCTGCGCGACAGCCAGGTTCAACGGCTGGAGCGCACCGGGCGCACGGGCCGGGTACTGGCCCGGCTGGCCCGCGACCCCAACCGGTTTCTGGCCACCATCCAGATCGGCATCACGCTGGCCGGCTTTCTCGCCTCGGCCGCCGCCGCGGTGTCGCTGGCCCGACCGCTGGTTCCGCTGTTGGAGGGTGTCGTCGGCCGGGCCGCCGGCCCGGTGTCCGTGGTACTGGTCACGTTGGTGCTGACCTTCGTCACCCTGGTCTTCGGTGAGCTGGCCCCGAAACGGATCGCCATGCAGGTCCCGGAGCGGTGGGCGCTGCTCGTCGCCCGCCCGCTCGACCTGCTCGCGGCCCTCACCCGGCCGGTCGTCTGGGTGCTCGGCGCCACCAGCGACCTGGTGGTACGGCTGTTCGGCCTGGACCCGAAACCCGAGCGGGACGAGATCAGCCCGGACGAGCTGCGGGAGATCGTGTCCGGTCATCACGGCTTCACCAAGGAGCAGCAGACCATCATCGCCGGCGCGGTGGAGATCGCCGAGCGGCGGCTGCGGGCGGTGCTGGTGCCGAGGTTGCAGGTCTTCTGCCTGGACAGCGGCACCACGGCAGAGGCCGCCCGACTCGTGCTGGCCGCCTCCGGGCACTCCCGCGCGCCGGTGGTACGCCACGGCGGCCTCGACGATTCGGTGGGCGTCATCCACCTGCGGGATCTGGTCGGCGTCGGTGACGATCAGCCGGTCGACGAGTACGCCCGCCCGCCGCTGCTGCTGCCGGACTCGGTACCGGTGGTCGACGCGCTGCGCCGGTTCAAGGCGGAGCGCCAGCACATGGCCCTGGTCGTCGACGAACGCGGTGCCGTCGAGGGCATCGTCACCCTGGAGGACATCCTCGAGGAGATCGTCGGAGAGATCTACGACGAGACCGACCGGGACGTCGGTGCGGTACGCACCGACGACGACGGGGCGCTGCTGCTGCCGGGCACGTTTCCCGTCCACGATCTGCCCGACATCGGCGTGGAGCTGCCCGGGCGTCCGGACGGCGACTACACCACCGTGGCCGGGCTGCTCCTGGCCGGTCTCGGTCGGATTCCCCGAGCCGGGGAGCATCTCACCGTCGACGCCTGGCGGCTGGAGGTGACGCTCGCCGACGACCGGGCGGTCTCCGGCATCCGGTTGTACCGCGCGACGGCGGCACCCGAGGACCCGGACGCCCCCGAGACAGCGACGCCCGCGGCCGCCGGCGCGGCCGAGACAGCTCCGCCTGCCATCTCCGACGCGCCCGAGTCGCAGCCGGACGACAGGTCGGGTACGCCGACC
Organism: Micromonospora sp. C51; assembly: GCF_018070435.1. Lineage (NCBI taxonomy): Bacteria > Bacillati > Actinomycetota > Actinomycetes > Micromonosporales > Micromonosporaceae > Micromonospora > Micromonospora sp. C51. The sequence goes on along the minus strand of NZ_JAGPXQ010000024.1, from coordinate 4,533 downwards.
GACGGCTCTTCGGTGCTGGACGGCACCCGGCGCTGAGCGGGTTGCGCGCCTGGCTCGCCCGTGGTGGCGTCGTCCGGGGCGGCACGGCCTGCTCAGGCACGCTTCGAGTCAGCGCCGTCCGGCCCGTCCGGCCCGGGTGGGCCGGGTAGCGGCGGGTCCAACCGCACCCGATCCATCGGCACCTGCCAGGTGCTCCGACCGAGCAGCCGGGCCAGCGCCCGGATCGCCCAGGGGCCCGACGGATGCCGCTGCGGACCGATCAGCCGCCCACTCAACCGGCCGTACCAGTGCCGGGTGACCACCAGGTCGGTCAGCCGTAGCGGGCCGTCAGCGGGGCCGCGCAGCACGAGGTCCACCACCCGACCCAGACGGCGGCCCTGATGGTCGTACGCGGTCCGGCCCAGCAGCTCACCCGCTCGCACGGCCGGCCCCCGGGATCCGATCGATCAGGTGTCGGCGCAACCACTCCTCCACCGGCGAGGTGGGCAGCTCGTCGGCCCGCACCCGCAGCCAGACCGCACTGTCCACCCGCGTGACCAGGGCGTACGGGATGCGCAGTGGCGCAAGCGGCCGGTCCGTGACGAATCGTTCGGCGGTCAGCACCAGCATCCGGCCCAGCCGACCGCCGACCCGCTGCCCGAGCGCACCCGGGCCGGTGAGCAACGACCGCAGGTACGGCACCCCGTCCGCGCCGAGCCCGAACTCCACGTCGTCGACCTTGCCGACCAGTCGCCCGTCCCGGTCGACGAGTTGACGATCGAGCAGTTCCTGGCTGACCTGGATTCTCACTGGCCCATCCTCGTACCGATCGCCAGCGGTACGGCGACGATCGAGGCGGCGAGGATGACCAGCAGCAGCACCGCGCCCAGCAGATTGAGTGCCCGGCCGTTGACCCGGTCGCCCAGGTAGGTGCGGTCGTTGGCGACCACCAGGATCGGCAGGTAGGTCAGCGGCAACGCCACCGCACTGATGATCAGCATGTATTCGGTGAGCGTCACCGGGTCGACCGTGGTGAGCAGCAGGAGCACGCCCAGCAGCACGCTGACCAGCAGCACCGTGTGGAATCGGGCCGCCTCGCGCGGGCTGACCCGTTTGCCCCACTGCCAGCCGAAGTACTGCGCGGCGGCGTACGCAGCGGACAGTCCGGTCTCCAGCGCGGCGCCGAAGGTGACCGCGAAGAACGCCAGTGCCGCCACCGCCAGGCCGGCCGCGCCGAAGGCCAGCACCACCGGATGCGCGACCTGGTCGAGGCTGTCCACCGACAGGCCGGCGGGGCGCAGCACCACCGCCGCCGTGGCGATCAGCGACAGGGCGAGGAAGCCGCCAATCGGGAAGCCGACCAGCACGCTGAAGCGGGCATCGGCCAGGTCGTCGGCGCTCCAGCGTTCCTCGACCCCGCCGGAGGAGAAGAAGAAGACCTCGTACGGGCTCACCGTCGAGGCGAACAACGCCACCGCGACGAACCAGTACGCCCCCCAACCCTGACCCGCGTCGTCGGGTGCCACCGCGCTGCGCCCGAGCGCCGCCCAGTCGGTCGGCAGCCAGAACAGGGCGACGGCGAACACCACCAACGCGAGCCCGGCCAGCCCGAAGACCCGTTCCATCACCGGGAACCGCATGCGCCACAGCACCAACCAGACCGCGAACCCGGCGACAGGCACCCAGAGCAGGTACGGCACGCCGGTGGCCAGTCGCAACGCCAGCGCCACCCCGCCCAGCTCGGCGGCCAGGGTGATCACCGTGACCAGGTACGACGCCACCAGGTTGAGCAGTGCCATCCGGGCGCCGAGCCGTTCCCGGACCAGGTCGAACACCGCCCGGCCGGTCACCGCCGCGATCCGTCCGGCCATTTCCGCGTACGCGCAGATGGCGACGACCCCGAGCAGCAGCACCCAGGCGTGCGCCATGCCGAAGCGGGCACCGGCCTGGCCGGCGGCAACCAGGTCGCCGATGTCGACGAAGCCACCGACCGCGGACAGGATGCCGAGCGTGGCGGCGAGGAGCTTCCTCACGTCGGCGGTGCGGGCTCGGTCATCGACGCGACGATAACGCCGCGAAAGACGCCATCTACCCGAAACCGCCTTCAGCGCTGCCCAGGCGTGGCGGCGACGATGAAAGGCGGTCGGGCTGCGCCCAGTTCCCGGGCCGACGGTGTTCTGCCCGCTCGGCGAGCCCTGTCAGCCGGCCGCCCGTGTCGGTCCCGGCTCCGGCCAGTGAGTCCCGGCTTCTGTCAGTCGGCGGTCGGGTAGAGGTTCTGCAGGCGGACCTGGCCGCGGGCGACCAGCCGCCCGTCCGCGTCCGTGATCTCGACCTGCCACAGCTGTTGGCTCCGCCCCCGGTGCACCGGGGTGCCGACGGCAACCAGCTCACCCTCGTCCACGGCCCGCAGGAAGTCGGTCTGGTTGGACACCCCGACCACCCGCCCGCGCTCACCCAGCCAGACACCGGCACCCAGACTCGCCGCCGTCTCCACCACCGAGCAGTGGACCCCGCCGTGCAGGATCCCGTACGGCTGGTGCAGCTCCGGACGGACCCGCCAGCGGATCGTGACCCGGTCCCCGCTGATCTCGTCCAACTCCAGCCCGAGCAGGGCGAAGAAGCCACCCGACATCGTCGACACGTCCACGGCCACCTCCACGATCTTGGACTCGCCAGCCTAGTGCCGGTGCCTTCCGCCGGAACCCGGTAGGGCCGGACCGGGCTGATGGGGGACAATCGGTGACCGTGACCGACAGCACCCTCCCGCCGGTCCGGCGGGATTCCCTGACCGATGACCTGCGCTGGCGGGGTCTGCTCCAGGACTCCACCGACCCGGACGAGCTGCGCGCGTTGCTCGACGGCCCGGGAGCCGCCTTCTACGTGGGCTTCGACCCGACCGCGCCGAGCCTGCACGTCGGCCACCTGATGCAGGTCACCACCGCTCGTCGTCTCCAACTCGCCGGGCACCGGCCACTGCTGCTGGTCGGGGGCGCCACCGGGCAGATCGGCGATCCGAAGGAGAGCGCGGAACGGACCCTCAATCCGCCCGAGGTCGTGGCGAGCTGGGTGCAGCGGATCCGTGACCAGCTCGCGCCCTTCGTGTCGTACACTGGGGACCACGCCGCCCGCCTGGTCAACAACCTGGAGTGGACCGGCGAGATGTCGGTGGTGGAGTTCCTGCGTGACGTGGGCAAGCACTTCCCGGTCAACCGGATGCTGGCTCGCGAGGTGGTCCGGGCCCGGCTGGAGAGCGGCATCAGCTTCACCGAGTTCAGTTACCAGCTGCTCCAGGCCAACGACTTCTTCGAGCTGCACCGGCGGCACGGCTGCCAGCTCCAGTTCGGTGGCTCCGACCAGTGGGGCAACATCACCGCCGGTGTCGACTACGTCCGGCGACGCGGGCTCGGGCCGGTCCAGGCGTTCACCACCCCGCTGGTGACCAAGTCGGACGGCTCGAAGTTCGGCAAGACCGAGGGCGGCGCGATCTGGCTCGATCCCGAGATGACCAGCCCGTACGCCTTCTACCAGTTCTGGATCAACGTCGACGATCGGGACGTGGGTCGTTACCTGCGCTACTTCAGCTTCCGCAGCCGGGAGGAACTGGAGGAGCTGGAGAAGGAGACCGCGGAGCGGCCGGCGTCCCGGGCCGCGCAGCGTGCCCTCGCCGAGGAACTGACCACCCTGGTGCACGGTGAGCGGGAAATGGCTCAGGTGGTCGCCGCCAGTCAGGCCCTGTTCGGCCGGGGATCGCTGGACGACCTGTCCGCGGTGACGCTGCGCGCCGCGCTCACCGAGGCCGGGCTGGTACGCCTCGACGACCTTCCCGAGGTGGCCGCACTGTTCAAGGAGTCCGGCCTGGTGCCCAGCATGAAGGAAGCCCGGCGGGTGATCGCCGAGGGCGGTGCCTACGTGAACAACGTCCGCGTCGTCGCGGCGGACGCTGTGGTCTCTCCGGCGGAGCTGCTGCACGGCAGGTACCTCGTGCTGCGTCGGGGGAAGCGGTCCTTCGCCGGGGTGGAGGTCGGCCCCTGACCACCAACCGGCAGATGTGACGCGGGACGCGCCCGGCGGATTTGACGATCAATCCACCGGGCGCGTAACTTTCTCTCTGCCAGCGCGGAACGGACGAAACAGGGTGAAAGCCCAAGGCCGGAGCGCAGGTAGACCTTTCGGACCGGGTGGCTGAGTCCACCATGTCGGAGCCGGGCGGTGCCCCAGATTCGTCGGGAGGCGGATTTGGCGGGGCGAAACCGACCGGGTATGGTTGACGACCGGCAGGGCCCCAGGCGCGCTAGCGGGAGACCGCAGCGGCTGGCCTGCCAAACCACGATCGAATCGGCGGAAGCCGGCTTGATCGTGGTGCCCGGAGAAATGGGTTGAAGCGTGACAAAGCGGTGTGAGCCGGTTTGACACGGCAGAAACCACCGGGTAACGTAGTAAAAGTGCCCGGCGCGGGAGCGGTGGGTGGGATGGTTGCCCCGGATGGGATCCACGGTGTGGGTTTCGGATGGTGTGTGGTTGTTCTTTGAGAACTCAACAGGGTGCTTGATATGC
>NZ_JAGPXQ010000023.1:0-101090 GCF_018070435.1 Micromonospora sp. C51 | reverse complement strand
GGGTTAGGCGGCGGAGAGGTGGACGCCGTCGCGGCCCTGTCGCTTCACCGCGTAGAGGGCCTGGTCGGCGCGGCGTAGGGCGAGTTCGGGAGGCTCGCCGGGGCGAGGCAGAGCCACTCCGACGCTTATCGTGCGACCCACCTGGCGAGCCGCCTCGGTGAGCCGTTCCGCGACACGGACCGCCTCCTCGGGGCGACTCACCTCGATCACCGCGACGAACTCGTCCCCGCCGATCCGGTACAACTCGTCACCCTGGCGCAGCGCGTCCTCCAACGCCCGGGCGAGCCCGATCAGCACCCGGTCGCCCGCCTGGTGACCATACGTGTCGTTGACGATCTTGAAACCGTCCACGTCGATCGCCAGCAGGGCGGTGCGACCCGGCGTCACGGTGGCGATCCGCTGCCCGAACGGGCCGGTGTGCCGCAGCCCGGTCAGCGGGTCGGAGCTGGCCTGCTCGCGTAGCCGTTCCAGGGTGCGTAGCCGGTCCAGGCAGCTCCACGCCTGCCCGGCCAGCAGCTCCAGCAGGTTGACGGTGGTCGGGTCCGGCCGCAGCAGCCGCTCGTCGGCGACCAGCAGTACCCCACCCCGTTCCGGCGGCCCGAAGGGCACCGCGACCAGCGTGCTGACGCCGGCCCGGACCAGTGGCTGATGCTCGTCGGTCGGTGGATGACCGGCCTCACCGAGGGTGTAGCCCGCCCCGTAACGGTGCGCCCGGTCGATGATGCGCCCGATCGCCGGGGCATCCAGATCGGCCAGTTCGGTACGCATCCGGGTCTCCAACTCGCCCGGGGCAACCGTCGGGGGACCGAGTCGCGGGCCGCCCCGGCCACCGAGCAGCAGGACGGCCGCGGCGAGGGTGGAGACGTCCCGGGCCGCAGCGATCGCGGCCGTCATGAGGTCCCACTCGGTGCCGGCGGCGGTCATCGCCGAGACATGCCGGAGCAGCTTCTCGCTGCGGCTCTCCGCCGGCCCACCGAGTGCCGAGATCCGGGTGCCGAGGCGGGCGGCGACCCGCTCGGCGACCAGCCGCCACGAGTCGAGGTCGGCCGGCCCGGTCCACTGCAGGTCGAGTACGCCGATGGTCCGGCCCGCCGGGTTCAGCACCGGTACGCACACCTCCGCGGTGACGTCCGGGCGTACCGGGATGTGCGCGCCGTCGGCGGTGACATCCGAAACGACGGCGGAACGTCCACCGGTGTAGACCCGGCCGACGATGCCGGCGTCCGGCGCGACGGTGGCGAAGACCTGCCAGGATCCGGTGGCGGCGACGCAGCGGAGCCGGCCGTGCACGTGCAGCAGGACGGCGATCGTGGCAGGGGTGTACCGGGCGAGAGCGTCGACGGCCGCTTCGCAGACCTCGGTGACGGTCGACGCCATGGGCAGGCGGACCGTGACGTCACGGATGACTCGCTGGTGATCCACTCGCACGTCGTTCCAGGTCGGATCGGTTCCCGGTGGCGCCGGGTCGCGGATCAAGCGTACTCACGCGCGGCTGAGAGCCGGCTGTGGTCGTACACATGTGCTATCCACAGGGTGTGGACACGGCCTGTGGGCCCACGCGTCGGGCGCGGCGGCGATAGCGTGGGGATCTCCGGTCTAGTGGAGGCCCGATGCTCATCGCCCACCTCAGCGATCCGCACCTGACCACCGGCGTCCTCGGCGCCGAGCCGGCTGCCGGCCTGCACCGGGCGCTCGGCCGGGTGCTGGCGCTGAATCCCCGGCCCGACTGCGTGGTCATCACCGGCGACCTGGCCGATCACGGCCGTCCCGACGAGTACGCCGTGCTGCGCGAGGTGCTCGGCCGGTTCCCGTTGCCGGTGCACCTGGTCACCGGCAACCACGACGACCGGGAGTCGCTGCTCGACGCCTTCGGCGGCACGCCCTGGCTCGGCGGCGGCTTCTCCGCGCACTACCAGGTCGATCACCCAGGGGCGACCGTGGTCGTGCTCGACTCCCTGGTCCCCGGCTCGGACGGCGGGCGGCTCGGCGACGAGCAACTCGCCTGGCTGGACGGCGCGCTGGCCGCGCGCCCCGACGTGCCGGCAGTGGTCTGCCTGCACCACCCGCCGGTCGAGGTCGGCATCCCGATCGCCGACGCGATCCGGCTCGCCGACGGTGCCGAGCTCGCCGAGGTGCTGCGCCGACACCCCCATGTGGTACGCGTCGCCGCCGGCCACCTGCACCGTCCGGTGACCGCGACCTTCGCTGGCACGGTGCTGTCGGTCGCACCGAGCACCTGGCGACAGTCGACGCTGACCATGAGCGACGACGAGCAGATCGGGTGGGTCGCCGAGCCGACCGCACTGCTGTTGCACGTGGTGTCCCGGGCGGGCTGTGTCACGCATACCGTCCAGGTGAGCCACACCGCCGGGATGACCTGCGGCTTCTGACCAACGAGACGAATCACTATCGTGGTCGCTGAGGCTGCTGGTGGTCGACGCGGGCCGTTCGACTCGACACCGCAGCGGGACAAAGGGGTGTGATGGTGCGGCGTGGTCTTGCGGGGCCGGCGGTCGGGCTGCTGCTGGGTACGCCGGTGGTGACCGCGTGGCTCGTCGGCGACCTGACCGGCGGTGCGGCGCGGCGGCTCGCCGCCGAGGGAGAGCCGCTCGACTACGCGGTGAAGCCGGTGAGCCTGGGAGCGGTCGGCGACCGGGTGTTGGTGGTCGTGGCCGGTGTGCTCCTGGTGGTGTCGCTGGTGCTGCTGATCCGTGCCACCGCAACCCGAACGCTTGATCCTCGCTGGTGGTCGGTGCTCGTACCGCTGGTGCTGGCCGGCGTGGTGCTTGGTCTCGCCTGGCGGATCGTGACCGCCGGAGCGATTGGTGCGAACATCGGCGCTGGTCTTGTCGTGCTGGGCGGTGGCCCGGTGCTGCTGATCCTGCTCGCCGTCGCCGCCGTGCAGGCGTTCCGGCTGCGCCGGTAGGGCAGCCGGGGTGGGGCCCGCAACCGGGCCCCACCCCGTGGGTCACCGCAGGCCGAAGGCCCGGACGATGCGTTGGTCGATGCTGTTGCCCCGCGCGTCGCGGGCGGTGGCGCGTAGGGTGACGAACCCTGCGCTGCGCGGGGCGTCGAGGCGGGTGCGCCAGGCGTCGCCGTGGCGGTGGAGCTTGGCGTCGTGCCAGGTGGCGCCGTCGTCGTAGGAGACGTCGAGCGCCACCGTGCGGATGGGGGCCGGCTCGGGTGCCGCTGGCAGATGCAGTGCCGTGACGGTGAGGTGGGCATTGCGTCTCGCCTTTCCGTCGATGTCGGTGTCGACGGTGTAGTCGAGTTGGAGCAGCGAGGGGTTCCACACGCTGCCCGGGCTGACCGCGCCGGAGGTGAAGCCCCATTCGGTCCGGGTGGCGGTGGAATACGGTCCGGCCCATGCGTCGCGCTTGTTCTCCGACACCAGGCGGTACGGCAGCGGCTGTGGATTCGACAGTCCGACGGACAGCATGCGCTGGTAGCGGTCGGTCTCACCGAGGAGCGTATCGCCCTGGTAGAAGCGGATGACATTGTCGACGGCGTAGTTGTCGTAGGTGTCGCCCCGATGGGCGGTGCCCGAGTCGCCCCAGCCGGGGATGAAGGCGGAGAAGCCACCGTCCTCGCGGAAGACGCTGGTGTGTTCCAGCAGGCGGGGCCGTTGCACGGGCCCGAACCAGCGTTCCTCGTGCACCGGGCCGGCCCGGTAGGCGGTGGGGGCGGTCCGCTGGCCCTGTTCGCCGGGAATGGTGACCTCGGTGGTCCACGGCTCCCCGGCGGTGACCCAGTCGGTGCGCTCGCCACGCGCCGGGACCTCGACGAAGTCGAGCGTGCTCGACGTTCCCGACGGGGCCAGGTCGGCGCGCGTTTCGAGCGCCCGGCCCGGGCGCCAGTTGCGGAAGGACATGTCGACCCGGGCCAGGTCGCGTCGGGTGACCCGGTGGGTGAGGTCGGTCGGCACGGCGTCGATGTAGTCGTGGACCAGGTCGTAGATGTACTCGGTCTCAGGTTGGGAGGTGACGTCGAGTCGCACCCGACGTTCTTTCCCGAGGCGGGCGATCAACCGCTCGCCCTCGTCCCGGGTGAGAGTGGCCACGGTTACCGGCGGGGCGTCGCGCGGGTCCCACCAGAAGCTGGGCCACGGATCGAGTCGCCCGGTGCCGTCGTTGACCACGAGCAGGAGGCGGGCTCCGGCGGACGCGGCCGCGGCGGCCTGCTCATCCAGTGACACGGTGTCGCTGCGGCGTACGACGACGGCCTTGCCCCGGGCGTTGACCGAGGCGTACCCGGCGCTGTCGCCGGCCCCGGCGAACACCGTGTCGAGGCGGTGCTTTCCGCGCGGCAGGGGCGTCTCGGCGCGCTGCACCCTCACATCCTCGTAGGCGCGGTGGCCGGCCGAGACCGTCAGTGCGGGCTGGGTCATGCGCCAGCGGGCGCCGACGGCGAAGGCACCCGTCGTCACCTTGCGGTCGCTGGGCAGGATCCAGACGCTGTCGTACTCGGGGCCGGCGTACCACGCGGAGACCCAGGGGTTACCTCCGAGTTCGCGGAACAGTTCGAAGCGGGAACCGTCCAGGGTGGAGGGCTGTGGAGTGGTCACGGTGGCCCGGCGGGCTCTGGTGGCGTCGAAGACGACCGTGCGGTCCCGGTCGAGGGTGATCTCGGGTATCGGGAGCAGCGCGAATCCCCGCGAGTACGGCCCGTTGACGCCCTCCACGTCGGTGGTCAGCCACGCCGAGTACGTGCCCGAGGGCAGCCGCAGATCCAGGGTGCCGCTCTCGTCGATCTGATACGCCGGCAGCGCGGCGCCGTCCTTGTCCAGCACGACGAGGTCGCCGCGGATCGGCCGGCCGCTACGGTCCCTGGCCTGCAAGGTCAGCTTGTGGCGCGCCCCTTCCTTGCCGATGGCGATCGAGGTGCGGGCGCGGACCTTCCCGGCGGCGTCGGTCGCGGTCAGGAAGCCCGAGATCAGACGGTCGGCCGGCACCCGGTCGAAGTTCGTGGTCAGGGTCACCGTGGCACTGCCGTGCGCCGGAACGGTGACCTGCCGGGCCGACGGGACGACGAGGTCCGCGGGACCGCCGTCGAGCGCCGTGGCGAGGTCGAGGGTGAGGGCGCTGTCGGCGATGTTGGTGAAGCGGACGTCTCGCCCGACGGTGCCTTCGGGCGCCGTCGGCCACTGTGGATAGCCGAAGTCGGCGCCGACAGTGGCGAACAGAGTAGCGGCCGTGGTCGCGGCGATGTCCACCCGGCCGTTGCCGCCCTGGAACGGGCTGATCTCAGGGGTCGGCTTGGCGGTGCTGACCAGGGCTTCCTTGAGTTGCTGCCCGGTGAAGTCGGGATGCTGGGCGGCCAGCAGCGCGGCAGCGCCCGCGACGTGCGGGGCGGCCATCGAGGTGCCGTCCCCGAATCGATACAACCCCTCGCCCTGGGAGTACTGCGAGCGGGCGGCCAGGATACCGACGCCGGGTGCGGTGAGGTCGGGCTTGATGGCCCGGTCGCCGAGGCGCGGACCCTGACTGGAGAAGTAGGCGAGAGCGTCGTCGCCGTCCACGGCGCCGACGGTCAGCGCGGCGTCGGCGGCGCCCGGAGAGCCGACCGTGTAGGACCAGGGACCGCTGTTTCCGGCCGAGATCACGAACAGGGCGCCGGTCTCTTCACTGAGTTCGTTGACGGCCACGCTCATCGGGTCGGTGCCGTCGGTGGGATCGCCGCCGAGGCTCATGTTGACGATCTTGGCCCGCCGGTCGCGGACCGCCCACTCCATGCCGCTGATGATCCATGACTCCTGACCGAAGTTGTTGTCGGCGAGGACCTTGCCGACGTGCAGCCGCACGCCCGGGGCGACACCCTTCTCCCGGCCGTCCGAGGCGGCTCCGGTGCCGGCGATGGTGGAGGCGACGTGCGTGCCGTGTCCGTAGACGTCCTTCACCGTCTCACCGGGAACGAAGGACTCGGTAGCGGCCAGCTGGCCGGCGAAGTCGGGGTGGTCGGCGTCGATGCCGGTGTCCAGGACGGCGACGTCGACACCCTCGCCTGTGTTCCCGGACTCCCACACCTCCGGGGCGCCGATCTGCGCGGTGCTGTCGGCGAGCGTGGCCTCGACCTTGCCGTCCAGCCACACCTTGGCGATACCGCCGCCGAGTGCGAGCTGCCGGCCGGTGGAACGCGCGGCGACCCCTCCGCCTCCGGTGATCGAGGACCAGAAGGTGCCGGAGCGGTCCGCGTCCAGCGCGGCGCCCTGAATGCTGTCAAGTGCCCGGACCGCGTGGGCACCCTCGGGTGCCACCGCCCTGCGCGAAGCCGCCGCGGCGTCGGTGTAGGTGACGATCAGCGGGATCCGGTCCCGGTTCGCGTCGTCGTAGCCGTCCGCCAGCAGCTCGGTGATGTTGAACAGCTGGTCGTCGAGCTGCCCGGCGGACAGATAGGGCAGTGCGCCGTGCGGGTAGACGTAGGTGTCCTCGCCTTTCGTCTGCGAGGTGTACCCGGTCAACCGCCCGGCCGCATCCCGGACCTCGGGACTCAACCTCCCTTCAGCTGTTCGGGTCACGGTGACCTTCTCACCCGTGATCAGCGTGACGGTGAACGTGGATGCGGAAGCAGCTGGCGCGACCGGTGCCACGGAGGTGTACGGGGGACCGGCGGGCGCGGCCGAAGCCGGGGTGGGCAACGAGGCGAGCACCGCCGCGGCGGTGAGCAGCGCGACCAGGCGCCGCCCGGGAAGATGTGTGAACAGCACCGGGTTCCTCAGGTTGATCAACAAACGGAAGCGCTGTCAGCGTGTCGATCGTTTGTTTCGGCGAGGGTGCTGCGCCGTTGCGCCGTCGGTAAGAGCACAGCGGGTCCAGGCCCTACCGGAGCCGGCGTCATCTCCTGCTCACCGTGCGCCCACCCGAGCCGCGTTCGTGTCCGGGGTGGGCCCGCGACGGACCTCCCGGTCAACAGCCTCGGCAGCAGCCCGCCCAGCGACTCCAGGTGTGACCGTCGGTGCCGGCGTCACGGTCGGGCCTGACCGACGCCGCGTCGGCGGCAACCCTGACCAGGGTCGAAGCCGCGACCGCGGTGCGGTCGCGAGCGGGCCGCAGCGTCGGCAGGCCGGGACCGGTGCCGTCAGCGCAGCGGAGGGGGAATCGGCACTTCTCCACTCAACGTCTTCGCCGCCAACTCCACGCGCTCCGGGTGACACGCGCGATCTCCGAGCGGGTGGCCGGCCGTGTTGATGCAGCGTTGACCGGGCTGGGCGTCGCAGACCGGGCATTGCAGGAACAGCCCACCGGACGACACCAGCTCGACGCCCTGCGCCAGGGCTGCTCTGCCGATCTTGACGATTGCCTGGTAGAGGGCCTGATCCTGGTGGCGTGCGGCGGCGTCGGCGACGTCGCGCATCCCTTCCCAGAACAGTTCGCGGGCCTCCGGCTCGTCCACGTCGATGCGCATGATCGAGCATCCCCACCGACCCATTGGCCAAACCTGACCTCAGAAACTCACAGTGCCCGATGCGCCGGCCGGGCGATGGCGTTGGCACAGCACGAAGAGGGGCACATCCAGTCGCTGGATGTGCCCCTCACCTGGTCGGGGTGGCCGGATTCGAACCGACGACCTCTTCGTCCCGAACGAAGCGCGCTACCAAGCTGCGCCACACCCCGAGGCGTGCCGACAAATAGTAGCCCACCCGTCCCGAGGCTCAAACTCGGTACCCGGGGCGCGGGTGGTCAGCGCGGGATCAGCGTGAGCAGGCTGGCCTCCGGGGGGCAGGCGAAGCGGACGGGGGCGGTCGGATGGGTGCCGAGCCCGGCGGAGACGTGCAGCCAGGAGTCCGATCCGGGCCAGCGGTGCAGGCCCTTCGCCATCGACCGGGGCAGCCCGCAGTTGGTCACCAACGCTCCTACCCCCGGTACGCACACCTGGCCGCCGTGGGTGTGCCCGGCGAGCAGCAGCCCGAAGCCGTCAGCGGCCATCTCGTCGAGCAGCGCGGGCTCGGGAGAGTGGGTGAGCGCGATGGAGAGGTCGGCGTCGAGGGAGATCGGCCCGGCGACCGAGGCGTAGTCGTCCCGCTCGACGTGGGGGTCGTCCACCCCGGCCATGTCGATCGCCCGGCCGCCGGCCTTGACCGTGCTCCGCCGGTTGTTCAGGTCGACCCAGCCGGCCCCGACGAGCACGTCACGCAGTTCCTCGGAGGGCAACTCGACGCCCTCGGTGTACTCCCGGTCAGGCAGGAAGTAGGTGAACGGGTTCTTCCAGACCGGCCCGGTGTAGTCGTTCGAGCCGAACACGAACGCACCTGGGTAGTCGAGTAGAGGTTGCAGCGCCCGCAACACCCCCGGCACCGCGTCCGGGTGCGCCATGTTGTCGCCGGTCACCACTACCAGGTCGGGATCAACAGCGGCCAGCGAGGCGACCCACTGCTGCTTGCGTACCTGGTTGGGGGTCATGTGCAGGTCCGACAGGTGCAGCACGCGCAGTGGCTCGGTGCCGGTCGGCAGCACCGGCACGTCGAAGCGGCGGAGGGTGAACATGTTGCGCTCGACAAGGGAGGCGTACGCCAGGGCGGCGGCACCCGTCGCGACGGTTGCGGTCGCGAGCCGGAATAGTGTGCGCTTTCGCATGCCGATCAGGGTAGTTTGACCGTCCATGAGCACGCTGAAGGACCGCCTCACCGCCGACATGCGCGCCGCCCTGAAGGCCCGCGACGAGCTGACCACCTCCACGTTGCGGATGGCCCTGGCCGCCGTGGGCACTGCCGAGGTCTCCGGCAAGGCCAAGCGGGAGCTCAGCGACGACGAGGTGGTGGCCGTGCTGACCAAGGAGGCCAAGAAGCGCCGCGAGGCCGCCACTGCCTTCGCCGACGCGGGCCGCGCTGAGCAGGCCGCGAGGGAGAGCGCCGAGGGCGAGGTGTTGGACCGCTACCTGCCGAAGCAGCTCTCCGACGCCGAGCTGACCGAGCTGGTGACGCAGGCGCTCGCCGCGGGCGGCTTCACCGGCAAGGCCCAGATGGGCCCGGCGATGAAGGCGGCCCAGGCCGCGGTGGCCGGCCAGGCCGAGGGGGGCCGGGTGGCCGCCGAGGTACGCCGCCAACTGGGCCTCTGAATCGTCCTGCCGAGCACCGCCGGGTACGCCCGGCTGCGGATCGGAGCGGCCCCACACTGATCGATCGAACGACAAGCGGATCTGCGTCGCTGACCGGAACGTGAACGGGCGGGCACCCCCGCACAAGGGGTGCCCGCCCGTTCGAGCGTTGCTGCGGCCGGTCAGCCGCCGGGTCGGTCCGGCGGACGGCCGGGGTTGTTGGGCGGGCCGGAGGGTGAGTCGCTCCCCGGCCGGTCGTTACCACCGCCGTTGCTGGGCTTACCGGCACTGACCATGATCGTTACGATGCCGCCCTTGATGGTGCGCCCGCTGGGGCTGGTGCCGGCGGCCGTCCCGGCGGGGCAGTCGGAGGTGACCCGGCTGCTGGAGACGATCGGCTCGAAGCCGGCGCCGGAGATGCGGGACTTGGCCCGGTCGAGATCCAGGCATCCGACCCCCGGGATGGTGCGCTGGTCGCCCAGGGAGATCTTCTTACCGGGTGGGTCGAAGTCGATCCGCTTCTTGCCCTTCATGGCGTCGCGCAGCGTCTCCCAGACCGGCGGGTTGATGCCGTCCGGCTGGTTGTGCTTCATCTTGGCGTTGGTCTGCGGCCAGTCCGGGTCGGCCATGATGCCGGCCACCGCGTACTGCTTGGTCATCGCGACCAGGGCGGCGCTCTTCTCGGAGTCGGTGGTGCCGGACTTGCCGGCCACCGGGGCGTCGACGATGCCCTTGGTCTGGGCCGCGGTCCGGCTGCCGCCGCACTTGCTGGTGGAGGAGTTGTCGCCGACCGGGCAGCGGGCGGCGTCCACCGCCGCGCGGGCCACCTCGGTGCTGATCCGCTTCTCACAGCGCGGGTTGGCCACGTCCAGCTTGTTGCCGTCCAGGTCCCGGATCTCCTGCACCGGGATCGGCTCGCAGTACTTGCCGTCGGCGGCCAGGGTGGCGTACGCGTTTGCCAGATCCAGCGGGGTGACCTGCGAGACGCCCAGGGTGAACGCGCCCCACTGGTGCGCGGCCTCCTTGGTGTTGGCGAAATCCGCGTCCTTGCTCTGCCGGAACTGGATGCCGAGGCGCTTGGCCACGTCCACCACGTTCTCCGCGCCGACCTGCTGCTGCAACGGGACGAAGTATGTGTTGATCGAGGCGGAGAAGGCGCTCCACATGTTCTGCACGCCGCCGGCCTTCTTACCCGAGTTCGTCGGGCAGTAGAGGTTCGTGCCCGGACAGGCGGCGGGGCTGCTGCTGTCGATGATGTACTCGGACTTGAACTGCTGCGGCGCGTTGAAGGTGTAACTGAGCGGGATGCCCTTCTCCAGCGCGGCCACGATGGTGAAGATCTTGAAGGTCGAGCCGCCCTGGTAGCCGGTGATGCCGTCGCCACCGGTGAGCAGCGGGTTGACGGTGTTCGGATAGTTGCCCCGCTTGCCCTTCTCGCGCTGCTTCGGGTCGCTGTGCGGCTTGTTCTTGGGCTTGTCGGGGTTGTCGAGCTTGAAGTTCCGGTTGACCGACAGCGCCCGGACCCGGCCGGTGCCGGGCTCGACCACCGCGACCATGGCGGCCTCCTTGGCGGTCACCGGCTTCGCCCGGCGCACCGCCTTGTCGGCGCCGGTCTGGGCCTGCTTGTCCAGGGTCGTGATGATGGTGTAGCCGCCGCTCTTGAGCCGCCGCTCCCGGTCGTACGAGGTCGACCCGAACGTCTCCTGCGACATCCACCAGCGGTAGAAGTAGTCGCAGAAGAAGCCCCAGGCGTTCTTGTTGGTGGCGACGCAGCCGTTGGGGGCCCGCTTGCCCTTGACTACCAGCTTGACGGCCTTGGCCTCGTCGGCCTGCTGCTGGGTGATGGCCCCGGTCTTGACCATGTTGTCGATCACGTAGTTGCGCCGGTCGACCGCGTGCGGGTAGCCGTCCTTCGTGGTCGGGTCGAACGCGGTGGGGGCCTTGACCAGGCCGGCCAGCATGGCCGCCTCTTCGATCTTCAGGTTCTTCGGGGGCTTGTTGAAGTAGACCTGGCTGGCGGCGTAGACGCCGTACGCGCCGTTGCCGAAGGCAGCGAGGTTGAGGTAGCGCTCCAGGATCTCGTCCTTCGACATCTCCTTGTCGAGCTGGAGCGCGTACCGCATCTCGCGCAGCTTGCGGGCGCTGGTGTCCTCGGTCGCGGCGATCACGTCGGCCGGGTGGGTGGCCGAGTACGCGATGCCCATCCGGACGTACTGCATGGTCAACGTCGAGGCGCCCTGCCGGTCGGCGCCGGCCTGGCTGTTGTTGACGAAGGCCCGGGCCACGCCGTTGAGGTCGACCCCGTTGTGGTTGTAGAAGTCGTGGTCCTCGGCGGCGATGATCGCGTTGCGCATGTTCTCCGAGATGTCGGCGAGCTTCACGTCCCGCCGGTTCTCGTCGTACATGGTCGCCAGCGGTGTCTTGCCGTCGGAGGCGAGCAGGTAGCTGATCTGTGGTGCGCGGGCCACGGTGAGTTCCTTCGGTAGCGCGCCGAAGGTCTCCGCGCCGGCCTTCGCGGCCAGGCCCGACATCGCCACCGCGGGGAAAGCCGCAGCGGCGACCACCACGCCGGCCAACAGCCCACAGATGAGCAGCGATGCGGCGTTGGTCAGGACGTTGTGGTCACGTTTCCGCATCCAGGTCACCTCGACAGGGTACGCGAACAGGTAACGAGGGGCGCTGGGGCGTCTTTTCCCCATTTCCTGCGCGCGCCGGCCTCGTTGTGCTAGACGCGTGGCACCGGGTGTCCGGTTGCGTGGATTCGAGCCGAGTTTCCTCCTCATGGAGGTGGCTCGCAGCGTTTTCGGCGACCTCGGTGGGGTAAGCGGCGGTCCCGGGCCCGAGAAGCCGGGAGTGTCCGGAATGATGGATTTCGCCGACAACGTTGCGTAATCGTGCGACTACAGAGCATGATGTAGGCGGCGACAGCGCCACATGTCGTCTGTGCCGTCTTGGGGTAAGGCGTGCCGGACGACCCGGGGGGATTGCCGGCTGGCCCGCGACGGCGTCGGTAGTACAGCAAGGGGGGACGTGTACAGATGGGCATGATCACTGACTGGCCGTCGTTGGCGGCGTGTCAGAACGGGGACCCGGACGCGTTGTTCGTACAGGGCGCCGAACAGAACGTGGCCAAGCGGATCTGCCGGAGCTGCCCAGTCCGGTACGAGTGCCTGGCCGACGCGCTGGACAACCGGATCGAGTTCGGCGTGTGGGGTGGCATGACCGAACGGGAACGTCGCGCGTTGCTGCGTCGCCATCCCCAGGTCACCAGCTGGCGCAAGATGTTCGAGGCGGCGATGAAGAAGAACGCCAAGGACAAGGCCGGCAAGGACAAGATCCTGGCCGCGACCGGCAACTGAACTACCGGCACGGTCGGCTGCGACTTGCGGCCGCACCCACCGTCGGTCAGCGGCGGCTGATCGCCGCCGCGATCGTCCGTAGCCCGTCGACGTCGTGCACGTCGGCGGGCTGCGCCGTCACAGACACGGCCGGCACCTGGGGAAACGCCTCGGTGAACCGCGCTGCCACCTGCTGCTCACGTACCGCCTGCTCGGCCAGGGCGGCGTGCGCCCGCAACACCTCGACGGTGCCCTCATGGCCACCGGCCGTGGCCAGGCGGTCAGCGGCGGCCCGGCTCTCCGCAGCGCCCAGTTCGGTCACTGTCGGCCGGTGCACCCGGTTGAGTACCAGGCCGGCGAGCGGCATCTGCTCCGCGCCCAGCCGGCCAGCGAAGTAGGCGGCCTCCCGGACCGCGTCCGGCTCCGGCGCCGCGACCAGCAGGAACGCCGTCTCCCGCGCCTGGAGGATGCGGTACGTCTGCTCGGCGCGCTGCCGGAACCCGCCGAACATCGAGTCGAGCGCGGCGACGAAGCCGGACAGATCCGTCAACAACTGGGTGCCGATCACCTTCTGCACCACCCGGGAGAACATCCCGAAGGAGGCGGTTACCAGGCTGAACATGCTGCGACCGCCGGTCCTTGCCGGAGCGAGCAGCAGCCGTAGCATCCGCCCGTCGAGAAACCGCGACAGCCGGGCCGGTGCGTCGAGGAAGTCCAGTGCCGAGCGCGACGGGGGAGTGTCCACCACGATCAGGTCCCACTCGCCCCGCGCGTGCAACTGGCCGAGCTTCTCCATCGCCATGTACTCCTGCGTGCCGGCGAAGGTGGAACTCATGGCCTGGTAGAAGGGGTTGGCGAAGATCTCCGCCGCCTTCGCCGGATCGGTGTGCGCCAGCACCACGTCGTCGAAGGTGCGCTTCATGTCGAGCATCATGGCGTGCAGTTCGCCGCCGCTGCCCTCGACGTCGATCCCCTTGACCTGCCGGGGCGTGTTGTCCAGCTCGGTCAGGCCGAGGGACTGGGCCAGTCGCCGCGCCGGGTCGATGGTGAGCACCACCGTGCGGCGTCCGTGCTGTTCGGCGGCGCGCAACGCGAGCGCGGCGGCCGTGGTCGTCTTGCCCACCCCGCCCGCACCGCAGCAGACCACGATCCGAACTCCCGGATCGGCCAGGATCCGGTCGACGTCCAGCGGCGGCGCGGCGTTGTCGGAAGGCACCAATCGAGCGTATCGGGCTGACCGGCTCCGCGCGCCAGGCCGAGGTGAGGTGTGAGTCAATCGGCCTGGACGAGCGCGGCGGCGAGCACCTCCAGGCCGGCGCGGTTCACCCCGTCGGGCAGCAGCGGTAGCTCGACCAGGGGCACGCCGAGGTCCACCAGATCGGTGCGGAGCGAATCCTCCAACTCCCGGCGGATCATCAGGTCCCGCGCCTCGTCATGCAGACCGGTGACGATCCCCTCGCTGGCTGACAGCCCCGCCGCGCGCAGCCCCCGCGTCAAGTCGGCCTCGGTGACCAACTGTCCGGTCGCCAGCGGTGCCCGGGTCCCGTTGACGATCACCCGCCCCACACCGAAACCGAGCGAGGTCAGCTCGGTGATCGCGTCGACCGTCTCCTGTACCGGCATCTCCTCCAGCAGAGTCACCACGTGCACGGCGGTCATCGGTGAGCGCAGCAGCGCGGAGACTCCGTCGCTCTGCGTCTTGATCGGCCCCATCTTGGCCAGCCGGGCGGTCTCGGCGGTGACGTTCAGGAAACGCCCGATCCGGCCGGTGGGTGGCGCGTCCAGCACGACCGCGTCGTACACCCGCCGCTGGTCGACGGTGCGGGTGGTGGCCTCCTTGACCTTGCCGGTGAGCAGCACGTCGCGCAGACCGGGAGCGATCGTGGTGGCGAAGTCGATGGCACCGAACTTGCGCAGCGCCCGGCCGGCCGCGCCGAGCTTGTAGAACATGTCGAGGTATTCGAGCAGGGCCTCCTCGGCGTCCACCGCGAGCGCCGACACCGTGCCGCCGCCGGGGGCGTCGGCCAGGTGTCGCTCGGCGTACGGCAGCGGTTCGGTGCCGAAGAGCTGGGCGATGCCCTGACGCCCCTCCACCTCCACCAGCAAGGTGCGTCGACCACCGGCGGCCAGGCCCAAGGCCAGCGCGGCGGCCACGCTGGTCTTGCCCGTGCCGCCCTTGCCGGTCACCACGTGCAGGCGGGCGGGCCAGTCGATGCCGGCCCGGTCAGTCGGTCGCTGCGCTGCTCCCACCCGTCGAGCCTATCCATCCGGCGTGCTCAGGCGACCTCGCAGACCCACCAGCCGGTTTTACGGATCACCGTGAAGCGCAGATCCTGATCGGCGATCTTCTCATCGGCGGTGGTGACGGTCACCGTGGTGGTGACCGTCGCCCGGTCGCCGGTCTCGTTGTCCACGGTCGGCGTGTCCCACCGGAACCGGGGGTTCTGGTAGGTCGAGACATACTCCTCGACCTCGGACACCTTGGCCCGGATCTTGTCCTGGTCGCGCGCGGCGGTGCAGACCATACCCGCCGCCTTGGCGGCGTCCCGGTCCTGGTAGATCGCGGTCAGGAAGTCGTCGACCGCCACCGACGGATCGGGTGCGCCCTCGCCCGACTCGGTGTTGCGCAGGGTGAGGAAGGCGGCCACCCCGCCTCCGGCGCAGAGCAGCAGCACCACGACCAGCGTGAGCGAGGCCAGCAGTGGCCCCCGCTTACGCGGCGGTCCGGCCGGCGAGTGTTGCGGCCGATACCCGCCCTCGGGCGGCGTGGGTGGCGCACCGTGGCCGGTGGCGGGCGCACCGTGGCCGGTGGCGGGTGGCGAGGGCTGGGCCGGTGAGCCGGCCGGCGGGAGGTCGGTGGGGCCGGTCGGGCCGCCGACGGGTGGCTGGGTCATCGGTCCCCCCGGGTGCGGCGCAGCACCGCGTCAAGGCGGTGCGCGTGGGATCGGGTGGCCGGGCCGGGCGCCCGTCCAGACGGGAAGGGTAGCGGTCCGCGGTGCCGCTGCGGAGGGCCCGGTCTGTCCGGTACGACGATCGCGATCAACTTTCCGCTGGTCGGGTGTCGCAAATGTGACGGAACGCGATCAGGCGCGCGCGTCCTGTTGATGGGACCGGTGCCCCGGCCCTACGGTCGCTCCGGCACGCCCCGGCCCGGGCCGGGCGGATGGGTCCCGGACCGGTGGGCGACGCCGTGACCAGGTACGACGCCGGGAGGCAGTGCATGCGCGACACGGACAACACCCCCCGAGCCCAGTTCCCCGCCGGGCTGCGGCGGGGCAGCCGGACGGTTGGCGGAGACTCCTCCGGCCGGCTGCCGGTCAACGAGCGGTCGTATCGGCGTCCCGTCGACCCGGTCACGAGTGCCGAGCCGACCGGCGGGCGGGAGGAGGACGGCCCCGGGTACGTCATTCACCTGCCCATCCGGGTGACCGATCTGGCCGCCGCCACCGCGTTGGCCGGTCGGCTGGCCACCTCGCTGAACTTCCTGCTCGAACTCGACGCCGGCGAGACCGAGGTGTCGACCGCCGACGACCAGAACAACCGCCACCGGGTCTTCTGCGACCTGCTGCTGCCGGATCGCACGCGCTGCCCCCAGCCCTACGACCATCCCGGCCCCTGCGGGGAACTGCCGCCGGCACCCGAGCAACGGGCCGCTCCCGAGCAGTGGCCCGATGCTGACCAGCGTCCCGCGTCCCGGCCGGCCGGCGGACCGTAGGCTGTGTCCCGAAGTGTCCATGCCACCGAGGGAGCACTCCACCGATGCAGAAGTGGGAATACGCCACCGTCCCGCTGCTGGTCCACGCGACCAAGCAGATCCTCGACAACTGGGGTGAGGACGGCTGGGAACTCGTCTCCGTCGTGCCCGGGCCGAACCCGGAGCAACTGGTCGCCTACCTGAAGCGCCCGAAGGCATGAGTGCCGTGGCCAACGGACCCCACGCCAGGCTGGCGGAACTCGGTCTGGAGCTGCCGGAGGTGGTGCCGCCGGTGGCGAGCTACCTGCCGGCGGTGCAGTCCGGGCAGCACGTGTACGTCTCCGGGCAACTGCCGATGGCCGAAGGCAAGCTCCTGGCCACCGGCAAGGTCGGTGCCGGTGTCTCCGCCGAGCAGGCCAAGCAGCTGGCCCAACGCTGCGCGCTGAACGCGCTCGCCGCGATCGACTCGCTTGTCGGTCTGGAGAACGTGGTCAAGGTGGTGAAGCTGACCGGGTTCGTCGCCAGCGCAGCCGGTTTCACCGGGCAGCCGGGTGTCATCAACGGCGCGTCGGACCTGTTCGGCACCGTCTTCGGTGAGGCGGGCCGGCACGCCCGGTCGGCCGTCGGTGTCGCGGAGCTCCCACTGGACGCACCGGTGGAGGTCGAGGTCATCGTCGAGGTCTCCTGACCTGCCGCGATCTTGCAGTTTCCGACCGGACGAAGACCTCTAACGAGGACGAATCGGGGACCGGAACTGCAAGATCGCGGGGCTGCGTTCGCGGGGTCGTACGATCGCAGCCATGGGAGGGCATGTGACGGGGGCGGTGACCGCCCTCGCCAGCGAACTGCCGGACTGGGCGGCGCTGCTGCGGGCACCCAACCCGGGGCCGATGACGCTGGACGGCACCAACACCTGGCTGCTGCGGGCCCGGCCCGGCGAGCCGGCCGTGGTGGTCGACCCGGGACCGGCGGACGAGGCGCATCTCGCGGCGATCGTCGCGCAGGGGCCGATCGGGCTGGTGCTGATCAGCCACGGCCATCCGGACCACACCGAGGGCGCGGCGCGCCTGCACGATCTGCTCGATGGAGCGGCCGTCCTCGCCGTCGACCCGGCGCACACCATCGGCGGTGAGCCGCTGACCGGGCCGGGGCAGGACCTGAGCGGCTTCGGCCTGGAGATCCGCCTGCTCGCCACCCCCGGGCACACCGCCGACTCGGTCTGTTTCCTGGCCGAGCGGGACGGCCAGCGGGTGGTGCTCACCGGTGACACGATCCTCGGCCGGGGCACCACCGTCGTGGCGCACCCGGACGGGCACCTCGGCGACTACCTGGCGAGTCTGGAGCTGCTCTCGACGTACCGGGGCGTGCCGGCGTTGCCCGGGCACGGCCCGGCGCTGGCCGACTGCGGCGCCGCCGCCGACTTCTACCTCGCCCATCGCCGCGCCCGCCTGGACCAGGTCCGGACGGCGCTGGACGCGGGGGCGCGGACCGCGGCCGAGGTGGTCGCCGCGGTCTACGCCGACGTCGACCGGTCGCTGTGGTGGGCGGCGGAATGGTCGGTGCGCGCCCAACTCGAATACCTGGGCCGGGAATCCGACGGCGGCGACGCGAGGTTGGATCCAGCGTGACCTGCCCGGTGTGCGGAACCGTCGCCGTGCCCGGCGCCCGGTTCTGCCACAACTGCGGCGCCGCGCTGCCGGCCGCCGCGACCCTGCCCGCAGCCGAGCGCCGGGTGGTGACCGTGCTCTTCGGCGACCTGTCCGACTTCACCTCCTGGTCGGAGGATCTCGACCCGGAACGCGTCGGCGCGGTCACCGACCGGGTGTTGGCCGCGCTGGCCGGGGCGGTCAAGACCTTCGGCGGGCACGTCGACAAGCTGACCGGTGACGGGATCATGGCGGTCTTCGGTGCCCCCGTGGCGCACGAGGACGACGCCGAGCGGGCGGTACGCGCCGCGTTGTCGATGCAGCGTGCGGTGCGCCGGGTGCTCGATGACGAGCGGGGCGGCGGCGCGCCGCTGGGACTGCGGGTCGGGCTCAACACGGGTGACGTGATCGCCGGCATCCAGGCCGCCATCGAGTACACCGTCATCGGCGACACGGTGAACACCGCCGCCCGGCTGGCCGACGCCGCCGCCGTCGGTGCGGTCTACGCCGGTGGGCGGACCGCCGCGGCGACCCGGCACGTCGCGAGCTGGCGGGCGCTGCGACCGCTGCGGCTGAAGGGCAAGCGCGAGCCGGTCGAGGCGTACGAGCTGCTCGGCCTGTTGGACGCGCCCGGTACCCGCTCGGGTCTGGGCGACGAGGCGCCGTTCGTGGGCCGGGAGACCGAGATCGGTCGGGTGGCTGGCCGGCTCGCCGAGGTGATCGACCGTACCGAGCCCCGGGTGCTGCTGATGACGGCCGAGGCGGGCATCGGCAAGTCCCGGTTCGCCGCCGAGGTGGAACGCCTCGCCGCCGGCTACGACGTAGGTGCCGGCCGATACGCCGCGCATACCGGTGCCCGCGTTCTCTCGGTGCGCTGTGCCGCGTTCGGCGAGCGTCGCCGACTGGCGCCCCTCGCCGACCTGGTACGCGCCGCGACGGGGCTGCCGAACGACACCGCGACCGCGGTAACCCGGGCCGCGGTGGAGGAGCGGCTGCGCCGGCTCGGGCAACGGCTCAGCCGTACCCGGACGGAGCCGGCCCCGGTCGCCACCGACCAGCTGCTGGCTCTGCTCGGATACGCGGAACTCCCCGCCGGCGGCCCGACGGACCAGGGCGAGTGGAGCACCGCCCAGGCACCGGCCGACGTCGACGCGGTGCCCAACGCGGTGGCCGACCTGCTCAGCGCGCTCGCCGAGGAGGCGCCGTTGGTGGTGATCGTGGACGATCTGCACGATGCCACCGCGGAGACCATCGGCGCGTTGGAGGTCACGCTGTCCCGGCTCGCCGGTCCGGTGCTGGTGCTGCTGCTCGGTCGGCCCGAACTGGTCCGTACCGCTGGCACCCTGGCCCGGGTGTCCGAAGCCGAGGTGCAGCCGCTGCCGCCGCTGCGGGGCGCCGACGCGGCCCGGTTGCTGACCAGCTACCTCGGCGGTGGAAGGCTGCCCCAACCCGACGCCGACCGGTTGCTCGCCACCGCCCAGGGCAACCCCTTCTACCTGGCGGAGCTGGTCACCCTGCTGATGGAACGCGGGGCGCTCACCGCCGGGGCACGCAACACCTGGCGGCTGGTACCGGGCTCACTGGGCAGCCGACTGCTCTCCCGGGATCTCGCGGCGGTGCTCGCCGCCCGGATCGACGCGCTGCCGGCCGAGGCCCGCTCGGTGCTGCGGGACGCCGCGGTGGTCGGCGACACCGTGCCCGACGGTGCGCTGGAGGCGCTGCGGGAGCAGCGCACCGCCAGCGACGGCCGCCCGGCCGCCGTCGCCGCCGTCGAGCTGGAACGAGCCGTGGAGGAGTTGCTGCAACGCCGGATGCTGCACCGCACCCGCAGCGGGTACGCCTTCGCCACCCCGCTGATGCGGGAGGCCGCGTACTCCGGGATCAGCAAGGCGGAGCTGGCGGAACGGCACGCCGCGCTGGCCCGCTGGGCGGCTCCGGTGACCGAGGCCGCCAGCCCGAGCAGCACCGGCACCGGCCCGGGGGGCTTCCCGGAGGCGGCTCGGGACGACTTCGTGGCCGAGCACGTCGAGCGGGCCACCGCCTTGGCCGACGCGGTCACCCTACGCCCGGACGCGCCGGCCCGGGCGGTCGCGCCGCTGGGCGTGGCGGCACTCGGCCGGGCCACCCGCCGGGCCCTGCACGCGGGGGAGCCGGCACTGGCCGTCGAGTACGCCGAACGCGCCACCGAACTGGCCCGCGACGGAATCCCCGCCGTCGACCGGGTGGCGCACGCCCGGGCACTGCTCCAGGTGGGTCGGGCCACCGACGCGCTGGCCTCGGCCGAGAAGATCGCCGCGAACGTGGGAGATCCGGCGACGCGGGCCAGTGCCCTGCTGCTCGCCGGGCAGGCGCAGCAGGTGATGGGTGATCTACGGCGGGCCGAGTCCTGCTGGCGGGAGGCGCTTCAGGTGGCCGGCGACGCCGACCTGCCCACCCTGCGTGCGTCGGCGATGCGCCGGCTGGGCATGACCGACTTCCTGGTCGGTCGGCTGGGCCAGGCCAGCAGCCGGCTGGCAGCGGCGTACCAGGTGAGTCTGGGCGCGGGGGACCGCCGGGGACAGGCATGGTCGTTGCAGAACCTCGCCTGGGTGACCACCACCCGGGGCGACTTCGCCGGCACGGACGCGGTCCTCGGCCGGGCCGCCCGGCTCTTCGCCGAGCTGAAGGACCCGTACGGACGGGCGTGGTTGCGCGGCACCACCGCCTTCGCCCGGCTGCTCGCTGGTCGGTTGCGGGAGGCGCGCCGGCTGGCCCGGGTGTTCCTGCCGTTCGGTGAGCGGGTCGGCGAGGCGTGGGCGGTGGGCACCCTCCGGGCGGTCGACGCGTACGCCAACGCCGAGCTGGGTGAACTGGTCGACGCCGACCGGGAAGCCCGGCGGGCGTACCGGGATTTCGCCGCCGCCTCGGACGACTGGGGGCAGGGCTTCGCGCTGGTGGTCCGGGGCGTGGTCGCCCGAGGGCTGGGTGAGCCGGAGCACGCCGCGGACCTGCTCACCGACGCGCTCGCGTACGGCCACCGGACCGGTCACCCGCTGCTCACCGGGATGGCCGGTACGCTGCGCGGCTTCGTCGCGCTGGAAATGGGTGACGTGGCCGGCGCCGAGCGGCACGCCCGCGCGGTGCTCACCACTGTGGAACCGCACAATCCGCAGGCACCGGCCCAGGTCGCTCCCCGGGTCCTGCTGGCCACCGCCCGGTTGACGGCCGGCGACTCGGGCACCGCGGTCGGCCTGCTCGCTCCGGTCGCCACGATGGCGGCCACCACCCCGTCCCTGCTCTTCTCCCGCCGGCAGTCGATGGCGCGGTACGCCTCGGCCCTGCTCGCCCACGGCCAGCGCGAACAGGCGTTGGACTGGGCCCACCGCGCGGTGCGGGTGCAGGCCGAGGACGTCCGTAGCCAGGTGGTCGCGGCGAGCGTACTGGCCGAGGCGCTGGCCGCGTGCGGGCGGCCGGCGGAGGCGAAGGCCAGCGCCGAGGACGCGGTCCGGCTGGCGTACGCCACCGAGCAGCGCAGCGAGCGGGCCGCCGCGGAGGCGCTGCTGAACCGCCTGCGAACCCCCGGCTGACCGCACCCGCCCCGCGACCTCGACGTGCCCCCGCCCGGCGACCCCGCCGGTGTGCCCGCGCTTTGGCGCGATGTCCCGGAAACGTGACCAGGCGGGGCCGGGCCCTCGGCCCGATTCGTCCGGTCGATCGATGGCCGGTACGGATCTGGCGGTTTCGGGGATGTGGCCGGTCGGGGCCGGCCGCTAGCGTGACGGGTGCATGCGATCGTCGATGTCGTCGGTCGCGCCGTCGAGGGGGGCGAAGATGAGGCTGCCGCGTTCGGTCGCGGGGTGGACGATCGCGGTGTTCGGCGTGCTGGCGTTGGTGATGGGGGCGGTCGGCCTGCTCTGGCCGGAGGCGCTGCTGCGGATGCTCGGCTTCGAGATCCCGCAGAGCCGGGCACCGGGCGACTACACGGGTGCCTTCGTGACGGCCTCCTCGATGGCCTCGTTCAACATGGGGGTCTACTACCTGCTCGCCGCGGCCACCGAGTGGCGCGCCTTCTACCGCTTCACCGTGGTGTTCCGGCTGGTCACGTTCACGGTCTTCAGCCTCGCGGTGCTTGCTGACATCGCGCCGGGGCGGTTCTTCGGGGTGGCGGCCTGGGAGGGCCTGGGCGCGGTGGCGACTGCCGCCGGGCTCTGGTGGGACGCGCGCCGGGCCGCTGGCACGGCTGGTCGGTCCGGAGCGATCGCCCCGGCTGCTGGGAGCGGATCGACTGCCGACGAATCGGAGCAGGACGACGACCGGCGCGGTGCCGGGACATCGGGTGTGGGGCCGGCCACCGATGCGGTTCACTGAGCGGCCGGCAGAGTTCGGTATTTTCGAGACTGTGACCGACACCCCGCCCGGCGCCCTGCCGACGCCCATCGTGCCCGGTCTGACTGATTTGCAGGTTTTTGCCCGGGGTGGCTACGCCACTGTCTACCGGGCGACGCAGATCTCGGTGGGCCGCGAGGTCGCCGTCAAGGTGGAGAACCGGACCCTGGCCAGCGACCGGGATCAGGCCCGTTTTCTGCGCGAGGCGCGTGCCGCCGGTCGGATGTCGTCCCACCCGCACGTGGTCGACCTGTTCGATGTCGGGGTCACCATCGACCAGCACCCTTACCTGATCATGGAACTCTGCGACGGCTCGTACGCCGAGCGGATGCGCAACTCGCCGCTGGGCGCGGTCGAGGCCCGGGATCTCGGCGTCAAGATCGCGGACGCCATCGCCCACTCACACGCCGCCGGCGTGCTGCACCGCGACGTCAAGCCGGCCAACATCCTCCACTCGCACTTCAACCCGGCGGTGCTTGCCGACTTCGGGCTCGCCGTGGTCGCCGAGATGCGGGACGCCTCCGTCGCGCTGGAGGTGCTCACTCCGGCGTACGCGCCGCCGGAGATGTTCAGTCACAGTCCGCCCTCGCCGGCCGTCGACGTGTACGCGCTCTGCGCCACCCTCTATGCGGTCATGCACGGCCGCCCACCGCGCTGGCAGAGCGAGCGCAACCCGAGCCTGGTCACCGTGCTGGAGATGTTCCACCAGCCGATTCCCAGCCTGTCCGGCATCCCGGAGAACCTGGTCGACGTGCTGCGTGCCGGCATGGCCAACGATCCCGGTGACCGGCCGTCCGCCGCGGAACTGCGCGACATGCTCACCAATCTGACGCTGGACGGCTCGGCCGCACCGGGCGGCGGGTCGACCCCTCCACCGGCACCGACCAGCGGCGTTGCCGCCAACATCCACGATGCCGGCCGTTCCGCCCCGCCAGCCAGGGAGGGCTCCACCGAGCGCAGCCGTCGTCGCCGCTGGTTTCTCGGGGCCGCAGGGGTGGTCGCCCTCGCCGCCTCGGCAGGCGTCGGCGCCTGGGCCGCCGGTGGTTCACCGTCGCCACAGCCGAGCATGCCGGCCCGCCCGGCGGCCACCGGTCTGCTCCGCCCGGGCTGCGCCACTCACCAGGAGGCGCTTCCCACGGGCGCCCAGTGCGCCGCGGAGTTGGAGTGCTTCGGGCCGGTGCAGGTGCGTGGCCAGCAGGCCGAAGCCAGCCGAGTGCCCTGCGACGCCCGGCACACCTGGGAGAGCTACGTCCAGGGGAAGTTGCCGGCCGCCCTGGCCGATGCCGGGCACGACGAGATCGTCGCGGATCCCCGAGTACGCCAGGTCTGCAACGCGGAGACGTTCCGCCTGGTCAGCGGGATGCGTCAGGCGGCGGGATGGAATCTTGAGGTGCTACCGCCGGCCGACGCGGACAGCGACCTCACCTATCGATGCCTGGCCGGTCGGGGTCTCGACGGCCTTGCCTCGCCCACGCTCACCAGCGGCTGACCCTTCCCGAGGATTGCCGGCGTCAGCGTCCCGGTCGATCGCGTCGATGCCGGTCCCGCAGCGCGCGGACCGCCTCCCGATCGCCCAGGATCTCCAGTGTGTCGGCATCAATGCCGGACGGCTCGATACCCGGCCCTACGGACGGCGGCCCGCGATCCGGTCGAACATCCGCGTCACGCTGCCGCGCAGCGGTGACGGCCACCCCCGCGACGGTGGCGAGCAGCACGCAGAGCAGCGCCCCCGCCACCCCGAGCAGATCCTGCCGGCGCCCCACAACCAGCACCGCGAGCAGCCAGAACGCTGCCAGGGCCGCAGCCACCGCCACGGTCCGTGCGTCGGATCCTGGGAACCGTCTCACCCGTCCAGAATGTCGGAGATTGCCGATCTGTCAACTGCAGCCAGCTTCACCACGTGGAACAGCTGACAAACAACAGCTTGCCGAACGAGAAGGGGACTGCGACAGTGCCGATCGAGTCGGAAATGCGCCTTCTGCGCGGCAGACATCCATCACCGGGAATCTCTAAAGTGGCGTAGGTCGGGCCTTGGCTCGACGCATCCCGTTACCCACCGGAAGGCGTCCACATGCCACGACCAATCCGGAATCTGGCCGCAGCAGGGCTCATCGGCGTACTCCTCGCCGGAGCGGCGGTCACCCCCGCCGCCGCGTCCACCGCGACCGTCACACATCGCACCAGCAGCGCCGAGCGACTGCGGGTGGATCGGGTGCCAACGCCCGAACTGGACTGGTACCGGTGCTACGACTACGCCGAGTGCGCCACCGTCCGGTTGCCGCTGGACTACGACCGGCCGAATGGGGCAACCACCGAGATCGCGGTGCTGCGCGTCAAGGCGCGGGACCAGAAGCGCAAGATCGGCAGCCTCTTCCTGAACCCGGGCGGCCCGGGCGGCTCGGGCACCAGCATCGCGCTCGCCGCGCCGAGCTTCCTCGGTGACGACGTGCTCGACCGGTTCGACATCGTCGGGGTGGATCCGCGCGGCGTCGGCGCAAGCGACCAGCTCAGGTGCTTCACGTCGGTGAAGGAGCAGGCCGAGGCGTACGAGGGCCTCAACGTGGCCTTCCCGTACACGAAGGACGAGGAGAAGGCGTACGTCGCCGCCTCGATCACCGTCGGCCGGGCCTGCTCGACCACGGGCAAGCCGATCAGCGGCGCGATGTCCACGGCCCAGGTGGCCCGCGACATGGACGTGTTGCGTCGCGCGGTCGGCGACAAGCGGCTCACCTACCTGGGCTTCAGCTACGGCAGCATCCTCGGCCAGTACTACGCCAACATGTTCCCGGACCGGGTACGTGCCCTGGTGATCGACGGCGTGCTGGACGCCACGGCGTGGTTCGGTGCCGGCAAGGCCGGCAACGTCGTCCAGGAGAGGCGGATGCGCAGCGCGCAGGGTGCCCACAAGGCGTTGCGCGAGATCCTGAAGCGGTGCGGGACCGCCGGTGTGGAGGCCTGTCCGCTGGCCACCGGTGACCCGGTCGCCCTGTTCGAGCTGGTGGCCAAGCGGCTGAAGACGAGCCCGCTGGTCCTGGAGGATCCGGACCTCGGCGAGTTCACCTTCACCTACGCCGACTTCATCGGTTCGGTCCTCGGTGGCCTGTACGGCCCGTACGGCTATCTGGACGTGACCCTCCTCACCTACGACCTGTTGGTGCTGACGGACCCGGCGGCTGCCCAAGTGACCCGCGAACAGGCCCGCGCCTCGGTGCTCCAGCGCGCCGTCGCGGCCCGCAATCAGGCTCGGGCCTACGACTTCCCGTACAACAACGGCCTGGAAACCTTCCTCGGGGTCGACTGCACCGACGCGAACCACCCCCGGAGCGCCGCCTCCTGGCCGGCCCGGGCGGCCCGCGCTGACCAGCGTGCTCCGCACTTCGGGCGGCTGTGGACCTGGGCCACCTCGCCGTGTGCCC
The DNA here is from genome assembly GCF_018070435.1 of Micromonospora sp. C51. Taxonomy (NCBI): domain Bacteria; kingdom Bacillati; phylum Actinomycetota; class Actinomycetes; order Micromonosporales; family Micromonosporaceae; genus Micromonospora; species Micromonospora sp. C51. The sequence goes on along the minus strand of NZ_JAGPXQ010000023.1, from coordinate 75,601 downwards.
GCGACACCTGGACGGTGCGCGACGAGGACCGCTTCACCGGTCCGTTCAACCGACGCACGCACAGCCCGGTGCTGGTGGTCGGCAACTACTGGGACCCGGCGACCAACTACACCGGCGCGGTCGCCGCAGCCCGGTTGCTGCCGAACAGTCGCCTGCTCTCCAGCGACAACTGGGGGCACACCGCGTACGGGACGTCGGACTGTGTGACCGGCGCGATCGACGCGTACCTGCTGCGGTTGACGTTGCCGAAGAGGGGCAAGGTCTGCCACGGCGACATCCAGCCGTTCGAGGAACTTCCGGAGACCGAGGTGGCCCGGCGTGCGGAGATCGCCAAGAGCGACCTGGCCGCTCAGGGCGCGCCGGCGCGCGGTGAACCCAAGCGGCTGCCGCCGGTTGTCGCGCCGCTGCCAGCCGTCGGCACCCTGACGGTCCGCTGAGGTTCGGCTCCACCGCGCCGGGGTACGGCGGGCGATCGGGTCGCCCGCCGTACCCCGGCCCTTTTGTCGGTCGCCGGTACTGGCCGGCTACGGGTGGCCGCGATGGCGGCGTCGGCCCGGTCAGCCGGCACCGAGACGTCGGGTGCCGGGCAGGTGGGTGGTGCCCCAGGTGGCGAGGCTGTTCAACACCGGCGCGAGGTCCCGGCCGCGTTCGGTCAGCTGGTATTCATACCGCCGGGGCCGCTCGCTGTAGGGGTGACGCACCAGAATCTCGCACGCCTCCAGCCGACGTAGCCGGTCGGCGAGCGTGTTGGTCGGCATCGCCTCGGTTGAGGCCGCCAGGTCCGCGAATCGGAGATTGCCGCGGAACAGCAGGTCACGCACGATGAGCAGGGACCATCTGTCGCCGATCAGATCCAACGTGCCGGCGATGGCGCAGTCCGAGCGGGGAGCCACGTTCCGGGCTGAAGACATCCGAACCTCCGAGTCACTTGCGATATACAAGCTACCCCCATAAAGTCACTTGCAAAACACAAGTGATTTTGGAGGGCTCGTGACCGTGCCCGTGCGTACCCACGCTTCCTGGTTGACCCCGCCCGCGCTCGTCGCCGTCGGCTGGTTCTGTGCCGCGCTCGCGGCCAGCGCCCTGGGTGCCTTCCGCACGTCGCCGGGCGATCCGCCAGTGGCTCTCGCGCTCGCCGCCGGCGTACCGCCACTCACGGTGCTCGTCCTCGCCGTACGCTCGTCACGGTTCCGCGCCTGGGCCCGCCGACTCGACCTGCGGTTCCTCACCCTGTTGCAGACCTGGCGGGTCGCGGGACTGGCGTTCCTGGCGCTCGTCGCCGTCGACGCGTTGCCGGCCGGCTTCGCGCTGCCGGCCGGGATCGGCGATGTGGCCATCGGGTTGACCGCGCCACTGGTGGCGGCCTTCGTGGTGGACCGCGTCAACCGGCTCTTCGTCGCCTGGACGGCCCTGGGCATCGCCGATCTCATCCTCGCCGTCACCCTCGGCGTCCTCTACTCGGCCAGCCCGGCCGGCCTCCTGCTCACCGACGTCGACAGCGGACTCATGTCCACCCTGCCGATGAGCCTCGTCCCCGCCTTCGGCGTCCCCATCACGTTGGTCGCCCACCTGCTGTCCCTCATCAGACTCTCCGGACGGTGAACCCAGGCTGGAACCGACCACCGGATGGTGACACCTCGACACGGACGACTACTTTCGGTGCAACCCGAAACTCGAAAAGTAGCGAGGTGGCCATGGCGGTAAGCCTCTCCAGTTCCCGGTGGCGTGCGGCGGCGACCACTGCGGCGGTCGCCCTGACGCTGCTGCTCGGCGCGGCGGCCGGCTGCGACAGCCAGAAGGAGCCGGAACTGCCGTCCGTGCAGGAGAAGCTGCGCGAGTCGCACATCTGGGGCCAGCCCGTCCTGCGGATCGGGGTGGCCGACGACGAACCGCTGATGGGCGAGATACGCGACGGGAACCACATCGGTTTCGACGTCGAGATCGCCCGGTACATCGCCGCCTCCCTCGGCTACGAGGGTGAGCACCGGCTGGAGTTCGTGGCGGTGTCCACCGAGGACCGGATTCCGGCTCTCCAGGGCGGGGTGGTGGACCTCGTAGTCTCCAGCTTCTCGATCACGGAGGAACGCAAGAAGCTCGTCAGCTTCGCCGGTCCGTACTTCGTGACCACCCAGGAGGTGCTGGTGCCGACCCGGCACAAGGACACCATCCGCACCATCGAGGACCTGCGGAACCCGAAGTACCGGATCTGCACCAGCGGTGGTTCCACCACCGAGGCGGAGCTGGAGAAGAACCAGGTCCGCACGCTGGTGGTCAAGGACGTCTGGGACTGCGTCAAGGGCATCCGGGCCGGCAAGTACGACGCGGTCAGCTCCGACGAGACGATCCTCGCCGGCTTCCTGGCCCGCTACCCGACCGAGTTCGAGATCGTCGACATGCCCTTCGGCACCAGCGAGCTGCTCGGCGTCGGCGTGCCGATCGGGGACCCGGCCCTGCGCGACCTGGTCGCCTACTTCCTCGACAAGAGCTACCAGCAGGGGCGCAGCGGGGAAGCCAGCCCGTGGCTGACCGCGTACAACCGCACGTTGGGGCCGTGGCTGCGGGGCGAGAAGCGGCAGCCGCAACCGCTCGAAGTGCCGAGACTTGTGGACTTCGACGACAAGGCACCACAACGATGAGTGCGGCACCCGCCACCGTCCCCGAGGAACCGGGCGCTGGCGGCTCGCCGCCACCCGTACTGCGGGCTCCCGTGCAGCCCTCCGTCCCGCCGCCTTCGGCGCTGCCGAGCATCGCGGGGCGGGTCGAGCCGCCCCCCGGTACGCTCCGGACCCAGACCACCGGCGGCTGGGATCCGGCCGAGCGACGGGCGCGGGCCAGTCAGTCGTTCTGGACGGCCGTGGTTGGCGTACCGGCGATCTTCTCGGTGCTGCGGCTCGGTATCGAGGCCGGCGGTGAGTTGCAGACCACGTTGCTGCTGGTGGCGAACGTGGGACCGGTCAACCTGCTCGCCGGCTTCCTCACCACGGCGGCCCGCCTGCTCTCCACCGTGCTGGTCGCGGTGTTCGCGCTCGGCGGGGTACTCGCCGCCAGCGGGCACCGGCTGACCCGCCGACCGCTCTTTGCCCGCTGGATGGAGATCACGCCGGGCTGGTTCGTCGCGGCAAGCTTCCTGATGGCCCTGGTGACCTGGCCGCTGCTGTATCTCCCGCTGCTGCTGCCCACCGTCGCGGCGGCCTTCCAACTCCGGCCGGAACGCCTGCACGAGCGTCCCGCCCTCCGCGTCCTGATCCTCGTCGCGGCGTACGCCGGCTACCTCTGGCTGCTCGTGCCGACGCTGCGTGACGCCGGGCGGCAGGGCGAGCCGCTGCCGATCGTGCTGCTGGTCGTACCTCCGCTGTTGGCTCTCTTCGTCGCCGGCCCGCTGCCCCGGGTGGTCATCCAGCCACTCGCCCCGGTGACCCAGCTCGCCGTGCTGGTGGTGCTGGTCTGGGCGGCGCTGCCGGTGATCAGCACGCCGGTGCTGCCGTTGACCGTGACCACTGTGGGTGAACCCGGCGTGACCTCCGCCGAGGCCACCGAGGAGATCCGTGGGCACGTGGTGACCACCGACGACGTCAACATGGTGATCCTTCAGGAACGCGGCGGGGTGCGCTACGTGCCGGTCGACCAGGTACGCGGTCAGGTGCTCTGCCCCTCGGAGGAGGAACTGCCCCGGTACCGGCTTCGCATCCACGACTTCCACGTCGAGGACTCTCTGCTGGAAGGGCTGGGCCGCCGGGTACGCCCGGTCCACCGGGTCGACGCCGCCTGTCGATAGTTGACCCCGGTCCGGCCTCGCCGAGTCGTCGGCGGGCGCGGCGATGCCCGGATCAGTCCGGTCGTAGGCCCTTCTCGCGTAGCCAGCCGCGGAGCGCCTCGGCCTGCTCGCGTCCCCTGCTGATCTCTCTGGCAGCAGCCGGGTCGGCGATGTGCTCCGCGACGGCGTCGAGCACGGCCAGTGGCTCGTCCCCGGCCAGCCAGCGCTGAAAGGTCGAACGGTCGTCGTCCGGGACGGTCGAGAAGACGCACCAGTCGAGGATGTCGGCCAGGTGGCGGGCAGCGGCGACCTCACCGACCTCGGTGAAGGCGGCGAGGTAGGAGGTGAGGTCGACGCCGCAATCCAGGGCGGCGTCCAACAGATACCAAGCCTCGTTGGACCCACCGAAGGTGTGCAGCATGTGCCGCCACCAGGTCGCCAACAGGCGCGTCACGGCGGCTCGCTCGGCTGCGGACCAGTCGCGCCACTGCGAGGAGATCCGTCTCGTCACCGCGTCCGGCCTGCTCCAGCCGTCCATCTGGTTGCGGGCGTACAGCTCCAGCAGCCGGGGCAGCAGGTGCGGTAATTCCGTATCGTCGCCGAAGGTGCCGGGGTTGAGCAGGTAGACACCGAGCTGATCCGGGCTGAGCTGGCGCAGCGGCGTACGCCGGAAGAGATTCACTTCCTCCGGGCTCACACAATGGTCGCAGGCTGTCAGGTCGGCCGGCAGCTGATGGCGGGCGAAGATGGCATACACGTTCTCGATCGCGTCGTCCAGGGCCTGGCCGGCTGCTCCGGTGTCGTTCACGACGGTGAGTATGCGCGTCGGAGCCGAACACGGGGACGGAGTAACGGGGTGCCTGCGCCGCGGGTTGCGGCATGTTGCGCCTTCCCACCCGACGGATCCCGCGACATGCCGCAACTCGCGACGACCACGTCAGGCGACTCAGTACGACTTGTCCTGGCCGAGGATGTGCTGGGCGACGAAGTTGAGGATCATCTCCCGGCTGACCGGGGCGATCCGGCCGGCCCGTACCGCGCCGAGCAGCGTCGCCACGCCGTACTCGGTGGTCATGCCGGCGCCGCCGAGGGCCTGCACGGCGGTGTCCACCGCCAGCGCCGCAGCGTCGCCGGCCGCGTACTTGGCCATGTTGGCGGAGACCCCGGCCTCCAGGTCGCGGCCGGCGTCGTAGAGCGCCGCCGCTTTCTGGATCATCAGCCGGGCCAGCTCCACCTGCACCGCCGCATGCGCGAGCGGGTGTGCGACGCCCTGGTGGGAGCCGATCGTCCGGCCGCCCCACACCGAACGGGTCGCGGTGTACTCGGAGGCGCGTTCGATGGCGTACCGGCCGGTGCCGGCACCCATCGCGGCGACCGTGATGCGTTCCGGGTTGAGCCCGGCGAACAGTGCCGGTAGCCCGGCGTCCAGCGACTCGCCGACCAGCGCCTCGGCGGGCAGCCGCACATCGTCGAGGTAGAGCAGGAACTGGTTCTCCGGGGACACGATCTCCATGTCCAGCTTGGACCAGGTCAGCCCGGCCGCGTCGGTCGGCACGATGAACAGCGCCGGCTTGAGTTTCTGCGGAGCCGCGTCCCCAGAACCGGCACTGCCGTCACCGACGGCGACGCGGGCCACCACCAGGACAAACTGAGCCTCGTCGACGCCGGAGATGTAGCACTTGCGGCCGGACAGCACCCAGCCGTCACCGTCGCGGCGAGCCACTGTGGCGAGGCGGTGGAAGTTCGAGCCGGCGTCCGGCTCGGTGATCGCGAAGACGATCTTCTGGGAGCCGTCGGCCAGGCCCGGCAGGTGGCGTTTGCGCTGCTCCTCGGTGCCGTGTCGGTTGATGACGGTGGCCGCGATGGCGGGGGAGACCACGAGCAGCAGCAGCGGGCAGCCGGTGGCGGCCAGTTCCTCGCAGACGATGGCCAGCTCGGTGATGCCGCCGCCCCCGCCGCCGTACTCGGTGGGGATGTTGACGCCGAGGTAGCCGAGCTCACCGGCCTCCTGCCACAGCTCGGTGGTGTGCTCGCCGGCCTTCGCCTTCGCCACGAAGTACCGGTGCCCGTACCGCCTGCCCAGCGCCCGCACGGCGTCGCGGAGCTGGTCCTGCTCGGGGGTGAGGTCGAAGTTCATGACGGCGACTCCTCATCGGGGGTGACCACGGCCAGCACGGCGTCGGTGTCCACCTGACCGCCGGGCGGTACCGGCAGCTCGGTGACCAGACCATCGGTGGGGGCGAGCACGGGGTGTTCCAGCTTCATCGCTTCCAAGGTCAGCAGCAGGTCACCGGCGGCGACCCGCTGACCGACCTCGACGTGTACCCGGGCCACCGCGCCGGGCAGCGGCGCGAGCAACGACCCGGCGGCCAGCTCCGCGGTGGGCAGCGGAAAACGCGGCAGCTCGGTCAGGTCCGCCGCCCCGTCCGGACCGTCCACGAAGACCTCCGACCCCACCCGGTGTACGCGGTAGACCCGCCGCACTCCGTCGACATCGAGCACGACCCGCTCCGGGTACGCCTCGACCAGACTCACCGTCGGCTCGCCGCCGGCTGTCCAGGTTGCTGATCCCGAGCCTGCTGGCGATGTCGTCCACTCGGTGAGCCGGCCGGCGCGGTCCAGCCGGTAGCGGATCTCGATCTCGTCCCCGTCAGCGGCGGCGAAGCGGGCGACCTGCGGGAAGGCGGGCACGTTGCGCCAGCCCGAGGGCAGCCCGGCCAGCACCGTCGCGGCAGCCCGGCGAGCGGCGGCCGAGGCCAGCGCGGCGGCCAACGCGACCAGGGGGCGCTGTTCGGCGGGCAGCAGCGCGGCGAAGACCTCCGGCTGCCGGTCCAGGAAGCCGGTGTCGATGTCGACGGCGGCGAACTGTGGGCTACGCAGGACGCGGACCAGCAGGTCCCGGTTGGTGGCCACACCGTGCAACTCCGCCCTGGCCAGCGCGCCGGCCAGGGCACGGGCCGCCTCCGCCCGGGTCGGCGCCCAGGCGATCACCTTGGCGAGCATCGAGTCATAGTGGATGCTCACCGCCGACCCGTCGACCACGCCGGAGTCCAGCCGCAGGCCGGGCGCGGCAAGGGGCCCGAACTCGGCCACCACACCGGGCAGGGCGATCCGGTGCAGGGTGCCGGTCGCCGGTCGGTACCCGTGCGCGGGTTCCTCGGCGCAGAGGCGTACCTCGATCGCGTGTCCGGTGGCCGCCGGTGTCGCGGCCAGCGGCAGCGACCCGCCTTCGGCGACCAGAAGTTGCAGTCGAACCAGGTCAAGTCCGGTGGTCAGCTCGGTTACCGGGTGCTCGACCTGGAGGCGGGTGTTCATCTCCAGGAAGTGGATCTCCCCGTCGGGCGCGAGCAGAAACTCGACAGTGCCGGCCCCGACGTACTCGACCGCCCGTCCGGCGGCCACCGCCGCCTCGTGCAGCCGCTCCCGCACCTCGTCGGGAAGGACGCCGGGCGCCTCCTCGACGATCTTCTGGTGCCGGCGCTGGATCGAGCAGTCCCGCACGCCAAGCGCCGCCACGGTGCCGAAGCTGTCGCCGAAGATCTGCACCTCGACGTGCCGGCCACGTTCGACGTACCGCTCGATGAAGACCGTGTCGTCGCCGAACGCCGCCGCTGCCTCGCGGCGCGCGCCGGCGACGGCCTCGGCTAGCCCGGCGGTCTCGCGGACCACCCGCATGCCGCGCCCGCCGCCCCCGGCGGACGCCTTGACCAGCACCGGGAAGCTCGTCACCTGCGCCGGGTCGGTCCAGGTGGGCAGCATCGGTACGCCGGCCTCGGCGAGCAGCGCCTTGGCGGACAGCTTGTCGCCCATCGCGGCGATCGCCTTGGCCGGCGGACCGACCCAGGTCAGGCCGGCATCGGTGACCGTCGTGGCGAACTCGGCGTTCTCGGCGAGGAAGCCGTAGCCGGGATGGACGGCGTCCGCACCGCAGCGGCGGGCCGCCTCCAGGATCTGGTCGATCCGCAGGTACGTCTCGGCAGCGGTGTTTCCGGGCAGCCGGACGGCCTGGTCGGCCTCGGTGACGAAGGGCGCGTCGACGTCCGCGTCGGAGTGCACGGCGACCGTCTCGATCCCGAGGGTCCGACAGGTGGCGAAGACCCGGCGGGCGATCTCTCCCCGGTTCGCGACCAGCAGCTTGCGAATCATCTGCCGTGCTTCCTTTCGTTCGCGACTGCGGGACTCCGCTTCGCTGCGTTCCTCGCGCTCACATCCGGAAAACGCCGAAGCCGTCGGCGCCCTTCACCGGTCCGCTGTGGATGGCCGACAGGCACAGGCCGAGTACCGTACGGGTGTCCCGGGGGTCGATCACCCCGTCGTCGTAGAGGCGGCCCGACAGGAACAGCGCGCCGGACTGGGACTCGATCTGCTGCTCGACCATCATCCGCATCGCCGCGTCGGAGTCCTCGTCGAACTCGCGGCCCCGCGCGGCGGCGGCCTGTCGGGCCACGATGGACAGCACCCCGGCCAACTGCGCCGGCCCCATCACCGCCGACTTGGCGTTCGGCCAGGTGAACAGGAACCTCGGCTCGTACGCCCGGCCGCACATGCCGTAGTTGCCGGCACCGTACGAGGCACCCAGGTTCACCGTCAGGTGCGGCACCGTCGAGTTCGACACCGCGTTGATCATCAGGGCGCCGTGCTTGATGATGCCGCGTTGTTCGTACTCGGTGCCGACCATGTAGCCGGTGGTGTTCTGCAGGAAGATCAGCGGGGTGTCGGCGGCGTTGGCGAGCTGGATGAACTGCGTCGCCTTCTGCGCCTCCTCGCTGAACAGCACGCCCCGGGCGTTGGCCAGCACACCGACCGGGTACCCGTGCAGCTCACCCCAGCCGGTGACCAGTGCGGCGCCGTAGGCCGGCTTGAACTCGTCGAACTCGCTGCCGTCGAGCAGCCGGGCGAGCACCTCGCGCGGGTCGAACGGCACCTTGAGGTCGGCGCTGGTGATGCCGAGCAGTTCCTCCGGGTCGTACTTCGGTGGTCGCGGCATCGGGTTGCGCGGCGCCGGACCCCGCTTGCGCCAGTTGAGCCGGCGTACGCACTGTCGGGCCAGCCGGATGCCGTCGCGCTCGTCCGCGGCGAGGAAGTCGGCCAGGCCGGACTTCGTGGCGTGCATGGCCGCGCCACCCAACGACTCGTCGTCGGCGTCCTCGCCGGTGGCCATCTTCACCAGCGGCGGCCCGGCCAGGTAGACCTGCGAACGGTCCCGGATCATGATCGTGTAGTCGGACATCCCGGGCACGTACGCGCCACCGGCGGTGGCGTTGCCGAAGACCACGCTGACCGTGGGGATCCGCTCGGCCGAGAGCCGGGTCAGGTCGCGGAACACCCGGCCACCCGGAATGAAGATCTCCGCCTGGGTGGGCAGGTCCGCGCCGGCCGACTCGACCAGATTCACCATCGGCAGCCGGTTGGCCAGGGCGATCTCGCCGGCCCGCCGGGTCTTCGCCAACGACCAGGGGTTCACCGCGCCGCCGCGTACCGTCGGATCGTTGGCGACGACCAGGCACTCGACCCCCTCGACCACGCCGATCCCGGTCACCACGCTGGCCCCCACCGGGAAATCGGTGCCGAACGCGGCGACCGGTGACAGTTCGAGGAACGGGCTGTCCTGGTCCAGCAGCAGCTCGATGCGCTCGCGGGGGAGCAGCTTGCCGCGCTTGTGGTGCCGGGCCACGTACTTCTCGCCACCGCCGGCCCGGGCGGTGGCGAGTGCGGCGTCCAGCTCGGCGAGACGTTCCAGCAGCGCCTCCCGATTGGCCCGGAAAGCCGGCGTGGACGGGTCGATCGCGGTGTCGAGTGTGCTCACAGGCCGATGCCCTTCGCGATGATCTCGTTCATGATCTCGGTGGTGCCGCCGCCGATGCCGAGGATCCGGGCGTCCCGGTAGTGCCGCTCCACCTCGGCGTCGCGCAGGTAGCCGAAGCCGCCGTGCAGTTGCAGGGCCTGGTCGACGACCCGGTCGGCGGCCTCGACCGCCACGTTCTTCGCCATCGCCACCTCGGTCACCACCGGCTCGCCTGCGGCCACCCGCGCGGCCACCTGGTGCACGTACGCGCGGGCGGCCTCGGCCCGGGTGTGCATCTCGGCCAGCCGGTGCCGGACCAGCTGCCGGCTCGCCAGGGGACGGCCGAAGGTGGACCGGTCGCGACACCAGGTGGCGGCCAGTTCGACGCAGCGCTGCGCGATGGCGTACGCCTGGGTGGCCAGGGAGAGGCGTTCGGCCGCGAACTGCTGCATGATCGCGAGGAAGCCGGTGTCCTCCTCGCCGATCCGGTTCGCCACCGGCACGCGTACGTCGACGAAGGAGAGTTCGGCGGTGTCCGAGCAGTGCCAGCCGAGCTTCTCCAGTCGTCGCCCGACGGTGAAGCCGGGGGTGCCCTTGTCGATGACCAGCAGGCTCAGCGCTCCGCTGCCCGGCACGCCGGTGCAGACCGCGGTCGTCACGAAGTCCGCCCGGACTCCGCTGGTGATGTAGGTCTTCGCGCCGTTGACCACGTAGTGGTCGCCGTCGAGGCGGGCGTGGGTGCGGATGCCCGCAACGTCCGAGCCGGTGTCGGGCTCGGTGATGGCCAGCGCGCCGATCATCGAACCCGCCAGTGTCGGCCGGACGTACCTGTCGATCAGGTCGTGCTCCCGGCCCGTCGGGTCGACGCGTTCGACGGCGTCACCGGGTGGTCTGGGCAGCTTGCCGCCCGACCGGGCGCCGGCCGCGGCGACCATGTGCGGCAGCGCGATGCCGTGCGTGAAGAGGGCAGCCACCAGCCCCGACGAGCCTCCCGAACGAATGATCTCCTCGGTGACCAGGATCGAGTCGAGCAGGTCTCCGCCGCTGCCGCCGACCGCCTCGGTGAAGCCGATGCCGAGCAGGCCGGTTCTCGCGGCGGTCACGTGCAACTCGCGGGGTACCTCGCCGGCCCGCTCCCAGTCGGCGAGGTGCGGCAGCACCTCCCGGGTGACGAAGGCGCGGGTCAGCTCCCGCAGCTGCCGCCGCTCCGGAGTGTCCACGATCGTCACGGCCGCACCTCCCCGACGACCGGTGCCGGGGCGTCGCCGGTCGCCGGCTCGACCGGCAGGTCGACGATCCGGGAGCGGAGCAGCTCGCCGAGGGCCTTGGCCTGCGGGTCGAACCGGGTGGAGGCGGCCACCCCGGCTCCGAGCAGCCCCCGGATCACGAAGTTGACGGCACGCAGATTCGGCAGTTCGTACCGCTCGACGGTCAACGGCGCGGTCTCCGGCAGCAGCTCCGTCAGCCGGGCCACGGTGAGCCAGCCACGCAACCAGGCCCAGGTCGCGTCGGTACGCGCCCAGACGCCCAGGTTCGCGTCGCCGCCCTTGTCACCCGACCGGGCACCCACCACCTCACCCAGCGCCGCCCGCCGGCTCGGACCCACCGCCGCCGGCTCGCCCAGCTCGGACGTCGGCTCGTCGGTGACCGTCCCGGTCACCGACGGCGGGTCGATCGGCAGCCGGGTGCCGTCGGGCAGCGCGGCGACGTGGGCGACCTCGTCCTGCGCCACGGCGTCGACGGTGAACACGCCGTACGGGGTGGCGTCGCCGGGCAGGGTGGTCAGGGTGCAGCCCGGGTAGGAGGCCAGGGCCAGCTCGACCGCCGCCGCCGAGAACGCCCGCCCGGCCCGCGCCCGGTCACCGTCGCGCAGGTGTACGTGCAGCAGCGCGCTGGCCGTCTCGGTGTCGGCGGCGTCGGGGTGATCGGTGCGCGCCAGCGTGAACTTCAACCCGTCCGGGCCGACCGCCTCCGTCAACTGCTCCCGGACCAGGGCCGCCTTGGCCGGGATGTCCAGCCCGCAGAGCACGAAGGTCATGGAGTTGCGGAACCCGCCGAGGTTGTTGACGCCCACCTTCAGCGTGTCCGGTGGCGGCGTGCCCCGGGCACCGCTGACGAGCACCCGGTCCGGGCCGTCCTGGCTCAGCTGCACCGAGTCGAGCCGGGTCACCACGTCCGGGCCCAGGTACGCCGGCCCACCCACCTCGTACAACAACTGGGCGGTCACCGTCTCGACGGTGACCGCGCCGCCGGTGCCGGGATGTTTCGTGATCACCGCCGAGCCGTCCCTACGCAGCTCGGCCACCGGAAATCCAGGCCGGCGCCCGCCGTCGGGCAGTTCCGTGAAGAAGCTGAAGTTGCCGCCGGTGACCTGCGCCCCGCATTCGATGAGGTGCCCGGCGACGGTGGCCCCGGCTAGCGCGTCGAGGTCGCCACGCCCCCAGCCGAAGCGAGCGATGGCTGGCCCCACGACCAGCGAGGCGTCGGTGACCCGGCCGGTCACCACCACGTCCGCCCCGGCGTCGAGACAGGCGGCGATGCCGAACGCCCCGAGGTACGCGTTCGCGGTGAGCGCGTCCGGTCGGGCCAGGGCGTCGCCCTCCACGTACCCGATCCGGACGGGGAGCCCGAGCCGGTCGGCGAGGGCGCGGATGGCGGCGGCCAAGCCGGCCGGGTTGAGCCCGCCCGCGTTGGTGACCAGCGCGACCCGGCGGTCGAGCGCGGTGCCGAGGCAGCCCTCCAACTGGCGGAGGAACGTCTTCGCGTAACCCAGGTCGGGGTCGCGCATCCGGTCCCGACCCAGGATGAGCATGGTCAACTCGGCCAGGTAGTCGCCGGTCAACACGTCCAACTCGCCGCCGTCGAGCATCTCGCGCCAGGCGGAGAACCGGTCACCGTAGAAGCCGGAGGCGTTGCCGACCCGCAGCACGTCGCTCATCGGCAGCCCCCTCGGGTCGCGGCTGCTCGGTGCCACCGCGCGCTCATGGCTTGGCTCCCGATGCTGCCGTTCGTGGCGGGCGGCCGGTGCCGGGCGGGCCGGCGAAGGCCTGGGCCACGTCCAACCACCCGTCGGCGACCGGCCCGGTGGCGACCAGCGCGGTGTCGGCGCGGTGCCGGCGTCGGGTCACCAGCAGGCAGAAGTCGAGCGCCGGACCGGTCACCCGGTCGGCGGCGTCCGTCGGACCGAAGGCCCAGGTTTCGCCGCCGGGCGCTGCCAGCTCCACCCGGACCGGTGCCGTGGGCACCGCGCGGCCGTGGGCGGCGAAGCTGTGCCCGACGGTACGGAAGGCGAGGTACGCGACGTGCCGCAGTCGGTCGGTGGCGGGCCGGGTGACGCCGAGCGCCTCGGCCACGTCCTCGCCGTGCGCCCAGGTCTCCATGATCCGGCCCGTCACCATCGAGGCCGGTGACATGCGGGTTCCGTACCAGGGCAGCTTTTCCGCGGCGGGGGTGGCGGCGAGGGCTGCCGCGAGCGCCGAGCGGCCCTCCCGCCAGCGGGCCAGCAGCACCTCGGGCGGGGCGAGGAAGGCGATCGCGCCGTCGTCGACCAGCCGGGCCGGATCCGGTACGGCGGTGACCGAGGCGTAGAACGCGTCGGTGTCGGTCGCGGCGAGTCGAGCCACGTGATCCGTCCATGCCAGGTGGGCGATCTGATGGGCGATCGTCCAGCCCGCCGCCGGGGTGGGCCGCCCCCACTCCTGCTGCGGCAGCGCCGCGACGAGCGCGTCGAGCTGCTCGGACTCGGCGGCCAGATCCGTGAGCAGGGCGGTCAGGTCGACCATGGGTGCCTCCGGGCGGGTTGGGCCGGTCAGGGTGCCGTCTCCGCGCTGGTGAGCAGCGCCGTCAACTGGGTTTTCCAGCCGTGTAGCAGCGCGGCCCGGCGGGTCGAGTCGTCGCTGAGCAGGTTGGCTACGCCGAGCCCACGCAGCAGGTCCAAGGTGGCCTGCACCGCCTCGCGGACGCCGGGACGCCGCTCGTCCACCCCGAGCAGCTCGACCGTCAGTCGGTGCATCTCCCGGCCGATCCGGGCTTCGAGGGGCAGCAGCGCGGCCCGCAGCTCGGCGTCGGTGCGGGCGGCCACCCAGAGTTCGAGGGCGGCGACGAAGAGGGGCCCGGTGAAAGCCGCGGCGAGGAGGTCCACCACCCGGTCCAGCCGGTCGGTGCCGGCCGGCAGGGCGTCGGCCTCGGCCCGCAACTCGGCCGCCCGCAGTTCGGTGAGGTGCCCGACGGCGGCGGTGACCAGGGCGGTGCGGGTCGGGTAGTGGTGCAGCTGGGCACCCCGGGAGACGCCGGCCCGGGCCGCCACGACCGTGGTGGTGGTGCCGGACCAGCCGTGCTCCACCAGGCAGTCCACGGTCGCCTCCAGCAGCCGGGCCCGGGTGGCGCGACTGCGCTCCTGTTGCGGGACGCGCGTCGATGCAGCGGGCATGCCGGAAAGCCTGCCCCCGCCAAAACAAACAGTCAAGCTTGACTTTTTTAAAGGACCACTCCCACGCCGTGCGGGGCCGTCAATGGCGCAACTTCAGGGTTGTTGCTGCATCCGGCGCGCGGCAGGCAGCAACAACCCTGAAGTTGAACACCCAGCTACGTGGGTTTCGGGGTCAGACGCGGGCGCGGCGGGCCAGGCGCTCCGGGTCGAGGATGATGATGCTCTTGCCGTCCAGCCGGAGCCAGCCGCGCGAAGCGAAGTCCGCCAGAGCCTTGTTGACCGTCTCCCGGGAGGCGCCGACGAGTTGGGCGATCTCCTCCTGGGTCAGGTCGTGCGTCACCCGCAGCACGCCGCCGTCGCGGGTGCCGAAACGCCCCGCCATCTGGAGGAGGTTCTTCGCCACCCGGCCGGGCACGTCGGTGAAGATCAGATCCGCGAGGGCGTCGTTGGTCCGGCGCAGCCGGCGAGCCAGCACCCGTAGCAACTGCTCGGCGATCTCCGGGCGGTTGTTCAGCCACGGCCGCAGCGCCTGCTTGCGCAGTCGGGCCAGTCGGCTGTCGGTGACCGCGGTCGCGGTCGCCGTACGCGGACCCGGGTCGAAGAGCGACAGCTCGCCGACCATGTCCGACGGACCCATCACGGCGATCAGGTTCTGCCGGCCGTCCGCCGCCCGGCGGCCGACCTTGATCTTGCCGGACAGCAGGATGTAGAGACTGTCGCCGGGCTCGCCCTCGTTGAAGACGACCTCGCCCTTGCGGACCTCGATCGTCTCCATCTCCTTGGCGAGCGCCTCGGCCGCCTCCGGGTCGACACCCTGGAAGATCCCGCTGCGGGCCAGTACCTCGTCCATCGCGCACCTCCGGTTGCGCGTGCCGTCTGCTCGGCCTGGGTCCGCCGTCCGCTGATCCCTCGCGCGCCGACCAGTCTAGGCGCACGTGAGCAGGAATCAGAGGTGCACCCCTGGAATCTTGATCGTTGGGCGTAACGTGCCCGTCGTGATCACCCTTTAGAATCCCGCGCCTGGTCAGGCCCGGGATCGGCGGGGTGGACACCCGGACGTAGGGTCACCGGGTGCTGCCCGAGCCCCTGCTGACCACCCGGCGCGAGGACGAACGCGACATTCCGGTGCTCATCTGGCGTGCCGAGGGGGCGCTGCGAGCGGTCAGCTCCGCCCCGCTCGGCGGTGGGATCGGCGTACGGCGGTGGGTGCTCAACGCGACGGTGCCCATGTCGTACGACCGGAACGACCCCGCCGACCACCTGGCCGGGCTGGCCCGGGAGTTCGGCCTGAACGGGCCCGGCGTGGGCCTGATGACCGGGGTCGACGTGGCCGAGGTGGTGCGGCGGACCGACACCGGCGTGCAGGTCTGGGTCACCGTCGGTCTGGGCACTCCGGTGCCGGCGGCGGCACCCACGGCGGCGGCACCGGCGCAACCGGTCGGCACGGTGAACATCGTGGCGTACGTTCCGGCGCGGCTCGGCGACGCGGCGCTTGTCAACGCGGTCGCCACGGCCACCGAGGCGAAGGCGCAGGCGATCGCGGAGTTGGGGCTGCCCGGCACCGGTACGCCGACGGACGCGGTCGCCGTGCTCTGCCCGCCGGACGGGCCGATCAACGCCTACGGCGGACCCCGCTCCACCTGGGGGGCACCACTGGCCCGGGCGGTGCACGCCGCCGTGCTGTCGGTGGGCCGCGACACCGTCGTGCCATGGTCGGATCGGCTCCAGGGCTGAATCTCCCCACCCGATCGGCGGTCGATTCCGCGATATCCGCCCGGTAGGGTCGCGCACGATGTACGCTGCCGCACCCTTCGCGCCCCGACCCCGCCGCCGCACCCTGGCCGCAGTGGGGGCGCTGCTTGCCGCTCTCCTCCTCGCCGGCTGTGCCAGCACCGACGAGGGGCCGCTCTGGCAACCCGGCACGGGCGGTGGCGAGGGCGCACCTGTCGAATCGGCCGCACCCGAGGTCAAGAAGATCTCGCTCTCCGCCACCGGCGACATCGTGATGGCCATGGCACCCGATCGGCTCCCCCCGAACAACGGCAAGGGTTTCTTCAACTCGGTGAAGAAGGCGCTCGCCGCCGACCTGGTGATGGGAAACCTGGAAGAGCCGTTGACGGTGGACACCGGGGCCGGTAAGTGCGGTGCCAACTCCACCCGCTGCTTCCAGTTCCGAGCGCCGCCGGAGTACGCCGCCCATCTCGCCGACGCCGGTTTCGACCTGCTCAACCAGGCCAACAACCACGGGTACGACTTCGGGCCGAAGGGTTACGAGAACACCCAGAAGGCGTTGGAGGAACACGGGCTGGAGCACACCGGCGCGCCTGACCAGATCACGGTCGTCGAGGTGAAGGGCGTCAAGGTCGCCGTCGCCGGTTTCTCGTCGTACCAGTGGTCGAACAGCCTCACCGACATCCCGGCCGCGAAAAAGGTGATCAAGAAGGCCGCCGGCCAGGCCGACATCGTCGTGGTGCAGGTACACATGGGGGCCGAAGGGTCGGAGATGACACGGGTGCGGCCCGGCACCGAGATGTTCCTCGGCGAGAACCGGGGCGATCCGATCAAGTTCTCCCGCGCCATGATCGACGCCGGTGCCGACCTGATCGTCGGGCACGGCCCGCACGTGCTGCGCGGGATGGAGTTCTACAAGGGCAGGCTGATCGCCTACAGCCTGGGCAACTTCGCCGGTGGCGGCAACTCGCTCAGCAACAACGGTCGGCTCGGCTGGGGTGGCGTGCTGAAGGTGTCACTCGAAGCGGACGGCACCTGGGCCGGCGGCTCGTTCACCTCCACCTACATGGACGGGGCGCGCAAGCCGACGATCGACCCCGACGACCGTGGTCTAGGGCTGCTGCGGGACCTCACCGAGCTCGACTTCGCCGAGACCGGTGCCCGGTTCACCGACTCCGGAAAGATCAGTCCGCCGGACGCGGACTGATCTCTGGCGGCACAGGCGTCCGAGCCGGTCGGACCGGCGACGTAGGCTGGCCGTCGTGACCAGAAGCGCCACCGAGACCGACCTGGGACGCACCCGTCGCGCGCGGCGGATCGGCCGTGTGCTGACCGAGACGCACCCCGACGCGCACTGCGAGCTCGACCACGGCAGCCCGCTGGAACTGGCCGTCGCCACCATCCTGTCGGCCCAGTGCACGGACAAGAAGGTCAACGAGGTCACTCCGAAACTGTTCGCCCGCTACCCGACTGCCGCCGACTACGCCGGGGCCGAGCGCGGCGAGGTGGAAGAGATGATCAAACCGACCGGCTTCTACCGCAACAAGACCAACTCGCTGATCCAACTGGGCCAGGCCCTGGTCGAGCGCTACGACGGTCAGGTTCCCCACCGGCTGGCCGACCTGGTCACCCTGCCCGGGATCGGTCGCAAGACCGCCAACGTCATCCTCGGCAACGCCTTCGACGTGCCCGGCATCACCGTCGACACCCACTTCCAGCGGCTGGTGCGGCGCTGGGGGCTGACCGCCGAGACCGATCCGGTCAAGATCGAGCACGAGATCGGGGCGATGTTCCCGAAGCGCGACTGGACCATGCTGTCGCACCGGATCATCTTCCACGGCCGCCGGGTCTGCCACGCCCGCAAGCCCGCCTGCGGTGCGTGCACGCTGGCGAAGCTCTGCCCCTCGTACGGCACCGGACCGACCGAACCAGCCGCCGCCGCGAAGCTGCTCAAGGGTCCGCGCGCCCGGGCCCTCGCGGCCGCCGCCGGTGTCGATCCCGAGCTGGTGCCGGCGCAGGCGGTTCAGGCGGAGGCACCGTGAACCGCCGGCTCGCGCTGCTGACCCTGCCGCTGCTGCTGTTGCTCGCCACCGCCTGCACCGCCGACGCCGAGACACCGGCACCGGCCCGGCAGGGCACGGCCGCCGCCCGTCCGTCCCCCTTCGAGGGCTGCGCCGGCCTCACCGACGGCCCGGTCGGCCCCGACAACGGGGAGGTGACGGGCGATCCGCTGCCCGAGTTGACCCTCACCTGCTTCACCGGCGGGGCCCCGGTCGCCCTGCGGGACATCCGCGGACCGGCAGTGGTCAACATCTGGGCCTCCTGGTGCCCGCCCTGCCGCAAGGAACTCCCCGCCTTCCAGCGGCTGCACGAGCGCGCCGAGGGGCAGCTGCGGGTCATCGGCGTGAACAGCCGGGACAGCCGCGACGGCGCCCAGTCGATCGGCGAGGACTTCGGCGTACGCTTCCCGATGCTCGTCGACCAGGGCGAGGCGGTGCAGCGAGCACTGCGTCGCAACGCCGTCCCGCTCACCGTCTTCCTCGACGACCAGAGCCGGGTACGGCACATCGACAGCTCCGGCGCGCTGGACGACGCCCGTCTCGCCGAGCTCGTCCGGCGGCACCTCGGCCTCACGGTGCAGGCGTGAACGTGCCCGAACCAGCGGATCGTCAACCGCCGGGCTGGCTGGGGCCCCTGCTGGGTCGGCTCGACACCGCACGCACGGAGGACTTCACCCAGCTCCGTACGCCGGACCAGGGTGGCCGGGAGAGCGCCGTGCTGGTGCTGCTCGGCGAGGACGCCGTCACCGGCCCGGACGTGCTGGTTCTCCAGCGGGCCGCGACCCTGCGCAACCACGCCGGTCAACCGGCGTTCCCCGGTGGCGCGGCCGACCCGGAGGACGCCGACGCCGCCGCCACGGCGCTGCGGGAGGCGAACGAGGAGGTCGGGCTCGACCCGACCAGCGTCACGGTGCTGGCCCAACTGCCGAGGTTGTGGATCCCGGTCAGCGACTTCGTGGTGACCCCGGTGCTCGCCTGGTGGCACGCGCCGCATCCGGTGGACTCCCGGGAGCCGGCCGAGGTGGCGCACGTGGCCCGCCTGCCGATCGCCGAGCTGGTCGACCCGGACAACCGGGTCCGGGTACGCCATTCGAGTGGTTGGGTCGGCCCCGCCTTCTCCGTACGCGGGATGCTGGTCTGGGGCTTCACGGCCGGGGTGCTGGCCGCGCTGCTGGACATGGGTGGCTGGAGCCGCCCGTGGCCGCGCAGCCGAGTGATCGATCTTCCGCCGATCGGTGCCTCACCCGCCCCGTCGGCCGGCACCGACGAGGTCGACGAGAGCGCCCTGCGCTGATCTGACCGTCACCTTCCGCAAGCGATCGTCTTCGCCTGAGCCCCGGCCCCGTACGCTTGAGCCGTGTCGGCCGTGGATCTCGTCCTGCTGTTGCTCATGCTCGTGTTCGCGATCAGCGGATACCGACAGGGGTTCGTCATCGGCGTGCTCTCGTTCTCCGGGTTCTTCCTGGGTGCCCTGATCGGCCTTCAGGTCGGCCCGATGTTCGCCCAGCAGTTCGTGGACAGCGGCACCCGGGTGCTGATCTCACTGGTCGCCATCTTCGGTCTCGCCGTGGTGGGTCAGGCACTGGCCGGCTGGCTCGGATCGCACCTGCGCCGCACCATCGCCAGCGATGTGGGACGACGGGCCGACGACGTCGGTGGCGCATTCGTCTCGCTCTTCGCGGTGCTGCTGGTCGCCTGGCTGGTCGCCGTGCCGCTGGGCTCCTCCTCGCTGCCCTGGCTCGCCGCCTCGGTGAAGAGCAGCGCGCTGCTCAACGTGGTGGACCGGGTGCTGCCCGACCAGGCTCAGCAGCTCTCCACCGCGCTGCGCGACACCGTCGACACCAACGGCTTCCCCGATGTCTTCGACGGGCTGCGGCGTACCCAGGCCCGGCAGGTCGAGCCGCCCGACCCGGCGCTCGCCGGCTCCGAGGTGGTGAGCAACGGCCAGCGCTCGGTGGTGAAGGTGCTCGGGTCGGCTCCGAGCTGTTCGCGCCGGATCGAGGGGTCCGGCTTCGTGTACGCCGACGACCGGGTGATGACCAACGCGCACGTGGTCGCCGGCACCCGTTCGGTCGCGGTGGAACTGGGCGGGGACCGGTACGAGGGCGAGGTGGTCGTCTACGACCCGGACCGGGATCTGGCCGTGCTCTACGTGCCCGGGCTACCCGGCCCGTCGATGCGGTTCGCCGCCGGCAACGCCTCCACCGGCGCGGACGCCATCGTGCTCGGTTTCCCACTGGACGGGCCGTACAACGCCCAGTCGGCGCGGATCCGCGACGTCGACCGGATCACCGGGCCGGACATCTACTCGTCGGGGAACGTCAACCGGGAGATCTACACGATCCGGGCCCTGGTCCGCAGCGGCAACTCGGGCGGTCCACTGGTCTCCTCGAACGGCCTGGTGCTCGGGGTGATCTTCGCGGCGGCGGCCGACGACCCGAACACCGGGTTCGCGGTCACCGCCGCCGAGGCCCGACCGGTGGCGCTGGCCGGCGCCGAACGCACCCGGGGCACCGACACCGGCGACTGCACCTGACGCGGGGTCAGCCCGACCGGCGTCGCGACCACACGGCGAACGCGGTGGCGGTGGCGACGACCACCGCCGCGCCGAGCAGCCACCCGGCCAGCACGTCGCTGCTCCAGTGGACGCCGAGCGCCACCCGGCTGAACCCGGTCACCACGGCGATCGTCAGCGCACCGAGCCAGACCGCCGCGCGGGTCGCGGAGCGGGGCCCGGTCCGGGGCAGGAACACCACCAGCAGTACCCCGGCGGCGAGCATCGCGTTCAGCGCATGGCCTGACGGGAACGCCAGGCCGGGTGCCTGCGCCACCGGGTCGGGCAGGTCCGGTCGCTGCCGGCCGACGAGCAGTTTGAGCAGCGGCCCGAGCAGACCACCGAGCACCATGGTGCTGGCGACCCAGCCGGCGAGCCGCCGCGCACCGTCGCGGGCCAGCCAGATCACCAGGACCAGCGCCACGGCCCGCAGGGACATCGGCGCGAAGGCGTCGGTCCAGAAGCTCATCGCCCGGACCCAGACCGGGTGGTCCAGGGCGTACCCGTGCAGCTCAGTGGTGATCGCCAGGTCGAGTCGACGCAGCGGCGGCCAGTCACCCAGCACCAGCGTGGCGAGCAGCGCGAACGGCACGACCAGCAGCACGCCGGAGACGGTGTGGGCGGGCCGCACACCTGGCCGGTCGTCGGGTTGTCCGACCCGGTCCGGGCCGGCGGGCGGCGCCGGATCGACTCGTTCGAAGGTGTCCACGGCGATGGTTGTACCCCGCTGGCCGGGCCTGCCCCGGGCGATGCGCGAAATTTGCCGCGCGATACGTCGACCGGGACCGGTCAGCGGTGCGACTGCCGGAACCGGCGCACCATCAGCGCCGCCCCGGTGAGCAGCGCGACGAAGATGGCCGAGCCGATCCAGAGCCGCTCCGAGCCGGCGTCGTCCGGCGAGCCGGCGGCCCGCGCCCGCCACTGGGTCTCCTGCCCGGATCCGGTCAGCCCGAGTTGCTCGGCGTCGGGATCGCCCGTCGTCGCGGAGCCGGGCGCAGGACCGAAGCCGGTCACCCCGGGCGGGTCGTTGTCGTCCAACGGGTTTCGGTCCGTCGGCGGCACCTCTGCGGTAAGCGCCGCGACCGGATCGATCAGCCCGTACCCGAACCGCTCGTCCCGCCCGGTGGGCCCGATGTCCCTGGCGGTGGCCAGCAGCCGGTTCACCACGTCACCGGCGGACATCTGCGGGTAACGCGACCGCACCAGGGCAGCGGTGGCGGCGACCAGCGGTGCCGCGAAGCTGGTGCCCTGCACCCGCCAGTAACCACCCGGCGGACGTGCGCCCACCAGTCCGCTGGCGGGGGCGGTCAGCACCGTGGCGCGACCGGTGATCGCCCCGCTCCACAGGTTGTCGCTGCTGCGCTCCAGGCCGGAGACCGCGATGACGCCAGGTTCGCGGGCCGGATACCACACCTTGGCCTCGGGCGAGGTGGCGAGATTGCCGGTGCAGGCGACCACCACCACGTCCCGGGCGAAGGCGTAGTCGATCGCCGCGGCCAGCGCCGCGCTGTCGCCGTTACCGCCGAGCGACAGGTTGATCACCTTCGCGCCGTTGTCGACCGCCCATCGCACCCCCTTGGCCACGATCAGCGCGTCGTCGTAGCGGTTCTCCGCATCCAGGACCCGCACGGGCAGGATCCGGGCGTCCGGCGCGAGCCCCACCACACCACGGCGGTCGTCGTTGCGACCCGCGATCAGACCGGCCACTGTGGTGCCGTGCCCGACCGGATCCGCCTGGGTCGCTCCGTTCTGCGCGACCAGGTCGAGCCCGGGCAGCACCTGACCGGTCAGGTCCGGGTGGGAACCGTCCACCCCGGAGTCGATCACGGCCACGACCACACCGCGCCCGGTCGAGGTACGCCACGCCGTCCGCGCGTTCAACTTGTCGAGTTGCCACTGCTCGTCACGGACCTGATCAGCGCGTCGCGCGGCGTCGGGGTTGTGGGCAGCCGGCGTGCCGAGCGCGGGAGCCTGGACGGGCACGGCGGCGGCGGGCATGACCGCGACGGCAGCCGTCAGCGCGGTGGCGGCCGCTCCGAGCAGCACGCGGTTGGCGAACCGGCCGGCCCTCGCCGGGCCGGTGTGCCGCAGCCTGGTCACATCCTCAGCCATTCGTCGCGGGACACATGACGATCGGAGATTACCGGTTTCGACCCGCCTACAGGGACGTTCCGTGGAGTCGACGTCACTGTGGCGGCAGGTGGGCCAGTTGGACCAGGCGTACGCCCTCGCGCCGGGTGAACAGCCGACCGCGCCCGGGCGGCAGCGGACCAGGACGGACCGGACCGACCAGGGCACCCTCCTCCGGGCTGCCCGACAGCACCAGGCCCGCGGTGGACAGTTCCCGTAGCCGCTGCACCAACGGCTCGTACTGGGCACGGGCGGCACCGCCGGAGCGGCGCGCCAGCACCAGGTGCAGCCCGACGTCGCGGGCGTGCGGCAGGTGCTCCTCCAGCGCCCGCAGCGGGTTCGCGGGCCCGCTGGACACCAGGTCGTAGTCGTCGACCAGCACGAACAGTTCCGGCCCGGACCACCACGACCGTTCCCGCAGCTGCGTCGGGCTGACCTGCGGGCCCGGTGCGCGGCCGGCCAGGTAACCGGCGGCCGACTCGACCAGGTCGGCGGCGTGTGCCGCCGCGGTGCCGTAGCCGATCAGGTGCTCCGTGGAGATGACGCCGAGCAGGCTGCGCCGATAGTCCACCAGGATCACCCGTGCCTGTTCCGGCGTGAACCGGGCGACGATCGAGGTGGCCAGGGCGCGCAGGAACGACGACTTGCCGCTCTCGGCATCCCCGTAGACCACGAGGTGTGGCTCGGTGGCGAAGTCGAGGACCACCGGACGTAGGTCCGCCTCGGCGACGCCCACCGGAATCCGCAGCCCCGTCGTGGCGTCGAGGTCGAGGTCGGCGTACGGCAGCACGGCCGGGAGCAGCCGGACCGGGGGTGCGACCGGGCCGGACCACGCGTCGTTGACCCGCTTCACCAGCCCGGCGGTGTCCGTTCCGACCGGCTGGGGCAGCGCGGTGAGGAAATGCAGGCTCTCCGAGGTGATGCCACGCCCCGGGGTCTGCTCCGGCACGTGCGCCGCCGCCCGTCGAGCGACAAGCGAGTCGGACGGATCACCGAGGCGTAGCTCCAGCCGGGAGCCGAAAAGGTCCCGGATGGCCGGTCGGAAATCCAGCCAACGCACCGCGGTGGCGACCACGTGGACGCCGTAGGAGAGTCCCCGGGTCGCCAGGTCGGTGATCAGCGGTTCCAGATCTTCGTACTCGGTCCGCAGGGTCGTCCACCCGTCCACGACGAGGAACACATCGCCGTACGCGTCGGAATCGCCGGGGTCGGTGCCGGTGTCGCCGCTGGCGCGCCGCTGCCGCCAAACGGCCACCGACTCCACGCCCAGTTCGGCGAAGCGGCGCTCCCGATCGGCGAGCAGGGTGGACATCTCGCCGACGGTGCGGCGCACGCCGGTGGGATCGGCCCGACCGGTGACCCCACCGACATGCGGCAGGTCACGCACCGAGGCCAGCCCACCGCCACCGAAGTCGAGGCAGTAGACCTGAGCCTCGGCCGGCGTGTGGGTGAGGGCCAGCGCACAGATCAGCGTACGCAGCGCGGTGGACTTGCCGCTCTGCGTACCGCCGACCACCGCGACATGGCCGGCAGCCCCGTCCAACGCCAACCACAGCAGGTCGCGGCGCTGCTCGAAGGGCCGGTCGACGACGGCCACCGGCACCTGGAGGGTGCCGTGCAGTTCGGGATTGCCGAAGGTCAGCCCCCGGACCGCGTCGACCGTGAGCGGACCGACCAACTCGTCCAGGGCCGGAGCGACATCCAGCGGCGGCAGCCACACCCGGTGGGCCGGTGCGCCCTGCCCGGCCAGCCGGTCGACGAGCAGACGCAGCACGGTCTCCGTGGCGTCCGCCTCGTCTTTCACAGCCGGTGGGGCGGGCGGCTGCGGAACCGGTGTGACGTGGGTGGAGAAGGCGAGCAGCCGGGGACGTTCGGGTCCGGCCGCGTCGGTCGCCAGGGCGAGCCGACGTACCGGGCCGGAGACGTACGCGGTCTTGAAACGCAGCAGCGGCTCGGTGCCGAAGCGCAGGAAACCGTGCCCCGGCGCCGGGGGCAACTCGTGCGCGTCAGGCACCCCGAGCACGGTGCGGGACTCCAGCGAGGAGAAGGTCCGCAGACCGATCCGGTACGACAGGTGGGTGTCCAGCCCGCGCAGTCGTCCCTCCTCCAACCGCTGGCTCGCCAGCAGCAGGTGTACCCCGAGGGAGCGGCCCAGCCGACCGATCTGGACGAACAGGTCGATGAAGTCGGGCTTGGCCGACAGCAGTTCGGAGAACTCGTCACAGATCAGCAGCAGCGACGGCAGCGGGGGCAGCGAATTGCCGGCCGCCCGGGCCCGCTCGTAGTCGCGCAGGCTGGCGAAGTTGCCGGCGCGGCGCAGCAACTCCTGCCGGCGGACCAGCTCCCCGTTGATCGCATCGACCATCCGGTCGACCAGCGGTAACGCGTCGGCCAGATTGGTGATCACAGCGGCGGTGTGCGGCAACCGGTCGAAGGGCGCGAAGGTGGCCCCGCCCTTGAAGTCGACGAGCACGAAGTTGAGCTGCTCGGCGGAGTGGGTGGCGGCCAGGCCGAGCACCAACGTACGGAGCAGCTCGGACTTGCCGGAGCCGGTGGCTCCGATCAGCAGCCCGTGCGGGCCCATGCCGCCCTGCGCCGACTCCTTCAGGTCCAACTCGACCGCGCCGCCGTCCACGCCGACGCCGACCGGCACCCGCAGCCGGTCCCGCGGGGACCTCGGAACCCACCCCTGCTCGACGGTGAAGCCCTCCGGCTCGCCGATGCCGAGCAGCTCGGGTAGACCCGGCTCGACGCCGAGTGCGGCGTCGGCACCTGGGGTGGCAGCCAGCCGCAGTGGCGCCAGCCGACGGGCCACCGCCTCGGCCTCGGCGACCTCCAGCGCGTCGGCGGAGCCGACCTCGGCCGGCCCGTCCGAGGAGCGGGAGTGCAGCCGGCCGTCCCGCAGCTCCAGCAGCAGGGAGAACCGGTCGAGCAGGCGCGGAGGCGGGGTGTCCAGGTCGATCAGGGTGACCGCGTCGATCCCGCCGTCCCCGACCAGTTCGGTGGCGTCGGTGCGGTCGCCGCCGTCGAACACGACCACCAGGTGTGGCCCGTCCGTGGCCGGTCCGACCGGGCTGAACCTCGACCGGCTGGCCAACACCCGGTCGAGCAGTCTTTCCAACTCCACCGCGGAACTGGCCACCAGCCGTACCGGACCGAGCGCGTCGGTGCGGGTGGGGTGCTGGGCGTGGGGCAACCACTTGACCCACTCCCAACGGTCGCGTCGTTCCGGCCCGGCACAGATGGCGACCAGCAGCTCGTCCGGGGCATGGAAGACCGCGAGCTGGACGAGCATGGCCCGGGTCAGCGCCTGCGCGGCCGGCGACCCGGTGGGTCCGGCCGGAGCGGCCCGGACGAAGACCCGGGCGAAGCTGCGCAGCGAGAGAGCCACCGGCAGGTCGGGCACCACCGAGTACGCGTCCAGGAAGCGCCGCAGCGCGCCCGCCGTCATCGGCTCCAGTTCCTCCAGCGGGCGGGTGACCGGCGGCACCAGCGGTGTGGCCAGGGTCTGCGGCCCGACGGCGACCCGAATCACCGCGAAGTCCGGGTCCGTGGGCCGTCGCTCCCAGACCCGGTGGCTGTGCACCGTCGACCAGAGCAGCGACGGATCGGGGTACCGGTAGCAGAGGCCGGCGCGTTGTCGCTCCGCGGTCTGCCGAACCTGCCGGCGCAGGATGGCCAGGTGCCGCAGGTAATCCCGGCGGGCGGCCATCATCTCGGACTTCTTCGGGTTGCCGGAGGCGCTGCCCCAGGAGGTCGCCAGCATCGCCAGGGAGGAGAGGCCGAACATGCCGCCGACCACGTACGCGTACGCCCCGCCGCCCCGGCCGAACATCATCGCCATCGCGACCGTACCGCCGAGCATCGGCAGCAGCATCAGCAACTGGTGCCAGCGGGTGTCGGTGGCGGCCGGAATCTCCGGGGGCGCCTGCACCGGTAGGTCACCGACGGGTATCTCGGGCGCCGGGCGTCGCGCCGGCCGCCGGATGACGACAGTGGACACTCGACCTCCCGACTGCGCACGGTGACCCGAGCCTGGCTCATGGTAGGTAAAGTCCTGTCGTCCGCGCAGCAGCAGGCCGGCTCGGGATGGAGGTGAGTCGATGACCATCGGGCTTGCCCGGCTCACCGTCAGCACGCCCCGACGGCGGGTCGACGTGGCGCTACCGGATCAGGTACCGCTCGCCGAGTTGCTGCCCGAGGTGCTGCGCCACGCTGGCGACGGGCTCGCCGACGAGGGGGAGCAGCACGGCGGTTGGCTGCTCCGGCGAGCCGACGGCACCGTGCTGACCGGCGGGCAGGCGCTGCTCGCTCAGGGGGTCCGCGACGGCGAGGTGCTGCACCTGGTGCCGGCTCGCACCGAGTGGCCGGAGTTCGAGTACGACGACGTGGTGGAGGCCATCGCCGACGCCGCCCGCCGACGCGGTGGGGCCTGGTCACCCGCCGCCACCCGGGCGGTGGCCCTGGTCGGTGCCGGTGTTGCGCTCGCCGTCGGCCTGCTCGCCCTGGCCGCCGGTGGGCCCGGCGACCCCGCCGGCTGGCCGGCCGCGACCGTGGTGGCGGGTCTGCTGGTGCTGGCCGGCACCGTGCTGTCCCGCGCGCAGGGCGACGGGCCGGCCGGCGCTGTGCTGGGCGGACACGCGCTGCCCTACGCGGCACTGGCCGGTGCCCTCGCCGTCAGCTCGGGCGACCCGGTCGGGCCGATCGGCGCGCTGCGCTGGGTGGGCGCACCGGAGTTGCTCGCCGGGTCGGTGACGCTGCTGCTGGCTTCGGTGCTGGGGCTGTTCGGAGTGGCCACCGGGCTACGGATCTTCGTGGCCGGCACGGTGGTGGGCGCGGGTGCTGGATCAGCCGCTCTCGGCGACCTGCTGCTCGGCCCGGCCGGCTCGGCCGCCGTCCTGCTCGGCGTGCTCACCTTCGCCGTCGGGGCCGTCCCGCTGCTGGCCATCCGGTTGGGCAAGGTGCCATTGCCGCCGACGACCCTGCCCACCGATGCGTCGGATGATCCGGACCAGGCTCGTGACCTGCCGGACCGTGGCCGGGTGCGCGCAGCAGTGGCCCGTACCGAGGAAATGCTCACCGGCCTGCTGATCGGTCAGGCCGTGCTGGCCGTCGGCGCGGCCGTGATCCTCGTGAGCACCGGTGGCACCGCCGGTCGGCTGCTGGTCGGGGTGACCGCGACGGTGCTGCTGCTGCGGGCCCGGCTCTTCAGGACGATCCGGCACCGAATCGCGCCGATGCTCGCCGGCCTGGCCGGGTACGCGGTCCTCGGCGGGGCGCTGGCCGGGGCCGCCGACGCGGCGGTCCGGCTGATCCTGGTCAGCGGCGGGCTGCTGGGCGCGTTGCTGGTGGTGGCGGGCGGCACGACGTACGCCCGCCGGCCGGTCTCCCCGTACCTCGGACGGGTCGCTGACCTGGCCGACACCCTGCTGGTGGTCTCGGTGGTGCCGGTCGCCTGCGCGGTTCTCGGCCTCTACGAGCGGGCCCGGGGACTGCTCGGCTGAGCGATCCCCGGACCGGTCGGACGCTCAGTGGGTGGACTCGCCGCGCTCCTCGGCCTCCCTGGCGCGCCGGTACGAAGCCTGGATCTCGGCCTCGGCCTCGGTGCGCCCCACCCAGGTCGCGCCCTCGACCGACTTGCCCGGCTCAAGATCCTTGTACACCTCGAAGAAGTGCTGGATCTCCAGCCGGTCGAACTCGCCGAGGTGGTGGATGTCGCGCAGGTGTTCCTGCCGCGGGTCCTCGTAGGGGACGCAGAGGACCTTGTCGTCGCCACCCTTCTCGTCCGTCATCCGGAACATGCCGATCGTGCGGCACCGGATCAGGCAGCCGGGGAAGGTCGGCTCGGGCACCAGCACCAGGGCGTCCAGCGGGTCGCCGTCCTCACCCAGGGTGCCCTCGATGAAGCCGTAGTCGGCCGGGTACTGCGTGGAGGTGAAGAGGGTGCGGTCCAGCCGGATGCGCCCGGTCACGTGGTCCACCTCGTACTTGTTGCGGTGCCCCTTGGGGATCTCAACCGTGACGTCGAAATCCATCTGCACGCTCCCTCGTTGGCCCACGCTGGCTTGACGGAACCGGCGGCGGAGCCGGGCGGGCGATTGCCAACCCGCCGACTCCGGCCGCCGCATAGTCTTCGGACCGAAGTAGTGTCACCCAGGCCGGTTCCTGGTGGGGGAGGAGGGGGTCGTGGGGAGGGAAGATTCACACTACCGTCCCGGCGGTGCCGCCGAGGGCGGTCCGAACCAACCGCCGGTCAAGCCGGCCGCGGGGCGGGTACCCGTGCCGGACGCGCAGGTCCTCCGGCCACAATCTCCGACGCCGCCCGTCACACCGACGTCCGTGAACCGGTCCGAGGCGCATCCGCCCGCGGGCGCGCAACCGCCGACGACACCGCCCCGGGGGACGGTGTCCGGACGGGCCGCCGCGCCCGGTGCTGCCGCCCCCACGAGCCCCACCGCCCCGACGAGCCCGGCCGCCGGTCCCGGTGCCGCCGTCCCCACGAACCCCGCCGGGCCGCCGACCGGATCGGCAACCGTGCCGGTGCGCCCGGTGCCGGTCGTGCCGGCGGCCGGCATGCCGGGTGATCCGCCCGCCGGTGCGGTGCCGCCCCCGGGCGGGCCGGCGCCGCGGCGGCGGCTGCCGCTGGTGCTCGCTGCCGTGCTGGTGCTCGTGCTGGTCGCGGTGGGTCTGGTCGTGGTCCGGCCCGGGCCGGTGGGTCGCTGGTTGGGCGACGCACCCGCGACGCCGGCGGCAACCGGGGCGGTGGAGTCCGCGCCGGTCCCGGTGCTGGCGGCTGCCGACGTCGGCGCGCCGCCGCCCAGCACGGACGGGCTCCGGACCACCCTCGAACCGCTGATCGACGACACCGCGCTGGGCGGCCGGGTCAACGTGGCGGTGGCCGACGCGCTGACCGGGGAGATGCTCTTCGATCGCGGTGGCGGGGAAGGAACCGTGCCGGCCTCGGTGACCAAGCTGGTGACCGCCGTGACGGTGTTGACCGCCCGAGGCCCCGGCCATCGGATCCCGACCCGGGCGGTGGCTGGTGCGCAACCCGGCGAGGTGGTTCTGGTCGGTGGCGGGGATCCGACGCTGGCAGCCGGCCCGAAGGGCTTCTACCCGGGCGCGGCCAACCTCACCGACCTCGCCGATCAGGTCCGGAAGGCGCTGGGCGGGGTCGTACCCAAAAGAGTCGTCGTCGACTCCTCGCGCTACTCCGGCCCGGTGTACGAACCCGGCTGGGACGACGACATTCCCACCGGCGGCTACGGCGGGGCGATCACCGCACTGATGCTCGACGGAGCACGCACGAATCCGAAGGCCGGCCCGGGCTGGGCCGAACGCGTTGCCGAACCGGACCTGGTCGCCGGCCGTGCCTTCGCCAAACTGCTCGGGGCACCGGTCGACACGGTGCGCAAGGGCACCGCCCCGCCAGCGCCGGCCGGGACCGCGACCGAACCGGTCGGTGGCGGTGGACCCGGAGCCGAACTCGGCGTGGTGCACTCGCCGCCGCTGATCCGGCTGGTCGACATCATGATCAGCGATAGCGACAACATCGTCGCCGAGGCGCTGGCCCGCCAGGTCGCCCTGGCCCGCGACCGGCCGGCCTCCTTCGCCGGTGCCGCGGCGGCGATGGCCGAGGTGGTCTCCGAGCTGGCCCTGCCGGTGGCTGGGCTCGACCTGGCGGACGGCAGCGGACTGTCCCGGGACAACCTGATCAGCCCGGCCCTGCTGACCGAACTGCTGGCGCTCGCGGCCAGCCCGGACCGGCCCGAGCTTGCCGGCATCTTCGGCGGCCTGCCGGTCGCGGGCTGGTCCGGCACGCTGCGCGATCGGTACGGCGCGACACCCGGCACCGCCGCCGGTGCCGGTGTGGTCCGGGCCAAGACCGGCACCCTGACCCGGGTGCACGCCATCGCGGGAGTGGTCACCACCGCCGAGGGGCGCCTGCTCACCTTCGCGGTGCTCACCGACGATGTCCCGCCGGACGGGATGGAGCCGGCCCGCGCCGCGCTGGACAGGATCGCCGCCGCCCTGGCCGGCTGCGGCTGCCGCTGAGAACGACGGGCACCGGACCAGCCGGCCGGGTGGGGTGTCGCGGCGCGGGTACGGTGGGTTGCATGGCGCAGTTCGTGGACTGGGATCTGGCTACCGCGACGGCGGGGGCCCTGGGCAAGTCGGGCCCCCGGGTGACGTACGCCGAGGCCACCGAGGTGGTTTCCGAGCTGCGCCGGTTGACCGAAGAGGCAGCCGGGCACGTCGCCGACTACACCGGGCTGACCTCGCAGGTCACCCATCCGCCGGTGCGGGTGGTCGATCGGCGGGACTGGGCGGCGACCAACATCGCCGGGCTCCGCGAGGTGATCACCCCGCTGGTCGGCCGACTCACTCAGGACAAGCAGCCCGGTGCGCTCACCGAGGCGATCGGCTCCCGGGTGACCGGGGTGCAGGCCGGCACCGTGCTGGCCTACCTTTCCGGCCGGGTCCTCGGGCAGTACGAGGTCTTCTCCGCCAACCCGGGGCAACTGCTGCTGGTCGCGCCGAACATCGTCGAGGTGGAGCGCAAGCTGGGCGCGGATGCACGCGACTTCCGGCTCTGGGTCTGCCTGCACGAGGTGACCCACCGGACGCAGTTCACCTCGGTGCCCTGGATGCGGGCCTACTTCCTCGGTGAGGTGCAGGCGTTCGTCGATGCCGCCCAGGGCGGCGAGCACCTGCTGGAGCGGCTGCGTCGGGGGGTGAGCACCCTCGCTGACGCCGTCCGCGACCCGCAGAGCCGGTCCAGCGTGCTGGACATCGTGCAGACGCCCGGGCAGCGGGCCGTGCTGGACCGACTGACCGCCCTGATGACCCTGCTGGAGGGGCACGCCGAGTTCGTGATGGACGGCGTCGGACCGCAGGTTATCCCGAGTGTGGAGCGGATCCGGTCCGCCTTCAACCGGCGGCGCGAGGCCGGCAACCCGGTGGAGAAGGCGATCCGGCGGCTGATCGGCATCGACGTCAAGATGCGGCAGTACGCCGAGGGCCGCAAGTTCGTGCACGCCGTGGTGGACCGGGTCGGCATGGCCGGCTTCAACCGGGTCTTCGAGTCGCCGCTCACCCTGCCCCGACTGTCCGAGCTGAGCGAACCGGACGCCTGGGTGGCGCGGGTGCACGGACCGGTCGGTCCGGTACCGACCGCCGGCTGAGCGCGTCGTCGCACCGATGGCCCCGCTCGCACCGCCGGTGGCCGCGATCCGGATCGCGGTCCGTCGTGCCCTGGCCGACCTGCCGACGGACGGTCCGGTGCTGGTCGCCTGCTCGGGCGGTGCCGACTCGCTGGCCCTGGCCGCGGCCACCGCGTTCGTGGCGCCCCGGGCGGGCCGCGCCGCCGGGCTGGTCACCGTGGATCACGGGTTGCAGGCCGGGTCGCGGCACCGGGCCGAGGCTGTGGCGCGCTGGGCGACCGAGGTCGGCCTGGCGCCGGTGGAGGTGGTCCGGGTCGAGGTTGCCGGTCGGCCCGGTGGCCCGGAGGCGGCGGCCCGGGACGCCCGCTACCAGGCGTTGGCCGAGATCGCCAGTGGGTACCACGCTTCGGCACTGCTCACCGGCCACACCCGGGACGACCAGGCGGAGACGGTCCTGCTCGCGCTGGCCCGGGGTGCCGGCCCGCGCGGACTCGCCGGCATGCCGGCCCGCCGGGACCTGGCCGGCACCCCACTCGTACGACCGCTGTTGGAGATCGGGCGGGCGGAGACCCGTGCCGCCTGCGTGGCCCTCGGGCTGGTGCCGTGGGACGACCCGCACAACAGCGACCCGGCCTACGCCCGTTCCCGGGTCCGGGCCGACGTGCTGCCCGTGCTGATCCGAGCGCTCGGACCGGGCGTGCTGGACAACCTCGCCCGTACCGCCGCGCTCGTGGCGGCCGACAACGCGGTCCTCGACGAGCTCGCCGTTGTGGCGCTGAGCCGGGCCCGGCATCCCGCCGGTGGCCTGGCCACCCGGATCCTGACCGAGCTGGCGCCCGCCGTGCGCGGTCGGGTGCTGCGTAGCTGGGCCCACGAGTTGGGTGCCCCGCCGGCCGCACTGTCACATCGCCACGTCGCCGCGCTCGACGCGTTGGTCACGGCGTGGCGCGGCCAGCGAGCCAGCTACCTGCCGGGCGGGCTGCGGGTGCTCCGCCGCGACGATCGGCTGGTGTCGGAGTCATCACCGGCTTCGCCGGCCGGCTCAGCACCGGTGTCCGAGACGGTGGGGTCAGCGCCCGACGATGCGATGGTCGAAGGGTGACCCATCCCCGGCAACCGCTGTACGCGCCGCGTGGCGCCGTGGCCACCAGCCATCCGTTGGCCGTGGCCGCCGGCCTGGCCGTGCTGCGTCGTGGTGGCAACGCCGTGGACGCCGCGCTGGCCACCGCCAGCACGCTCACCGTCGTGCAACCACCCTCCAACGACATCGGCGGTGACCTTTTCGCCATCGTCTGGGACGGCCGACGGCTGCACGGCTTGAACGCCTCCGGCCGGTCGCCTGCCGGGCTGACCCGGGACCTGGTACTCGCGGCGACCGGCGGTCGAGGCGTGGAACCCGTCGACGCGTTGGGCGGCGCACAGGCGGCCGGCCCGGCGATGCCGGCCCGGGGCTGGTTGCCGGTGACCGTACCGGGCGCGCCGGCAGGTTGGCGCGACCTGCACGAGCGGTTCGGATCGCTGCCCTTCGCGGACCTCTTCGCCGACGCCATCGGTTACGCGGAGCAGGGACACCCCGTCTCCACCACGACAGCGGCGGCCTGGTCCCGCGCGGTCGCCGGGCACGCCGGCCTGACCGGTCCCGAGTACGCGGAGTTCGGGCGGGTGTTCGCAGCGGACGGGCGGGCTCCCCGGGCGGGCGAGCGGTGGCGCAATCCCGACGCGGCCCGGACGCTTCGACTGATCGCCGACAGCCGGGCGGGGGAGTTCTACCGGGGGCGGATCGCGGCGGCCCTGACCGACCATGCCGCCCGTACCGGTGGGCTGCTCACCGCGGCGGACCTGGAGGCCCACGCCAGCGTCTGGGTCGACCCGGTGCCGGTGCGTTACCGGGATCACGAGGTCTGGGAACTGCCGCCGAACGGGCAAGGGCTGGCCGCTCTGATCGCGCTGGGCATCCTGGACGGATTCGACCCGGCCGACGGGTCGCGGTGGCTGCACCGGCAGATCGAGGCGGTCAAGCTCGGCTTCGCCGACGCGCATGCCCATGTCGCCGATCCCGACCTTGCTCCGGTCCCATCCGGGCTGCTCACTCCGGAACATCTGGCGCGGTGCCGCGCGACGGTCTCCGACGCGGCGGCCGACCCGGTGACCGGCGCGCCGGAGCGTGGTGGGACGGTGTACCTCTGCACGGCCGACGAGAGCGGCATGATGGTCAGCCTGATCCAGTCCACCTACCTGGCCTTCGGCTCGCACGTGGTGCTGCCCGGGTACGGGTTCGCGCTGCAGAATCGTGGGCTCGGTTTCCGGCTCGACGTGGGCCATCCCAACGTGGTCGGCCCGGCGAAGCGGCCGTACCACACGATCATCCCCGGTTTCCTGACCAGGCAGGGGGCGCCGGTGGGGCCGTTCGGGGTGATGGGTGGGCACATGCAGCCCCAGGGCCACGTTCAGCTGGTCTCGGGGACCGTGGACGCGGGCCTCGACCCGCAGGCGGCGCTGGACAAGCCTCGCTGGTACTGGCACGCGGGTCGTTCGCTGCTGGTCGAGGAGCAGTTGATCGCCGGGCCCGGCGGTGCCGCGCGGCTGGCCGACCTGCGGGACCGGGGGCACCAGGTGACCGTCGCGTCCGACTCCACCGTCTTCGGCTACGGGCAGGCGATCTGGAGACACGCCGACGGGGGATACGTCGTCGGTTCCGAGCCCCGGGTAGACGGCGGTGCCGGCGGCTTCTGACCTACGCGACCGGCCGGTGACCGGTCAGCCGGTCGGAGCACGATCGCGGAACGTGGTGCGGTACGCCTGTGGCGTGGCGCCCACCCGGCGGGTGAAGTGGTGCCGCAGGGCGGCGGCGTCACCGAAGCCGGCCCGCTCGGCCACCCCCTCCACGGTGAGCGTGGTGTCCTCCAACAGCCGGCGGGCCAGCAGGACGCGTTGGTTGGTCAGCCAGTCGTGCGGGGTGGTGCCCGTCTCGGCACGGAACCGGCGAGCGAACGTCCGTGGCGCCATCCCGGCCCGCGCGGCCAACTCGTCGACGCTGGTCTGCCGGTCCAGATGGCCCATCAGCCACTCCAGTACCGGTTCCAGGGTGGGCGCCTCCGGCGCCTTCGGGATCGGCGCCTCGATGTACTGGGCCTGCCCGCCGTCGCGATGCGGGGGTACCACCATCCGTCGGGCGAGTCGGGTGGCGGTGGCCGAGCCGTGCGCCTGGCGTACCAGGTGCAGGCAGGCGTCGATGCCGGCGGCGGTGCCCGCGCTGGTGAGCAGGCGACCGTCCTGCACGTACAGCGAGTTGCAGCGCACCCGGGCGCTCGGGTGACGGCGCTGCAACTCGTCGACGTGCCGCCAGTGCGTGGTGCACTCCCGGCCGTCGAGCAGGCCCGCCTCGCCCAGCAGGTACGCGCCGGCACACACGCTGAACAGGTACGCGCCCCGGTCGGCGGCGCGGCGCAGCGCCTCGTGGACCTCGGCCGGTGCGGTGGTGGTCGGGTCGTGGGCGGGAACGGCCACCAGGTCCGCCTGTTCCAGCGGATCCAGGTCGGCGTTCGGCACCAGGTGAAAGCCGGCGGAGGTGCGGACCGGGGCCTGCCCGGGGCCACACACGTCGAAGCGGTAGCCGGGCAGTCCGTCGGCGGTGCGGTCGGTGCCGAACACCTCGGCGAGCACGCCGAGTTCGAATGGGGCGACGCCGTCCAGGACGAGTACGGCCACGGAACGAAGCATGTGACGAGGGTAACCGTAGGAGTGGCAGAAAATCGAGCAGGAGTGGCATTTCTGCCACTGTCCGAGGATCGGCGACGTACGCAGACTGGTAGATGTCCGGTGCGCACCGGCGGCGACACGACAACCGCAGACGCCAGAAAGCGAGCGCCGCCATGGGTTTCCTGTTCTTCCTGCTGTTCTTCCTGACCCTCGCCCTGCTGTCCGCCCTGGGGCTGACCGCCGACAGCCGTGACTCCGCGGACTGGAAGCCCTCCGACGGGGGCCGCAGGTGGCAGTCACACCACTGCTGAGGCGAATGTTCCCTTCATCCGAAAAATCACCGGGCGGGGCGGCCTCGAAACGGGCGGCCCCGCCGACGGTGAACCCGGGGCGTACGGCAGGCTATGGTCATGGCTGACGGCTCCTGGTACGACGCCGACATCGACCACGTGATCATTTCCGAGGCGCAGATCCGCGAGAAGACCGCGGAGCTGGCCAAGCAGGTCTCCGCGGACTACTCCCACGTCACCGACGGGCTGTTGCTCGTCTGCGTACTCAAGGGCGCGGTCATGTTCATGGCCGACTTCGCCCGGGCGCTGGGCCGGCACGGCCCTCCGGCCGAGCTGGACTTCATGGCCATCTCCTCGTACGGGCAGGGCACCACCTCCTCCGGCGTGGTGCGGATCCTCAAGGACCTCGACCGGGACATCGCCGGTCGGCACGTCGTCGTCGTGGAGGACATCGTCGACTCCGGGCTGACCCTGTCCTGGCTGCTGCGCTATCTGGAGTCCCGGTCGGCGGCGAGCGTCGAGGTGGTCGCGCTGTTCCGCAAGCCGGACGCGGTGAAGGTGACGGTCCCGGTCCGGTACGTGGGCTTCGACATTCCGACCGAGTTCGTCGTCGGGTACGGCCTCGACTTCGGTGAGCGCTACCGAGAGCTGCCGTACGTGGGGGTGCTCAAGCCGGAGGTCTACGCCCGCTCCTGACCGTGCGGCGGCGTCGCGTCGCGGTGCCGCCGGACCGTCAGCCCTCGTCGCGGACCGTCGACGACCCCGGCCGCCACGCCGCCGGGCCCGACTGTCGTCGCGGGCGCGTCCGCCCGACATTCAGCCGACTTTCAGCTGATCGGACTACCTTTGACCACGGTGACCCGGGGATCCGACTCCGGGTCACGCCGGCTGACATCCGGTTCGCCGTGCGCGTAAGTGCTGGGCTCGCCAGCTCATATCGGTCTCGCACGGTGTACCGTCGAATGACCGTGGCGCGGCAATCGCGTCCCGGGGTCGAGGCCGGCCCGCACGGCGGCTCCGGCAGCCGCCCAGGCGGCGACACCCACAGTCGGTCAGGACGTCGATCAGGAGGATGCGGGCGTCTCGGCGCTCGACAACAGCATGGAACGTACGCGTTTCTTCCGCCGACCGGTGTTCTGGGTCATCCTGGTCATCCTCGGCGCCGTCGTGCTCAGTCAGTTGTTCACCGGTGGACCCAGTTACCACCGGGTGGACACGTCCGTCGCGCTCGACCAGCTCAACAAGGGCGGCATCGAGAAGGTCGTCTTCCAGGACAAGGAACAGACGATCCAGCTCGAGCTGGCCGAGGAGACCGAGTTCGGCGATACCACCACCAAGCTGATCGAGGCCCAATTCCCCTACGAGGTCGGCGACGAGGTCTGGAACCAGGTCCTCGACGCCAAGGCCAACAACCGGGTCACCGGGCCGGCCGACACCGAGGTGTCGTCCGACAGCATCTGGGTCAGCCTGCTGGTCAACCTGCTTCCCATCGTGCTGCTCGTGCTCCTGCTGCTGTTCTTCATGTCGCAGATGCAGGGCGGCGGCTCCCGAGTGCTCAACTTCGGCAAGTCCAAGGCGAAGATGATCACCAAGGACACGCCGAAGACGACGTTCGCCGACGTGGCGGGCTCCGAGGAGGCCGTCGAGGAGCTGCACGAGATCAAGGACTTCCTGCAGAACCCGGCGAAGTACCAGGCGCTCGGTGCGAAGATCCCGAAGGGCGTGCTGCTCTTCGGCCCGCCCGGCACCGGTAAGACGCTGCTCGCCCGAGCGGTGGCCGGCGAGGCCGGGGTGCCGTTCTACTCGATCTCCGGTTCCGACTTCGTCGAGATGTTCGTCGGTGTCGGTGCCAGCCGGGTCCGTGACCTGTTCGAGCAGGCCAAGGCGAACGCGCCCGCGATCGTCTTCGTCGACGAGATCGACGCCGTCGGCCGGCACCGTGGCGCCGGCATGGGCGGTGGCCACGACGAGCGCGAGCAGACCCTGAACCAGCTGCTCGTCGAGATGGACGGCTTCGACGTCAAGGGCGGCGTCATCCTGATCGCCGCCACCAACCGACCGGACATCCTCGACCCGGCGCTGCTGCGTCCGGGCCGGTTCGACCGGCAGATCCCGGTCGACGCTCCCGACATGGAGGGCCGCAAGGCCATCCTGCGGGTGCACGCCAAGGGCAAGCCGTTCACGCCCGACGTCGACCTCGACTCGGTGGCCAAGCGGACGCCGGGCTTCAGCGGTGCCGACCTCGCCAACGTGATCAACGAAGCGGCCCTGCTGACTGCCCGGAAGGATCAGCGGGCCATCTCCAACGACTCGCTCGAGGAGTCGATCGACCGCGTGATCGCCGGCCCGCAGCGGCGGACCCGGGTGATGAGTGACCAGGAAAAGAAGATCACCGCGTACCACGAGGGTGGGCACGCACTGGTCGCCTGGGCGCTGCCGCACGCCGCACCGGTGCACAAGGTGACGATCCTGTCCCGGGGCCGCTCCCTGGGCCACACCCTGGTGCTGCCCACGGAGGACAAGTACACCCAGACCCGGGCCGAGATGATCGACACCCTGGCGTACGCGCTGGGCGGCCGGGCCGCCGAGGAACTCGTCTTCCACGAGCCCACCACCGGTGCCGGCAACGACATCGAGAAGGCCACCCAGCTGGCCCGCGCGATGATCACCCAGTACGGGATGAGTTCCAAGCTCGGTGCGATCAAGTACGGCACCAGCGGCGACGAGCCGTTCCTCGGCCGCAACATGGGCCACGAGCGGGACTACTCCGACGCGGTCGCCGCCGAGATCGACGGCGAGATGCGGGCACTCATCGAACTGGCCCACGACGAGGCCTGGGAGATCCTGGTCGAGTACCGGGACGTGTTGGACAACATCGTGCTCGAGTTGATGGAGAAGGAAACCCTCTCCACCGCCGACATGGCCCGGATCTGCGCCCGGGTGGTGAAGCGGCCGCCGATGGCCCCGTACAACGGCTTCGGTAAGCGGCAGCCCTCCACCGAGCCGCCCGTACTCACCCCGGCGGAGAAGGACGCGCTGAAGGTGCAGGCGGAGGCCGACGGCGCTGAGGCGACCGTCGGGGGCGGCAGCTCCAACAACTCCTCGGACGGTTCGCACTGAGCACCGACGACCCGGCGGCCAGTTCCCCGCAGCGGGGACTGGCCGCCTCCGCCACCGAACCCGACACCGATCGCCTCGACTACATCGCCGCGCGGCTGATCAACGGCCGGCTCACCGGTCGTCCCGTCGAGGACACCATGGACCTCGGCCGGATCGAGAAGGCCGTCCGCGAGATCCTCATCGCGGTCGGCGAGGATCCCGACCGCGACGGCCTCCAGCAGACCCCGGCCCGGGTCGCCCGGGCGTACGCGGAACTCTTCGCCGGCCTGCGCGTCGACCCGGCCACGGTGCTCACCACCACCTTCGAGGCCAACCACGAGGAACTGGTGCTGGTCCGGGACATCGACGTGATGAGCCTCTGCGAGCATCACCTGCTGCCGTTCCGGGGCAGTGCCCACATCGGCTACATCCCCGGGCCCGACGGCCGGATCACCGGGCTGTCCAAGCTGGCCCGGCTGGTCGAGGTCTTCGCCCGGCGTCCCCAGGTGCAGGAGCGGCTCACCTCGCAGATCGCGGACCTGCTGATGACGCGGCTGGAACCGCGCGGCGTGGTCGTCGTGCTCGAGTGCGAACACATGTGCATGGCGATGCGTGGCATCCAGAAATCCGGCGCCAAGACGATCACGTCTGCGGTGCGGGGCACCCTGCAGCACGACGCCAAGTCCCGGGCCGAGGCGATGGCGCTGATCATCCCTCGCTGACCGGCGGTCGGTTGTTCAGGACGACAGCATCGCCAGCAGGATTCCCGCATTGACCGCCACGGCCGGGACCAAACAGACCAGCGCGCCGAACCGGGGCGTGCGATCCACCCGCTCCCCCGGACCGGGCGGGAAGCAACGGCCCACCGCGAACCACCCCAGGCCGAACGCGACCGCCGGTGCCGGCAGCCCCACCAGCAACGCCAAACCGGTCACCGCACCGGTGCCGGCCAGCGCATACACCACCGCCAGAAGCACCGGAACGAGCAACCCCAGCGGCCCGTACACCAGGAGGTTGCGGGCGCGGGACGGCCAGTGCGCGACCTGGGACAGGCCACGGGCGGCGAGCGTGTCATCCGCGCCGACAGCCCACCGTCGGGCATCCCGCAACGCCGTCAGCGCCGCCGCCGGGCCGCCGCTCATCGACCGGGTCGCCTCCGCCAGCTCTGGCGGTGTCGGCACCAGCGAGATCGGGGGTACGCCCAGCTCACGTAGCCGGCTCTCCTGGGGTGCCAGCCGGGTGCGTACCGCAGCGAGCTCCTCCCGGGCGGCCTGAACCGCGCGGGCCTGCTCGCCCGCGGCGGTCGCCGCGCCACGGCGTACCCCGTCGAGCTGCCGGGCTGCGGCGAGATAGTCGGACCAGGCGGCCCGCACCGGATCCCCCGGTGCGCCGGCCGACCGCTGCCGAACCGGCCCGGGGGCGGTGACCGGCGACTGATCGAGAGTCATCTGGATTCCCCCTGCACGCTGCCAGGCACGTCGTACGGAACCAGCACCACGCCGCGCTCTGCCGGCCCGTCCCAGAGCACCACCCGGTCGGGTCGAGGGCGCCACTCCACCGCGCGGCCGAAGACCGGAGTGAGCTGAGCCCCCGGCACACCCGCCACCGCCACGGCGGTCAGCTTGTCCACGGTCTCGTCCGGTTCCATCAGCGTCGCGAACGACGGCACCGTACGCCACCAGCCGAGCAGGTGCTGCCCGGCCGGTGGTCCGTCGCGCAGCAGGGCCCGCAGTCTGGCCGCCGGCAGTTGCTCGGGCGGTGCCACATCCAGTCCGAAGACAACCAGGTACGCCGGCTCACCGGCGTCCGCCACGGCGACCAGCCCGGCGAGGTCCACCCGGTCAACCTGGTGGCGTTCGGCCAACTCCGCGACCAGAGCGTCGGCCAAGTGCCCAGCCTCGGCGTCCGGTACGGCGACCACGAACCGCGCCGTACCCGCCGGATGGTGAGCCGCCGTGCTGTGCGCGGCTGTCGTCAACAGGCGACACGCGGCAGGCCGCGGACCGAGAACCGCGAGGTTGCGCCCCGCCGCCGGTCCGAACGGCACCGCCGCGGTGCTGCGCGCGACATCCACCGCCCGGCCGAGCAAGGCGGCCGGGGCCGTCGACTGCCCCGCGACAGCTGCCCGATAGCGCGGGTCGTTGCCCAGCACCGGCCGCGCGTACCCGGCGAAGACGACGGGTGCCGTCGCGTTCGGCGGCCGGGCCGCCCAGAGGCGGTGGCGCAGCCCAACCACCGTCTCCGGCTCGTCCGCCGGGTCGGGGAACCGGACCATCCGCTCATGACCTCGGATCGCCCCGCGGGGACCGCCGAGACCGCCAGCGGTGTTGACCACCGCGCTGCCCACCGGCAGGCCGGCTGCGGCGTCGTTGGTGGGCGCCAGCACCGCCCCGCCGCCCGGCAGCGCCACCCGCACCGGGAACTGGCCCAGCAGGGAGTCCCGCTGCCCACCGTCCGATCGGGTGCCCAGGCCCAGGTCACCCTCGCCAGCCAGCACCAGATGAACCCCGTACGCCCGCCCGGTCCGGGCGAGCGCGTCCAACCGTGCGGCCACCTCGGCGGACAGACGGTCCCGTTCGGCGAAGAGCAACGGCAGATTTTCCACCACGCAGACCACCCGGGGGAGCGGGCGATGCTTCCGCAACTCGGCGAAGCGCTGCCCACCCGCGCGGGCGGATGCCTCCGCACGTCGGTGCACCTCGGCGGTCAACTGGTCCAACAGATCCAGTACGTACTCCCGGTCGGCGGCCATCGCGGCCGCCCGGACCTGTGGGACCCAGGTTCGGTCCCGCTCCGTCTGCAGGAACTCCGCAAAGGACTCGCCGTCACCGAGGTCCACCAGGTACAGCGACAGCTCGTCCGGGCCGTACCGCGCGACGAGCCCCAACAGCGCCGTGGTCAGGAAGGTGGACCGGCAGCCCCGCGACCGGCCGCTGACCAGCCAGTGCGGGGTCAGCTCGGTGAAGCCGAGGGAAACCGGTCGACCACCCGCGTCGCCAACGGTGCTGCTGAGCCCGTCCGCCCCGGCCGCCTGCCACAGATCCTCGGTGGACGGCAGCAGGTGCGACAGGGAGAGCCGGCTGCCGGCCTCGATCTGGGCCGCGATCCGGCGGCACACGGCATCGACCAACTCGGCCGGCGGATCCGGGTCGACGAATACCGGAGAGTTCAGCCCTCCGTCGGTGCCGCCACCGGCGAACGCCGCGCCCGGCGGATCACCGAGCAACGCGTAGGCCGTCCGCATCGCCAGCGGCGTAGCCCTGGGCAGTGCGGCCCGGGCCGCTGGCCACCCCGCCACGACCAGGTGCAGTCCGGCCTCCGGCCCCTGCTCGGCGAGCGCCTCGATCCGCGCGAGATCGCCTGGCCGGTACGGTTCGGGCAGCGCGGCCAGCACCAGCAGCAGCGCGCGGTCATGCCGACGAGGACCGGCGGCGTCCGGCGCCACCCACCGCTCCGCCTCCGCCAGCACGGCCTGTAGACCGTCGGCGTCCGTGGCCGGTGGGGCAAGCACCCCGGCGTCACCGAGCGCCGCGAACGGCGCCAGCGCGACACCCGTGGCGTCCACCGCCCGTACCAGCAGCGCCCCGGCTGGTGTCGCCGCCAGCATCCGCAGCAGTACGGCCCGCAGCAGCCCGGCGACCCGTGCCTCGTGCGCGTCGGCGTCCACCACGAGGTGGCCGCTGCCGAACATCGGCACCAGAGCCGGGAAACGGGCGTCGTCCAGCGGGGCGGCGGTGCCCACCCGGACGAACGGCGGCGGTCCCTCCCCGGCGGGATGCGCCGGCTCGACCACATCCAGCGTGGACCCGGCCCAACCAGGGGCGAGGACAGTGGCCACCTCGCGCAGCCGCTCGGCCAGCGCGTACTGGCGGCGCTGGTCGGCCGGGACGGGACGGGTCTCGTCGAGAACGTTCGTCGCCGCCGTGACCGTCGCGGCGGCCCGGCGGTGCAGCGCGGCGGCGCGGAGCGTCCGTGCCTTCGGACCGCCCACCGTGTCCACCCCCTCCGCCCGAGGTCGGCACCCACTCGCCGGGCAGCAACGACGGTATCCCAGTGATGACTCCACCTGCGGGAAGCGCGTCGGCGCTGCGTCGGTGTTGTCATGGATCTCACCCATCGGCAGCGTTCGGTCACGATCTGCCAAATCTGGGGCATTGGGTCCTGGGCCGCCAGCCGATAGCCTCAGGGGGTGGAATCAGTGCCGCCCCCCGCCGGTTCCCAGGTCTCCCGCGTACCGGCGCAGAGGACACCGCCGGAGGAACTGGCACCGCCTGCGGTCGCGCCGGCCCCGCGCCAGCCCCGGCGACGCCTGCGTACGGTACTGACCGTGGTCGCTGGGGTGGTCGCGGTGCTCTGCCTGACCGGAGGAGTCGTCGGCTATTTCGTCTACGACCGCGCCACCACCCCCGACCGCAGCGCCCCGGATGTTGTGGTGGACAACTACCTGCGTGCCTTCCTGGTCGACCGCAATGACGTGCGCGCGTCGCTCTTCACCTGCGAGGGCAGCACGGATTTGGATGAACTTCATCGGCTTAGGGACGACCTAGCGGCTCGGGAGGTGCGATTCAGTACGACGATGTCGGTCGTCTGGGGGATGCTCCAAGTCGATCGCAATGGAGATGGCGCCGAGGTGCGTGTCGATCTGACCTTCGCGGCGCAGGTGGACGGTATTCGGCAGAGTGATCGGCAATCCTGGACGTTCACCACCCGGTTCAACGAGGACTGGCGGGTCTGCTCAGCTTCGCTCAGCTAGCCTCACTCCACCCAGAGCAGGTGAACCGGAACCTCCAGTGTGGTGGGAGACTGACCGCGCCAGGCCCAGCGGTACCACTCCACCTCGGGTGTCACCCGTACGCAGATATCGCCCTCGGCACCCGAGTAGGCCTCGGTGACGGCGCGCAGATCACGGTGCTCGACCGAGCCAACCATGTGCACGACCCGTCGCCCGGTGACCGAGTCCGTCTCAAAGACCGGCGTCGGCGCCGGGTGGGCCGGGGCGTCCAGCGAGACGAGCCGCAGGCCGCCGTCCGTCGTCGGCGTGGGCGCTCGGCCGACCGTCT
Organism: Micromonospora sp. C51; assembly: GCF_018070435.1. Lineage (NCBI taxonomy): Bacteria > Bacillati > Actinomycetota > Actinomycetes > Micromonosporales > Micromonosporaceae > Micromonospora > Micromonospora sp. C51. The sequence continues at coordinate 31,846 of NZ_JAGPXQ010000023.1, read as the reverse complement.
CGACCCAGACCCGTTCGACCGGCACCAGCGGGGCGAACACCTCGACCTGGTCGGACTCGGCGCGATACCACTCGTGCTCAGGGATGACCGGGACGTAGGTGCGGCTGTTCTGCACCACCCGTTCGTCGGCCCGTAGGTCGGCACGCCATCCCAGACCGGGCAGGCCGACCAGCACCCGCCGTCCGCGCAGTTCGACGCTTCCGGCGGCGGGGACGATCTCGATCGGACGGGGCGGCTGAGGGGCCCAGTCGGGCTGGTCGGCGAAGGGGTCCGGAAGCGGTTCGGTCATGACGGCCCGTGGTTCACCCGGCGCCCTTCAACGGCGCGCCCTTCGACCGCATGAACGGGACCGGGTCGATGGCGCCCCGGCTGCTGCGGTCGCCGTCGACGTGCACCTCGAAGTGCAGGTGCGGCCCGGAGGAGTTGCCGCTGCTGCCCACTTCGCCGATCACCTCACCGGCCTGCACCGTGTCGCCGACGGCGACCAGGGGACGATCCACCAGATGACAGTAGCGGGTGATGAAACCCTGGGCGTGCAGCACGTCGACGAACCAACCGCAGCCTCCCTTGCCGGGCCAGCCGTCCGCAGCACAGCTGAGGCGCCCTCTCCGGTCGGGGTCACATCGGGAGACCAGTACCCGACCGGTCGCCGCGACTCTGATATCGGTGCCCTTCGGCGCGGCGATGTCCACACCGTTGTGCCCGGGCCGACTGGCGGTCCGGAATCCGGAGCCGACCCCGCCCGGGATCGGCGCGGTCCAGCCGGAGGCGGCGATCTCGCCGCCCGCGGCGGCGTCACACACCTCCTGTCCCGCGATCAGCGCGGTTCGTGCCGCGCCGCCGGCCAGCGCATCCACAATGCGGGCGGCGAGTTCCTCGTGCTTGGCGTACGCGTCCGGAAAGGCGCTGATCTGGACCCGCTGCGCGGCCACGGTCAGCGGCAGTTGCTCCCAGTCGGCGACGTCGACCAGCTTCTCGTAGAACTTGCGGGACGCGTACGCGGGGTTCATCCGCTGGGCGACCGTGCCCCACGAGGCCCGTTGCTGGAAAAGGCCGACGGAATCGTGGTCGGCCCCGATCCCCTCGTTCGGGATGTCCTGTGACTCGCCGACCGTGCTGTTCGCCAGGTTCAGCAGCCGCGACTCCTGCATGGCGGTTGCCACGGCGATCACCCAGCCCCGCGGCGGCACCTTCATCTCCTGGCCGACCTTGATGATCACTGCGGCGTTCCGCAGCTGGCGTTCCCCGTACTCGGCGAAGCGCGGCATCTTGCCGGTGACGTCGACCTCGAAATCGCCGGTGCACTCCATGCTGGCCGGGGCCAACTGCTCGGCGGCGTCGCCACCCAACTCGGTGAGGAAGAACGCACCCGCGCCGCCGGTGCAGCAGAGCAGCACCAGCGTCGCGGTGAGCGCGGCGGCGAGGGCACCGGCCCGGACCGGTCGACGGGGACGGCTCTGTTCACTCATCCCTGCTCCAGTCCACCGCGTCCACCAACCATCGCCCGTCGGGTGCCAGCAGTTCGAGCCGGAGTTGCCCACCGTCGAGCGGGACCGTCGCCTCCACGAAGGTCTCACCGCGTGGGCGGAGGGTCACCTCGCCGGTGACCGCGCTGGCGGGAACGTCGGTCGGGTCGGCGCCGGAGAGCTTCTCGGTGAGGCCGGTGGTCGAGAGCGGACGTAGCGCGTCGTGCCAGTCCTCGGCGGTCTGGCCCGGGCGGCCGAGCCAGGCGGCGGCGAATCGTTCGGCGACCAGATCCGGTGTCGGCTGGCCGGGCCGGGTGATCGGGGACGGTGTGGTGGTCGTGGAGATCGCACCGTCGTCCCCGGTGGTCGGATGCACCGTGGTGATCGGGTCGATCGGGCGACTACTAAGCCCGCTCGCCGGGCCGCTCGGGCCAGCCACCAACCTGGCTGCCCCGACCACCCCGAGCACCAGCACGGCGATCCCGAGCGCGACCCCCAGCCGAGACCGCAGCAGCCGCAGGAACAGGAACTCGATCGCCCGGCGCACGACCGTCACCGCGCCTCGGAGCGGACCCGCGGTGCCGGCTTCTCGGGAACCCGTTCGGCTGAACCGGGACGGTAGATGGCGTAGGAGGGGTTCTCGTCCGGCACGTCCGGCTCGGTCCAGGAGGCCGGCTGTCGGCGCCGGGGCCTGGGCGCGACGGCCCCCTTGGCGGGCCGCTCCCGGGTCTGGTCGGCGCCGGCTTCGCGGCCGTCCGGCCGCTTCGCGGTCGCGGGTGCGCCGCTGGGGACCGGGTCCGGACGAGCCTCCGGACGCACCTTCGGCTGCTCGGGTGCGATCGCCCGGCGTCGTCCGACGGTCGGCTCGGCGGTACCACCGGGCTCGGCGATGTCGAGCCGGGCGGCGGTGCGCATGTCCCGGAAGAACCGGCGGTGCCAGGAGCCTGCCGAGCTGACCGCCTCGCTGTTGTCCTTGCCGCCGAGCTGGGTGATCCGGCGATAGGGGCGCAGCAGCAGCCAGCCGACCACCCCGCAGAGCCAGACCAGCACCACCTGAAGCCAGCCGGGGAGGGTCGTCGTGCTCATGATGAGGTCGACCGCGAAGAGGTAGATCGCGGCACCGGTGCCGAAGATCGCGATGTTGAACAGCGCCGCGACCACCGCGTTGCCCAGCCGCCGCAGGCCGGCGCTGGCCGGACGGAGCAGGCCGATGGTGCCCAGGATGGGTGCCGCGATCACCGCCCACCGGAAGATCAGGAAGCCCAGCAGCACCAGCAGCGACGCGGTCAGGTCGAACATGGCGAAGAGCAGGGCGGCGAGCACCGCGATGAACCCGGCACCCACCCGGTCCATGTCCCGGACGCCTTGCAGGTACTCGTAGGCCTCCGGATCCTCCCGCTCGATCTGCGCGGCGACAGTCATCCACTGTTGCTTCTTTGCGTTGATGGTGGCTTCGCGCGTCTGTGGATTGGCCCGGATCTTCTCCGCTTCCTCCCAGGACAACGACTTGGCGTCGTAGAGCGCCGCGCCGTACTTCTTGGCGGTATCGCTGTCGGCCGAGCCGAGCGCGCCGCGCAGCCAGTTCCGGTAGAGCATCGCCTCGGCGGCCGTGTCGCTGGCCCGGACCGCCGGTGGACGCTTGTCCGTGCAGGCGTCCGGGTTTGGCATCGCACACCGGTCCGGCGGCACGTCCTTGGCGGCCGGGCCCACCGCGTCGTGCACGACGCCGAGGGTGGAGACGAGGGCGCCGTCGGCGAGGTTCGCGGACTTGACCGGCCAGGCGGCCAGCGCGGTGACCGCCACCATCACCACCAACGCCCAGCCCGCCGTGGTCATCGCGCTGCTCATGTCGGACTGGCGCGAGCGCCAGAGCAGGTAGAGCCCGACCACGCAGAGGGTGACGATGCCGAAGACGCTGAACACCTTCTGGTAGATCGCCTTGGTGGCCTGGTCCACCAGCGGGTCGGCCCAGCCCCACATGGTGCCCGGCTCCCAGGCGCGTTCGCGCAGGGCGTTCGAGGCACCGATGATCGCCGTCGCCATCATGAACTCGCCGTTGGCGATGGTGTTTGTGAACTTGTAGTCCGGGTGCAGCAGGGTGGTCGCGCAGCCAGATTCGATCTTGTAGGTGCTGTAGCTGTAGCCGGCATAGCCGTAGTCGCTGTAGTAACCCTTCGGGCCGGGGAGCTTGGAGGCCTCCGGACGGGAGGCGAACCAGCCGGCGATGCCGGAGTCGGGGGCAGTTGGTGTCGGAGGGTTGAGGCAGGTCGCCTCCGACTCCGCCACCTGCTGAAGCTTGGCGACGCAGGCGCGGAAATCGACCTGCCACTCCTCGGTCGAACAGAGTTCGGCCGCCGCGGCCTGGTACGTCACCGGAGCTGCGTACGCCGGTGTGGTGGTGAGCCCGGGCCAGCCGATCGTGGCTGCGGCGAGGACGCCGAGTGCCAGGAGGAGCGCCGTGATCCGTGCCCGGGCCCTCGCCATGTCACGCCTCCAGGTCAGGCAGCACGGTCGGCAGCACCCCTGCGGCGGCGGCGATGGCGGCGGGGGTGGTGTCGAGGTGGTCCAGTAGGCCGTCCACGTAGGAGACGTCGACCCGGACCTTCTGGACCCGGCCGTCGACGTCGCGCATCACGAACTCCCGGAAGCCGAGCCGGCTGGCGGAGGTCGCGTCGGCGGTGGAGAGAGAGGCGAGGGTGGCCTCGTAGCCGTCGTCGACCGGTACGCGCAGCAGCCGCAGCGCCTCGGAGGCGATCTCGGCGTCCTCGGCGATCCGACCGACGAAAACGGTGGAGACGAGGTTCTGTACGTCGAGACCGAGGATGTCACGGGGGTTCTGCGAGGCGACCAGTGCGGCGAGATTCCACTTGCGAGAGTCACGGGCGAGCCGGACGAGGAAGGACCGGCCGGAACGCCATCCCTCCATGAAGTGCGCCTCGTCCAGACCGACCAGCTTCCGCGAGGCCATCGAGCCGCCGTAGCACCGGCGGACCGCCAGCCGATGCGCGGTGTGCAGCATCGGCAGGGCGAGCGCCTCCTCGGCTGACCAGTACTCGCGTTCGATCTTGAGGTCGGGGAGTCGCAGGCCAGCCATGGTGATCACGGTGAGTGCGGCGTCCGGCCCGAGCAGACCCTCCGGCGGGCGGCCGAAGAAGAGCATCGCCAGCGGCATCTCGGCGGTGTCCAGCAGCAGGTTGGCCAGCTCCCGGCCGGCGTCGTCATCGAGCTGGCCGAGACAGGTGACCACATCGTCCAGCGTGGAGGTTTCCTCGGCCGGGACCTGGCGTACGGCGTGCCGGAACAGGGTGGCGGTGGAGGCCTCCCGGGCCACCTGCGGTGGCACCAGCATCATGCAGATGTCCTGCACCAGCATCCGGCGTTCGGCCCGCGCGTTGGAAACCGCGATCTCGAACTCCCGGTCGCCGGCGGCGCCGGTGGCGAACTCGCTGCGCAGGGGTGTCGGGATCAGCGCGTACGGCGCCAGCGTGCCGTGTTCGGAGCCGGTCAGGTTGAGCACCCGCGAGTACGGCCGAAGCTCCGGCATCGCACAGAGCCGGGCCAGCGGGCCGGAGGGGTCGAGCAGGGTCACCTGAACGCCGCGGCGAGCGGCGAGATAGCCCAACGCGCCGAGCAGCGTGGACTTGCCACCGCCCGGTTCGGCGACGAAGACCGCCAGACCGGATCGCTCCCGCACCTCCATGGGAAAGTGCAGGTCGAGGAAGACCGGCCGACGGCAGGTGCCGGCGGTACGCCCGATCAGGTCGCCACGTCGGTCACCCACCGTGGAGGCGGCCTGCGGCAGCGCCGCCGCGAGCAGGTTGACGGGCATCCTGCGTACGTAGCCGGTGTTGGCGATCGGCTCACCGGGAATGAACTCGCGGGCCAGCCAGTCCTGGTTCTTCGGGTGTTGCAGGGAGATGCGCAGCTCGCGGGAGTAGAGCTGGATGAGCCGGCGGGCCCGTTCCAGGCACTCCTCCCGGGTACGGCCGCCGACCGCGATCCGGTGCCAGCCGTGGGCGCGGGCGGAGTCGACCGGCAGCCCGGTGGTCATCTCGTCGCCGATGACCAGGGCCCGCTTGGCGAGTCGCTCCAGCTCGGGCGGGGCGTCGATGCCGTGTTCGGCGTAGTCCAACTGCTGTGACCGGATCATCCGGAGCCGGTGTTCCAGGTTGCGGAAGGAGTCGCCGGAACCGAGGATGTCGATCCGGGTGGAGAGCTCCATCGGCCAGGGCAGTCGCTCATGGAAGTGCAGCCAGGGCTCGTGTCGCTCGGGGATCTCGAGCGGCTCCATCCGACCCACGGCGAGCACCGCCACGTGCCGTTCCTCGCCGGTCATCCGGTGGACCAGCTTGACCGTGGAGCCGTAGGGCGTGCGGTAGCGCTCGACCTGCTCGGTGAGGGCGAGCAGGTCGCCGCGTTCCCAACGTCCGTCGGTGATGGGCGAGAGCGTGCCGGGGGGCGCCATGCAGAGCGCCACCGACCGGTAGAGCAGCCATTCCAGTTCGTGCGCGGTGACCCGCCGTCCGCGCATGCCGAAGGCGCCGAGCACCTCGTCGAACTGTTCGACGGTGCGGCCGAGCTTGCGTCGCTCGCCATCGGCGACGCCGCGACCGAAGGTGCGCAGCAGTCGCTCGGTGAGCGAGTCACCGAGGGAACGGCGGGCGAAGGTGACGCCGAGGTAGGTCTGGCCCTCGGCGTGATTGACCGAGAGCAGGTGCCGTTGCGCGGCGACCAGGTGCTCGGCCCACCCGGGCGTGCCGGGAACGTCGGGCAGCGGTGCGGCGGTGTTGGCGTCGATGGTGCGGGCCCACTCGTCGGCCGGGAAGGGTCGGGTGGTCCGGCGCAGGTGCAGCCGGAAGCCGGCCAGGCCCGCGTACTGCTCGGAGATGGCCGCGAGCAAAGCCTCGCGTTCGGCGTCGGGGCGGAAGGCCCAGCGCACCTCGGGCAGCCAGTACCAGGCGGTGACCGTGTTGGGGGTGAAGGTCAGGTGACCGGCGATCTCGGTGATGGCCAGCTCGACCGCCGGATCCCGATCGCCGAACTTGATCTTCGGTGGCCGAACGCGGACCGGCTTGACCGGCCGGTCCCGGTGGTCGACGGACCGCTGCCGGGGAGCCGGGCGGTTGGCCGGCGGCGCCATCCGGCGAGGCGTCCGGGTCTCGGCATCGGCGGATGCCGGGTCGTTGTCGTTGTTGTCGCGGGCGCGGCGGTCCTCCCGGACCGGACGGTCGTCTCCGGCGGGACGATCGTCGGCGGGTGGCCGGGCGCTCGGTAGTCGGTCTCCGGGGGTTGGCACCACCCGGGAGGGGGTCGGTGCCACCCGGGAGGGGGCCGGCGGAAGGCTCGGGGCTGCCACCGCGTCGTCGACCAGGTGGACGGGCGGCGTGGCCGGCGTGGGGCCGGGCGGTCGCGGGTGCGCCGGTGGCGTAGCCGCCCGATGAGCGGCCGGTGCGGGCCCGACGGCGGGTGGTGGCGTGGGGTGCGGCTGCTGCGGCAGGGCCCGCGCGGGGAGCCCGTTGCCCCGCTGGGCGGAACCGCCGCGAGGGTATGCGCCACCGAAGAGATCGAGGAACGGAGAGTCGATGTCTGCGCCGTCCCGGGTGGCCGGGGTCGGGTCGGCCGGAACCGCCCGGCGCTGCGGCGGGCGAGGTGCCTGGAACACACCGACGCTGCCGTGACCCGGGGTGGTGGCGAGCGCCGGATCCAGCGTGGCTTCGTCCCGCTCGTCGGATTCAGGGTAGTCGAACGAACGCGCACGGTTACCGTGTGGTGCGGCCGGACGTCCGGCCGGGGATCCCGGCGTGGCGGAGCGGCTCATGCGATCGCCCTGCCCGTGTCCTCGTTCGGCCCGTACGGCGTGCAGCCGGTCATGCCAGTTCCTCCCGGATCCTGATCCTGCTGCCGACCAGGCGCGGATCGCGCTGCTCGGCGGCCGGCTCCCGGGTGCGTCGCCAGTCGGTCAGCGCGGTACGGATCACCATGCGCGCCGGACGGTCCGGGTCGACGTACCGGAAGACGAACGAGGTGGTCACGATGGCGAGGGCGATCTCCCAGGCGGGAAAGAGCTCGACCTGCAGCGTGAACAGCCAGTGGATGAACATGTAGAGGGGAACGAGCAGCATGAAGAGCCCGTACTGGGCGTACGGCAGGTGGACCGGAAGGGTGTAGCCGGGCGGGCCGAGATAGACCAGGCGGGCCCGGTAGATGTCGTCGTCGGTGCGCAGCCGCATCTCGTGCCCGCGCCTATTCGAAGATCAGGTTGATCAGGAAGTCGCCGATGAAGAAGAGGGTGGCGGCTCCGGCGATGAAGGCCAACCCGACGATCGCGATGGCCGAACTGGTCAGCACCTTGGAGATCTCGCCTCGGCTGGCGCGGCCGATGAAGATGACGCCCAGCACGGCCAGCAGGATCGGAGCGATCTTGCTGGCGAAGAAGGTGACGACGCCTTCGGTGTCGATCCCCTTCGGCTCCTCGGCGGCGAACGGAATCGACGATGCCAGGGTGGAGAGCAGGTGGACGGCGCTGGTGGACGCCGTTTCCATCAGCTCGATGGCGATCACTGAAACCTCCCCAAGTCGCGGCCGGCGGCGCCGCGGTGGTGCAGTAGGCAAGCCTGGCGGGATCGGTGCTCAATGTGCGCAGCGCTCAAGACCCTGCGTACGACAACCGCCACGTAGGGTGGCGATTTTTGGGCGGGTTGTCCCGTTTCGGCCCTCCCTTCTGCCGTCGCCATCTCGATGCTGGGCAATTCCACAGCGTACGGGCCGCCCCCCTTTGCGACAAGCCGCGAAGATGCTGCCCGAAGCGGCCCGGACGACCGATCGTACACCTGTTCCAATTGCCATGTCAGGGGTGCCGACGGGGCGGTCTGCGACGTGCCACCGGACCGGTACCGTCCTACTCGTGACCGATCTGGTGGGGGCTCCGGCCCCGGTGGTGATGGGCGTCCTGAACGTCACGCCCGACTCCTTCTCCGACGGCGGACGCTACGCCGACGTCGAGGCCGCTGTCGCACACGGCGTCCGGCTACAAGCCGAAGGAGCGGGGTTGGTGGATGTCGGTGGTGAGTCGACCCGCCCCGGTGCCGACCGGGTCGACGCGGAGACCGAGACCGCCCGCGTGGTGCCGGTGATCCGGGAACTCGCCTCGGCCGGTGTCCCGGTCAGCATCGACACCACCCGAGCCCGGGTGGCCGTGGCGGCGCTGCACGCCGGCGCGGTCTTGGTCAACGACGTCTCGGGAGGGCTCGCCGACACCGACATGGCCCGGGTGGTAAGTGACGCCGGCTGCCCCTGGGTGCTGATGCACTGGCGTGGCCACTCCCGCCGGATGAGCGAGCTGGCCAGCTACGGCGACGTGGTCGCCGACGTCCGTGCCGAACTCGCTCAGCGGGTGGACGCGGCGCTCGCCGCCGGAGTCGACCCGGGTCGCATCATCATCGATCCGGGCCTCGGCTTCGCCAAGAACGCCGCCCACAACTGGCAACTCAGCGCCCGGCTGCCCGAACTGATCGAACTCGGCTACCCGCTGCTGTTCGGCGCCAGCCGCAAGTCGTACCTGGGACAACTGCTGGCCGACGCCGACGGCGTGCCCCGACCCACCGACGGGCGGACGACGGCCACCGTCGCCACCAGCCTGCTCGCGGTCGCGGCCGGCGCCTGGGGGGTACGCGTGCACGACGTGCGCGCCACCGTCGACGCCCTCGCCGTCTGGCAGGCCACCGGCCGTCCCCGGCTGGCCGCCGATATCATCCCCGGTGGCGGGCCGACCGCTGGTGAGGTCGTCTGGTCGGCTGCCGCCGACGGGAGCGCGATCGACGGGCGGGGGCGACGATGACCGGTCGGATCGAGCTGACCGGCCTGCGGGCGCACGGCCGGCACGGGGTGTACGACTTCGAGCGCGCCAACGGCCAGGAGTTCGTCGTCGACGCGGTGCTCGAACTCGATCTGGGGCCGGCCGCCCGGTCCGACGACGTGCGGGACACCGTGCACTATGGCGAACTGGCCGAGCGGCTGGTCGAGGTGATCACCGGCGAGCCGGTCAATCTGATCGAGACGCTCGCCGACCGGCTGATCGAGGTCTGCCTGGCGGATCCGCGGGTGTCCGGCGTGACGGTCACGGTGCACAAGCCCGAGGCGCCGGTCCCGCACGCCTTCACCGACGTGGCCGTGACGATGCGTCGGACGCGTACCCGATGACCCGAGCCGTGCTCTCCCTCGGCAGCAACCTCGGTGACCGGCTCGGTCACCTGCGCACCGCCCTGACCGTCCTCGGTGACAGTGTGCTGGTGGTCTCCGGCGTCTACGAGACCCCACCCTGGGGTGACACCGCACAACCGGCGTACCTGAATGCCGTGCTGCTGGCCGCAGACCCGAACGCGGGCCCCTACGACTGGTTGGCGCGGGCGCGGGCGGCGGAGGCCGCCGCCGGCCGGGTCAGGGACTCGGGGCGGCGCTTCGGTCCCCGCACGCTGGACGTCGACGTCGTCGCGGTGTGGACCGACGACGACCGCCCGGTGTTCAACGACGACCCCGAGCTGACCCTGCCGCATCCCCGGGCCCATCTGCGGGCATTCGTGCTGCGACCGTGGATCGACATCCAGCCCTACGGCCGACTGCCCGGGCATGGTTCGTTGACCGACCTGCTCACCACCGGTCCGCTCGCCGCCGAGGTGCCGGAACTGAGCCCCCGACCCGATCTGACGTTAGAGTCGACGGCATGAGCGAGCGCACCGAGCGGACCATCAGGCTCAGCGCGACGGTGTCTCCTGGCGGTGCGACGTGCAGCGGGGCGCCGGCATGAGCGTTTCACCGCCGCCCGACGGGTCGCGGATGGGCCCCACCCGCATCTCGACGCTGGTGGTGGCCGCCCTCGCCGCCGCCGCGGTGGCCTGGCTGTTGATCAGCGGCATCTACTACGAGCGGCTGCCGCCGCTGCCCTGGCTGCCGGTGGTGACGCTGGCCGGGTTGGCTGTGCTGGAGGCGTACGCCGCGATCAACACCCGGGGTCGGATCGACCGCCGACCGGGCCGCGACCCGGTCAATCCGTTGATGGTGGCTCGGTTCGTCGTACTGGCCAAGGCGTCCGCGCTGGTCGGTGCCATCTTCGCCGGAGGGTACGCGGGGCTGACGGGCTGGTTGTTCGTGCAACCGACGCGGGCGGCCGCCGACGACCGCCCGGCTGCCATTGCCGGCCTGCTGGCCTCGACCGCCCTGGTGGCCGCCGCGCTCTGGCTGGAGCGGGCGTGCCGCGTCCCGGAACGGCCCGACGACGAGCACGAGCCGGACGACTGGGAGAACCACCCGGGCCACCGCTAGGTCGCCTGGACACTGCGCTCGACCCGTTGCGTGAGGCTCGCCGGGCCTGCGCAACGTGGTCTGGGCCGTCAGCCACCCGCCCAGGCAGGGGGTTACGTCCGCTCCCGCGCGCGGGTACGGTGCCTGCGACCGAAGGGCAACGCCCCGCCGCTGGTCCGTCCCTGCGTCGGTGGAGTCCGGGCGACCGCTGGGAGGCAGGAATCATGGGGTACGACGAGCCGGGCCGTGACGGACGGCCGGAGCCTACCTCGGCCGGTCCCGCGACCGGGGCGGAGGCCGTGCTCGACGATCCCGACGCCGAGCCGGGCCGGGACCGTTTCGGCGTCTTCATCGTCTGGGAGACGCTCCTGCTGCTCGGCTTCGGCGCACTGGTCTACCTGGTGTGGCGGGAGGATCCGGCCCTGCTGCGCGGCAGCGGACTGCGGGACCTCATCGTCGACGTGGTGGGCCTGGGTCTGCTCGCCCTGGCCGTCGGGCTGACGCTGCGTACCGCCGCGGTCAACCTCGCTGTCGGGCCGGTGGCCGTCGCGGCCGGGCTGCACTTCGCCGAACAGAGTGACCGCGGGTTGCTCGGTACCGTCGGCATGGCCACGGCCGTGGCCGCGATCGGTGGGCTGTTGCTCGGGCTGGTGGTCGCGCTGCTGCACGTGCCCGGTTGGGCGGCGAGCCTCGGTGGCGCGGCCGGCGTCATCGTCTACATCGAGCAGCGCTCCGCGCCCGTACTCGTGCAGGGGGATTACGACCCTCGGGGGTCCGCCGGACAGCTCTTCGTGGGCTTCGCCGCGATCGCGGTGTTCGGTGGCCTCTTCGGAGCGGTGAGCCCGATCCGTCGGCTGGTCGGCCGGTTCCGTCCGGTCGCCGACCCGGCCCGGCGGCGAGGAGCGGCGGCCGCCCTCGTCGCCACCGCTGGATACGTCTGTTCCACCGTACTGGCGGCCCTCGCCGGAGTGCTGATCGCCGCGGCGGACGGGACGGTGACACCGGCGGCGGGGTTGGACTGGACGGTGCTGGCGGTGGGCGCGACGCTGCTCGCCGGTACCAGCGCGTTCGGGCTGCGTGGCGGAGTCTTCGGCACGCTGCTGACGGCCGGCGCGATCGGGCTGTTCCTGGCGTACGCCGGGGCGCGCAGTTGGACGGTCAGCTACTGGGCGGTCGGTGGTGCGGCGCTGGCCGTCGGGCTCATCGTCACGCGCCTGGTCGAGAGGTACGGACGTCCGCTGCCGGTCCTCGGGGCACTGCCCCCGCCGCCCGCCGAACCGAATACCGGGGCAGGATGGAGTGTGACGCAGCCGCAACCGGTCGGTGACTGGCCGCCCGTGCTGCCGGCCCAACCCACCGTCAGCGGTACCGACCCGTGGGGGACCCGGCGTTGGGAGACCGGCCCGCCGGCCTGGGAGGCCGACGACCGATGACGGGTCGGCAGCTTGTCGGCGCGCCGAGCGTGATCTCGACGGTTAGGCTCGGCACATGACCGACACATCATCGATCTCCGGCGGCCGGTCGTTCGAGGAGTTGGACGTCCTCTCCACCGAGGAGTTGCGTGAACGGGCGTTCACCCTCGCTCGGGAGCGCCGCGACGTACGGTTCTTCTGGTCGGTGCTGCGGCACCTGCCGAATGCGGACGAGGCCGCGGCGCTGGACGGCGCGCCCAACTCGGTGGGGCCGACGGTCGATGAGGCGGTGGCCCTCTGGCGCGAGATGACCGGGCACGGTTACGAGGAGTCGGCACCGCTGCTGCGCGCCGCGTTCATCGACTACCTGATGAAGCACTAGGCGTCGACAAACGCGCGTAATACCATAAAAGACGCCTCGCGTTTGCCCGCGTCGATCCGCTGGGAAATAGCGGGGCCATGGCTCTCACCAATCGATACAAGTCCGCACCGGGCGCTGGCACGCTCGCCGCGCTCATCCTGGTCCTGGTCTTCGGTAGTCCCTGGTACGTCGACTGGGCGAGGGACAACACCGATCCGGACAGCGCCGGCGGGTGGTTCCTGAGACTGCTCGCCTGGCCGGCCTGGCGGTTCGACTCCTCCGACTCGATCCAGGAGATCTTCGCCGACGACCTGAGGGCGATCCTCGTGGTCGTCCTCACCTTCCTGTTCCTCTACCTGCTGCCGGGCTCCCAGCTCGCCCGTGCCCGGGGCACCATCAGCCAGTTCTTCGCCGGCTGGGCGGCGTTCGTCTTCGCCGGAGCCTTCGCGGCCCTGTTCACCACGCTGATCCGGACCAACCCGTCGCTGCTGGGCGCCTTCCAGGCTGCGGGGGACGGCGCGGAGTACGGCCTCTTCGTCGGCTGGATCATCGGCATCGCCACCCTGGGCGGCTACCGGGGCCGGCGCTGACCGTACGGCCGGGTCCGTCGGCACGACGGGCCCGGCCGTACCCGGTGCCGGACGACCGGCCACGCCCTGCCCAGCCGTCAGCCGGGCGACGCCCGCGCGGCACTCAGCCGGCCGAATCCGTAAGTGTCAGGATGCGTTCCCGGCTGAGCGTGCCGACCGGGCGGCCGTCCTCGGTGACCACGGCCTGGCCACCGGCGGCGGTGAGCAGCACGGCCAGCGCGTCGTACGCCGACCCGCCCAGCGGCACCGATGGCAGGTCCGCCACGCCGTCGACCGGCAGCGGATCGAGCACGTCCCGGGTCACCGGGGTGACGACCAGCCGGCGGATGCCCCGGTCGGCTCCGACGAACTCGCGGACGAAGCCGGTGGCGGGGGCGCCGAGCAGCGCCGCCGGGGTGTCGTACTGCTCCAACCGGCCGCCCTCGGAGAGCACCGCGATCCGGTCGCCGAGCCGGACGGCCTCGTCCAGGTCATGGGTGACCAGGACGATGGTCTTGCGTACCTCCGCCTGCAACCGCAGAAACTCCTCCTGAAGCCGGGTGCGCACGATCGGGTCGACGGCGGAGAAGGGCTCGTCCATCAGCAGCACCACCGGATCGGCGGCGAGCGCCCGGGCCACCCCGACCCGCTGCCGCTGGCCGCCGGAGAGTTCGTGGGGGTAGCGCCGGCCGAACTGCGCCGGATCGAGACCGACCAGTTCCAGCAGTTCCTCGACCCGGCGCTTGACGGAACCGGCGGCCCAGCCGAGCAGCCGGGGCACGGTGGCGACGTTGGCGGCCACCGTCTGGTGCGGGAAGAGCCCGACGTTCTGGATGACGTAGCCGATCTGGCGGCGTAGTTTCACCGGGTCGACCCGGGTGACGTCGGATTCGCCGAGCAGGATCCGGCCCTCGGTGGGTTCGATCAGCCGGTTGATCATCCGCAGCACGGTCGACTTGCCGCAACCGGAGGGACCGATCAGCACGACCAGTTCGCCCTCATCGACATGCAGGCTGAGCTCGCGGACGGCCTCGGTGCCGTCCGGGTAGCGCTTGCCGATGCCGTCGAGGGTGATCGACGCGGCACGTCGATCGCCGTCGGCACCCGGGGTAACGTCCACGTATGTCCTTCCGCCTGAGCTACCGGGCTGATCCGGGTAACCCGTGGTTCTCCTGGCAGTACCTGCGGGACAACTCGGAAACCGTGCTCAACGCCCTGCGTGAGCACGCCACGCTGACCCTCCGGGCGGTGCTCATCGCCGCGTTGATCGCCGTCCCGCTGGCGGTGGTGGCGTACTGGTTCCGGCCGCTCACCGGGCCGATTCTCGCACTGACCGGGGTGCTCTACACGGTTCCCTCCCTGGCCCTGTTCGCATTCGTCGCACCCTATCTGGGCATCGGTGTCGCGACCGTGCTGAGCGTGGTGGTGCTGTACGCGCTGCTGGTGATCGTCCGAAACACCGTGGCCGGGCTCAACCAGGTGCCGGCGGAGGTCCGCGAGGCGGCCGAGGGCATGGGGTACGGCCGCTGGGGACGACTGTTGCGGATCGAGTTGCCGCTCGCGCTACCCGGCATCCTGACCGGACTGCGATTGGCCACGGTGTCCACGGTCGCCCTGGTCACCGTCGGTGTGGTGATCGGGCGGGGCGGGCTCGGGCAGATCATCTTCGCCGGTTTCCAGAACAACCTCTACAAGGCCCAGATCATGACCGGCACGCTGCTCTGCGTCCTGCTGGCGCTGGTGCTCGACCTGCTCCTGGTGGGGGCCGGCCGGCTGCTCACCCCATGGCTTCGCGGGCGGACCGGATGAGCGCCGCGGCGAATCCGGTGTCCCAGGCGGTGGTCTGGCTCAACGATCCGCTGAACTGGACGAACCCGGGCGGCATCCTGGACCGGCTCGGCGAGCACGTCAGCATGTCGGCCGCCGCGGTGCTGGTCGGCTGCCTGCTGGCCTGGCCGCTGGGTCTGTGGCTGGGACACACCGGCCGAGGCGGCGAACTGGTGGTGCTCGTCTCCAACCTGACCCTGGCGGTGCCCACGCTGGCCCTGCTCACCATTCTTCCGTTGACCTTCCTCGGCTTCGGCCGGCCGGCGGTGGTGGTGGCGCTGGCGGTCTTCGCCGTGCCGCCGCTGCTGGCGAACGCGTACACGGGGGTGCGGCAGGTCGATCCACAGACCCGGGAGGCGGCCCGTGGCATGGGCATGACCGGGGCGCAGGTGTTACGTCGGGTGGAACTGCCGCTCGCGGTGCCCTATCTCGCGGCCGGGTTTCGCACCGCCGCCGTCCAGGTGGTCGCCACCGCGGCGCTGGCGACCTTCGTCAACGGGGGTGGCCTCGGTGAGATCATCCGGTTCGGGTTCGGCCTGAGCATCGCGGTCGGTGGTGGCCAGATCCTGGCCGGCGGGCTACTGGTCGCCGGGCTCGCGGTCAGCGTCGAACTGCTCTTCGCCCTCGTCGAACGGCTGGTCACCCCCGCCCGCTGCGCCGCGCCCGGCGTGGTGCCGGGCGACGTGCGGCGGACGCCGTCGCCGGCTCCTGACCAGGGGACCCCCTCAATCGAAGACCACGGGACCGAACACCCCGGCCCATCGGGCCGGACGCGCGGTCGACGCCACCTGCGGGGGCACCGGCCCGGCCGCGATGACCCCAATGGGTGACGTTCCGGTGACGAACGCCTCCTCGGGTTGTCGGGGGGCCGCGTCAGGATGTTGGGTGGAAACGCGGGCGGCCGGAGGGCGGATCGCCCGTCGGACACGCGGCCGGCCCACCCGGGCCGCGCCGGGACACGGAAGGCGGGCTGATGCGCGCAGGTAGAAGACTGTCCATCGCGGTCGTGGGGGCTGTCGCGGCGGCGGCGGTCCTGGCGGGTTGCGGCGACGCTGGTTCGTCCGGCACCGAGGCGCCCGAGCAGGGTGCCTCCGGTGAGGGTTGTGCGCCGGTGGCCGGTGAGCAGCTGATCGCACTCGAAGACGACAAGTCACTGCAGAACGCCGACAACATCATTCCGGCGGTCAACAGCGAGGTGGCGACCCCGCAGCTGATCGCCGCGCTCGACAAGGTCTCCGCAGTGCTCGACACGCCGAAGCTGATTCAGCTCAACAAGGCGGTCGACGTCGACCGCAAGAGCGCCCAGGCCGCGGCACAGGAGTTCGCCGACGCCAACTCGCTGACCGACGGTGTGGAGCAGGGACCGGGCGGGCAGATCACGGTTGGGGCGGGCAACTTCACCGAAAGCGAGATCATCGCCGAGCTCTACAAGATCCAGCTGGCGGCCGCGGGCTACCAGGCCAGCGTGCAGCAGATCGGCAACCGGGAGTTGTACGAGCCGGCGCTGGAGAAGGGCGAGATCCAGGTCGTCCCGGAGTACGCGGCCACCCTCGCCGAGTTCCTCAACGGCAAGGTGAACAGCGGTGGCCAGCCGGTCTCCTCGCCGGACGTCGACAAGACCGTCACCGCGCTGCGTGGCCTGGGCGAGAAGGTCGGCCTGACCTTCGGCGCGCCGGCAGCGGCACAGACCCAGAACGCCTTCGCGGTGACCCAGGAGTTCGCCGAGAAGTACGGCGTGCGGACCCTGTCCGACCTGGCCGAGAAGTGCTCGGGTACGGCGACGGTGCTGGGTGGCCCGCCGGAGTGTCAGGAGCGTCCGTTCTGCAAGCCCGGTCTGGAGCAGACCTATGGGCTCGCGGTCGGCTCGTTCTCCTCGCTCGACGGAGGTGGCCCGCTGACCAAGACCGCGTTGCGCAACGGCACGATCAGCGTCGGCCTGGTCTTCTCTACCGACGCGGCGTACGCGCAGAGCTGAGCAGCCGCGCCAACCGCGATGGCGCCCCGGCCGACTCGGCCGGGGTGCCACGTCGTGTGCCGGCCGTAACCGCTCAGCGGTAACCCCGGTGGTATTCGCATCGGAGACCTGCCGTCAAGCCGTTCCCACGTGACGCAACTCTCGGTAGGCTGCGGAGCCATGCCCGCCCCGGTGCCCGCCGATACGCGCAAGCTGCTCACCGTGCTCTTCTGGGGCGGTGTGGCCCTGGCTCCCGTCGCAGTGCTGATCCTGCTGGTCGCTGACGGCAACGGGCCGCTGCGCTTCGCCGCGGTGCTGGCCATCCTGGCTGTGGTGCTGATCGGGCTCTCCATCACGCTGCGTACAGACGGCGGTGGACAGCACGCCGAGGAACTCAGGGCGGAGGTCGACGAGCTGCGGCGGGAGCTGCGCGGTGAGATCGTGGCCGCCGCCCAGCGCGGTAACCAGGCGCTCGACGAGGTCCAGCGGGTACAGGAGGCGTTGGTCGGGGTACGTCGGCGCATCGACGCGGGTAGCGTCGACGCGGTCACGAACGACGAGCCACCCGGCCCCGGCCGGGCCCGGGTGCCGGCCCCGGAGGCTCCGCCGAGGCCGGCCGCGCAGGCCGGGGTCTATGGCACGGCCCAGCCCGGTCACGGCCCGGTCGGTGGGTACGGCGGGGAACGTTCCCGGCCCGGCAACGATCGCCCGGCCAGCGGCTCAGCCGGTGTCTACGGTTCGCCGGTCCGTCCGGAGCAGGACACGCGTCCGGGCGAGCCGGCGTCGAGGCCGCTCGGGATGGTCCGGCACACCGAGACGGTGCACGTCACCACCCGGCACACCATCGTGGGCGAGTCCGGCGGCCGGTACGGCGGATACTCGTCGGCGTGGTCGGGAGCGCAGCCCGGGGAGCACGGGCAGGGGCGCGGCACTGACCGGGACGACCACTCGTGGTCCGACGGCGAGGACCGTGCCCGCCGGGACGACGGCCACCGCTGGTCCGGTGCGGAGCGGTACGACGACCGTTCCTGGTCCGGGGCAGCCCGGGAGGAGGAGCGCCCCTGGTCCGGATCGTCCCGCGACGACGAGCGTTCCTGGTCCGGTTCACCCGGCGAAGAGGAACGCTCCTGGTCCCCATCGCGGGAGCAGGGTCGCTGGTCCGCCGCGCACGACGAGTGGTCCGCCGCCCGCGACGGCGGCTCCGGCTATCCGGACGGGCCCTCGGCGGACCGGGACGGCAACTGGAGCCCGCGCGACGACCGGGGCTGGGACGCGGGTGACCAGCGC
Organism: Micromonospora sp. C51; assembly: GCF_018070435.1. Taxonomy (NCBI): domain Bacteria; kingdom Bacillati; phylum Actinomycetota; class Actinomycetes; order Micromonosporales; family Micromonosporaceae; genus Micromonospora; species Micromonospora sp. C51. Next base: position 13,673 of record NZ_JAGPXQ010000023.1, on the reverse strand, counting down.
TGGGAGGCCCCCGCCGACCCGGTGCCGGCGGCCCGGGGGCACCGGGCGGACGACACCGGTGAGTACTGGGCGCAGCTGCGGGCCGGCGACCGGTGGGCGGCGGTACGCGACGACGACCGGGGCCGCGAGTTGCGCGTCGGCGAACGCCGGGCCGAGCTGCATGCCGACCCGAGCGGCACCGAATACCGGATGGCGGACCGCTGGGCGAGCGTACGTCGTGACGAGCCACGCCGGGAGGCGGCGAGCGACGACGCGTGGCGGGACGCCTGGGGTGAGCCGGAGAGCCGTCCGGCGCTACCCGCCGGTGGGGTGCCGGTGCCGCAGGAGTGGCGCCCGCCCCGTCAGCGCGGTCACCAGCCTGAACCAGCTAGCGGCTACCAGCCCGATCCGGCGCGCGGCTATCCGCCGGAGCCGGCGTACGGGTATCAGCCCGAATCGGCGCGGGGACAGCGTGCGACCGGGGAGCCGTATGGCCGCCGGCACCGCGTGGAGGAGCCTGACCACGGCCCGGCCGCGTACGAAAGCGGCGCTGGCCGCTGGCGCTGACCCCGGGACGCTGCCGCCGCCCGCCAGTGGCACCGGAAAGGGGCCGTCACTTGTCGATGTCGCCGACCACGAAGAACATCGAGCCGAGGATGGCGATCAGGTCCGGCACCAGACAGCCGGGCAGCAGGGTGGCCAGGGCCTGCACGTTGGCGTACGAGGCGGTGCGCAACTTGAGTCGCCACGGCGTCTTCTCGCCCCGTGAGACCAGGTAGTACCCGTTGATGCCGAGCGGGTTCTCGGTCCAGGCGTACGTGTGCCCCTCAGGTGCCTTGAGCACCTTCGGCAGCCTGGTGTTGATCGGCCCGGTGAGCTGGTCGACCCGGTCCAGGCACTGCTCCGCCAGATCGAGCGAGGTGTACACCTGGTCGAGCAGCACCTCGAAGCGGGCGTGGCAGTCGCCGGCCGTCTTCGTCACCACCGGCACGTCGAGCTGGTCGTAGGCCAGGTACGGCTCGTCCCGGCGCAGGTCCAGGTCGAGTCCGGAGGCCCGGGCGACCGGACCGGAGGCACCGAACGCCGCCGCGTCGGCCGCCGACAGCACCCCCACCCCGACGGTACGGGCCAGGAAGATCTCGTTCCGGCGGATCAGGTTGTCCAGGTCCGGCATCCGGCGGCGTACCTCACCGATGGCCGCCCGGGCCCGACCGGTCCAGCCGGCCGGCACCTCCTCCTTCAGGCCGCCGACCCGGTTGAACATGTAGTGGATCCGCCCGCCGGAGACCTCCTCCAGCACCGCCTGGAGCGTCTCGCGTTCCCGGAAGGCGTAGAACATCGGAGTGATCGCCCCGATCTCCAGCGGGTACGAACCGAGGAACATCAGGTGGTTGAGCACCCGGTTCAACTCGGCGAGCGCCATCCGCAGCCAGGTGGCCCGCTCGGGGACCTCCATGCCCATCAGCCGTTCCACCGCGAGCACCACGCCCAGCTCGTTGGCGAACGCCGAGAGCCAGTCGTGCCGGTTGGCCAACACGATGATCTGCCGGTAGTCGCGCACCTCGAACAGCTTCTCGGCACCCCGGTGCATGTAGCCGACGACCGGTTCGGCGGCGAGCACCCGCTCGCCGTCGAGCACGAGCTTGAGCCGCAACACGCCGTGCGTGGAGGGGTGCTGCGGTCCGATGTTCAGCACCATGTCCGCGCCGAGCTGCTCGCCGCCGGTGCCGGCCACCAGCCCGGCGCCGGTGCCAACGGTCAGCTCGCGCAGCTCGCCCGTGGTCATGCCCGCCATCGTGCCATGAACCGCCGGGACTGGCGGTGGTCGCCCATCAGCCGCGCCGCCCGTCGGCACCGTCGGTCAGGGCCGCGAGAGACGGCAGCTGGTCGGCGCGCAGTCCCACCGGCTGCCACAGCCACCAGTGGCCGCCGAGGCCGCCCGGGTCGGTCAACTCGGCCGCCGCCGACGCGGTGGCCAGCGCCCGCAGGTAGCCGGCCGGGTCGCTGGAGGCCAGGCTCAACGCCGGTCGTCCGCCGTCGGCCCCGAGCGCTCGCAACGCCTCCCGCTGCGAGGTCAGGACGTACGCGCACCGGGCGACCCGTTCACCGGAGGAGGCGACCGAGTCCATGGCGACGTGGGCTGTGACATCGCAGGAGCCGTCCGGCACCGGCGGCACCTGCCGCCCAGCCCGGTACCCGGTAAGCGTCCCGTCGATCGGCCGCTCCGCACGCAGATGTCCGTAGTCCACCGCCAACGCCAGCCCTCGGTCGACGCGCCTCAGGGCGTCAGCCCATGCCACGTCCCTGGTCCGCCCGATCTCCGCCCGCCCCATCGGCGGTACGCGGTCCGTGGGGGTGCCGTCCGTGGGCGTGCCGTCCGTGGGGGTTTCCGGGCAGCCCGGCCGGCTCCGGGCGGTCAGGCTTGATCCCTGCGCCGGCCGGGCTGCCCGGATACCCGACGTGGTCGGGTCCGACCCGTCCGTTTCGGTCTGTGGTGGGAGATCCGGGCCGTCCGCGACTGTCCGCCCCCTGGGGGGCTGGTCGGTCGGGGTGGGCCACCAGGTGGTCAGCCAGTGGAGGTCAGCGGGGCTGATCGGTTCGCCTGTCGTCTCGGCGCCGGTGGTGGGGTCGACGAGGAGGTAGTGCCAGTTGTGGTCGGTGCGGGTGGCCAGGTCGAGGGGGACGTTGTCGAGCCACTCGGTGGCCAGGAGCAGGCCGGTGATGCTGGTGGGGATCTCGTTCGTCCAGGTGATCTGGTCGGGGAGATCGGCAGGGCGCGGGGCGAGTTCGACGGCGGTGAACCGTACTCGCCGAGCCAGCGGAACCGGCGCGGAGGGCGACGAATCGACGGATCCGAACGAGACACCACCCGGGCCGAGGCGGACGGCGGCCGTGGTGGTCCGGGTTTCCGGGGAGTCCGCCCGCGCAGGGATCAAGCCTGACCGCCCGGCGCGGGCGGGCTCCCCGGAAACCCCAACAGCGAGAGCGTGGAGCAGTTCACCCCGCCCAGCCCCCACATCCACCACGTCGAGGCGGTCGGGAAAGCCCAGCGTGGCGTCGAGCTGGTGGATCAGGCGGAGCAGCGCGGAGGTGAAGATCGGGGAAGCATGAACGCTGGTCCGGAAGTGGGCTGCCGGCCCGGTGCCGGAGACGAAGAAGCCCTCGGGTCCGTAGAGCGCCTGCCGCATCGCCTCGCGCCAGCGCATCGACATGGGGCCCTCCTCACACCGGTGAACGATTTCACACATCCTTGTTTCAGATCCGCGTCAGCGACGCATACTTGCCCCGACCGGTACCCCGTCTCGAGGACTGGATCGTGACATGAGCGCACCGCTGCGCACCGACTCGGCCGCCCGTCGGCGGCCCGCGACCGTGGCATCGACCCAGGTCGCCACCGCTTCCGTGCTCACTGTCGGCGTCATCGGCGCCGGGCGGGTGGGTGCCACCCTGGGCGCCGCGCTGGCCGCGGCGGGCCATCGGGTGGTCGCCGCCAGCGGGGCGTCCGGTGCCTCGCGGGCCCGCCTGGCACTGCTGCTGCCGACCGTCCCTCGCCGGTCCGCCACCGAGGTCGCTCGGGCTGCCACCGATCTGCTGCTGGTCGCCGTGCCGGACGACGCGTTGACCGAGGTGGTGGCCGGTCTGGCCGCCGACGGCGCGCTGCGTCCCGGCCAGGTGGTCGCGCACACGTCGGGGGCGCACGGTCTGGCGGTCCTGGCGCCGGCCAGCGCGGCCGGCGCCCGACCGCTGGCGTTGCATCCCGCGATGACCTTCGCCGGTACGCCCGACGACCTCGGCCGGCTGCCCGGCATCTCATACGGGGTGACCGCGCTGGCCGACCTGCGCCCGCTGGCCGCCCGTCTGGTGGTCGACCTCGGTGGGGTGCCCGAGTGGATCGCCGAGGCGGACCGACCGCTGTACCACGCGGCGCTGGCGCACGGTGCCAACCACCTGGTGACCCTGGTCAACGAGGCGGCCGACCGGCTGCGTGACGCCGGGGTGGGTCAGCCCGAGAAGGTGCTCGCCCCGTTGCTGCGGGCCGCGCTGGAGAACGCGTTGCGCCTCGGTGACGACGCGTTGACCGGCCCGGTCTCGCGTGGCGACGCGGGTACGGTGCGGCGGCACCTGGCGCAGCTCGCCGCCACCGCACCAGAGTCGGTCGAGCCCTACCTCGTGCTGGCGCGGCGTACCGCCGATCGGGCTGTCGCGGCCGGTCGGCTGCGTCCGGGTGACGTGGCCCCACTGCTCGGCGTCCTGGACGACTACCGGAGCGGGGTGGCGGCGTGACCGTCGGCGGAGGACAGGTGTCGAGCGAGGTGGATCACGTGACGGAACTGGTGCACACCCGTGCCGACCTGGCCCGGGCGCGAGCCGCCCGCACCGGGACGGTGGGGGTGGTGATGACCATGGGCGCGCTGCACGAGGGACACGAGACCCTCCTGCGGGAGGCCCGAGCGCGCGCCGACCACGTGATCGTGACAATCTTCGTGAATCCGCTGCAGTTCGGGCCGAACGAGGACTTCGACCGCTACCCGCGTACTCTCGAATCTGATCTTGACGTGTGTCGGCGGGCCGGTGCCGACCTGGTCTTCGCTCCCCCGGTGGGGGAGATGTACCCCGGCGGCGAGCCGGTGGTTCGGGTCAATCCGGGGCCGCTCGGTGAGGATCTGGAAGGGCTGAGCCGGCCCGGCTTCTTCCACGGCGTGCTCACCGTGGTGCTGAAGCTGCTCCAGCTCACCCGCGCGGACCTGACCTTCTTCGGTGAGAAGGACTACCAGCAGTTGACCCTGGTCCGACGGATGTGCCGGGACCTGGACGTGCCGGTCGAGGTGATCGGGGTGCCCACGGTCCGGGAACCGGACGGCCTCGCCCTGTCCAGCCGCAACCGCTACCTCTCGCCGGCCGAGCGCTCGGTGGCGCTGAGCCTGTCCCGGGCGTTGCGGGCCGGTGCCGAGGCAGCCGCGGCTGGTCGTGACGCCGCGGCGGTCCTGACCGCCGCGCACGTGGCCTTCGGCGCCGGCGACTCCGGAGCGCGGCTCGACTACCTGGTGCTCACCGACCCGGATCTGGAGCCCGGGCCGGTACGCGGCCCGGCCCGACTGCTCGTGGCGGCCTGGGTGGGCGCCACCCGACTGATCGACAACGCTCCGATCCGACTCGACCCGGCTTCCTGACCACACATACCCGCGAAAGGCGTCCCGATGTTCCGCACGATGCTCAAGTCCAAGATCCACAGGGCCACGGTGACCCAGGCGGACCTGCACTACGTCGGCTCGGTGACCGTCGACGAGGATCTGCTCGACGCCGCCGACCTGCTCCCCGGTGAGCAGGTGGCGATCGTCGACATCACCAATGGCGCCCGGCTGGAGACGTACGTGATCCCGGGCCGGCGGGGCAGCGGGGTGATCGGCATCAACGGTGCCGCAGCCCGCCTGGTGCAGCCCGGCGACCTGATCATCCTCATCTCGTACGGGCAGATGGACGATGCCGAGGCTCGTGCGTACCGCCCCCGGGTGGTGCACGTGGACGCGGACAACAGGGTCGTCGACCTCGGTGCCGACCCGTCGACAGCCGCGCCCGGCACCGCCGGCACCCCGGTGCCGAACCCGCTGTCGGTGTAACGGGGGCCGCCCGGCGGCCAGGCTTCGTCGGCGCCTGCCCGGGCGACCTCTCGGACCGGCGGCGACGATCGCGCCGCGATTCCGGTCTGTCACCGGAAGGTCATTTCTGGTTACCCTGAAGGCGCCGTCGGGGGACGGCCGCTGACTGGGGGAGGCGGCGCCATGCAGTATGCGACGAGGACCCTGGTCACCGTCTTCACCGTGGCGGCGCTGCTGGCCGGCTGCGGCTCGACCGGAGGGCTGGACGGCAACCTGGTGGACGACTGGGCCGCGCTGCCGCCGCCCGGGGCCTTCACCCCGGCCGCCGGGGTCTGTCACGAGGCCGACTTCGCCGAGGTGGTGCCGCTCGGTGCGTACGCGCCGGTGGACTGCGCCGCGCCGCACCGGGTGGAGACGGTGCACGTCGGCACCTTCCCCGCCGACCGGACTCAACCGCCGTCCACCAGCTCGGCGGAACTGCGTACCGCCTTCGTCGAGTGTGACAACCGGGCCACCGGCTACGTCGGTGACAACTGGCGGGCCGGACGGCTCCGGTTGGCGGTCGCGGTGCCGTCGGAGCCGGGCTGGGCGGCCGGCTCGCGCTGGTACCGCTGCGACCTGATGGAGGTCGACACGGTCGAGGCGGGTGCGAAGGTCGTGCTGCGGACCGGCTCGCTGCGTGACGTGCTGCGGACGGCGTCGGCGCTGCGACTGGGCTGCCAGCGGACGCGCACCGGCGGGGGTGGGGTGGTGCAGACACTGGTTCCGGTGCCGTGCACCGAGCGCCACGACGCCGAGTTCGCCGGGGTCTGGCCGGCCCCGGACCGCCCGTATCCGACGCGCAGCGCGCAGTGGGCACCCTTCTACGCGGGTTGCCGGTCGGTTCTGGCCCGCTTCGCCGGTCTGCCAGACGACGACGACCTGGTCTTCCGTACCGACGTGGTGGTGCGTCCGCCAAGCGCCGGTCGGTGGCGGGTGGGCGATCGGGGGATCCGCTGCTATCTGTGGCTCAGCGACCGTCGGGTGACCGGGACGCTCAAGGGAGTCGGCCCGGGCGAGCTACCGGTCCGGACGAAGTAGCGGGAACCACTCGTCCCGCCCCCACCGCCCGAGACGAAAGCCATTCGGGTTGACTGTGGGCATGGACCTACCGACCGTCGGCCTGCCGGCGCTGCCGAACCGGCTGGCCGCCCCGGCACCCGGCTGGGTGGAGACCACGGACGTGATCGTGGTCGGCTCCGGCGTGGCCGGGCTGACCGCCGCGCTGCACCTGCGTGAGGCGGGCCTGCACGTCACCGTGGTCACCAAGGTCGACATCGACGAGGGATCGACCCGGTGGGCACAGGGCGGCATCGCCGCGGTACTCGACCCGACCGACACCCCGGCCATGCACGCCTCCGACACCGAGATCGCCGGCGTGGGCCTGTGCGACCCGGCGGCGGTCCGCGTACTTGTGGAGGAGGGGCCGACCCGGCTGCGGGAACTGATGCGCCTCGGTGCCGAGTTCGACCGCAACGCCGACGGCTCGTTGATGCTCACCCGGGAGGGTGGGCACCGGGCCGACCGCATCGTGCATGCCGGCGGCGACGCGACGGGTGCGGAGGTGCAGCGGGCACTGCACGAAGCGGTGCGCCGTGACCCGTGGATCAGGCTCGTCGAGCACGCGCTGGTGCTGGATCTGCTCCGCGCCACCGGTGACGGTCCGGACGGGCTCGGTGCGGTGTGTGGGATCACCCTGCACGTGCTCGGTGAGGGCAGTGAGGACGGTGTCGGTGCGCTGCTGGCCCGCGCGGTCGTGCTGGCCACCGGCGGCATGGGGCAGATCTTCGCGGCCACCACCAACCCGGCGGTCTCCACCGGCGACGGGGTCGCCCTGGCGATGCGGGCCGGTGCGGCGGTCACCGATGTGGAGTTCGTGCAGTTCCATCCGACCGCGCTGATCGTGCCGGAACACTCCCGAGAGCCCGGGGCCGGCCACGCCCAGCAGCCGCTGGTCTCCGAGGCGTTGCGGGGCGAGGGCGCGCACCTGGTGGACGCCGACGGCAAACGCTTCATGCTCGGCCAGCACGAACTGGCCGAACTGGCGCCACGGGACGTGGTCGCCAAGGGCATCCACCGGGTGCTGCTGGCCACCGGTGACGATCACGTCCACCTCGACGCCCGCCATCTCGGCGGCGACTTCCTGGCCCGCCGGTTTCCCACAATCGTCGCGTCGTGCCTGGCCATCGGGGTCGACCCGGGAACCGACCTGATCCCGGTGGCACCGGCCGCGCACTACGCCTCCGGCGGGGTCCGCACCGACCTGCACGGTCGGACCTCGATCCCAGGTCTGTACGCCTGCGGCGAGGTCGCCTGCACCGGCGTGCACGGCGCGAACCGGCTGGCCAGCAACTCGCTGCTGGAAGGGCTGGTCTTCTCCCGACGGATCGCCGACGACATCGCCGCCGGTCTCCCCGAGCAGGCCCGCCCGGCGGACACCGGAGCGTGGCGTGGGGAGGGCGGCTGGTTGCTGCCCGCCGCGGCGACGCCGGTGTTGCAGCGGGCGATGACCCGGGGCGCCGGAGTGCTCCGCTCGGCCGCGACGCTCGCCGCGACCGCCGCCGAACTGGTCGAGTTGGGCGTTGCTCGTGGCACACCGCGTACCGCTGACTGGGAGGCGACGAACCTGCTCACGGTGGCCGCCACGCTGGTGGCCGCCGCGTACGCCCGCCGGGAGACCCGGGGTTGCCACTGGCGGGAGGACTTCCCGGTGGCCGACGAGCGGTGGCACGGCCACCTCATCGGTGCCGTCGGCGAGCAGGGACGGTTGACCACCCGGTGGGAGGAGACGCGATGACCAGCGAGACGGTACGGCTGCTGCGGGCGGCCGGACTGGACCCGGAGCAGGTGCGCCGGATCATCGAGAACGCGCTCGTCGAGGATCTCGGTCCGGACGGGCTCGACGTGACAAGCGTCGCCACCATCCCGGCGACCCAGACGGACACCGCCGATGTGGTGGCCCGCGCCGACGGCGTGGTGGCCGGGCTGGCGGTCGCCGCCGCCGTGTTCGAACTGGCCGCGGAGAGTACCGGGATCGGGCGTACCGTCGAGGTCTCGCTGGTGGCCCGCGACGGCGAGCGGGTGGCCCGAGGGGACGTGCTGGCCACGGTTACCGGACCCACCCGGGTGCTGCTCACCGCCGAGCGCACCGCCCTCAACCTGCTCAGCCGGATGTCCGGGGTGGCCACCCACACCCGGGCCTGGGCGGACGCGCTGGCCGGCAGCAAGGCGATGGTCCTGGACACCCGCAAGACCACCCCGGGACTGCGGGCCCTGGAGAAGTACGCGGTCCGGGCCGGCGGGGGCACGAACAAGCGGATGGGCCTGCACGACGTCGCCATGGTCAAGGACAACCACAAGTTCGCGGCGGGCGGCGTCGCCGCTGCCTACCGGCGGGTCCGGGCGGCGTTCCCGGACGTGCCGGTGCAGGTGGAGGTGGACACCCTCGCCGAGGCGGTGGAGGCGGTCGAGGCCGGCGTCGACTTTCTTCTGCTGGACAACATGTCCCCGGCCGTGCTCGCCGAGGTGGTCGCCGCCGTCGGGGACCGGGCCGAGCTGGAGGCGACCGGCGGGCTGACCCTCGCCGACGCGGCGGCGGTGGGCGCCACCGGCGTCGATTTCCTCTCCGTCGGCGCGCTCACCCACTCCTCACCGATCCTGGACATCGCCCTGGACCTGCGGACGGAGTGAACCCGTCTAGGCTGCGTGCGTGCTGCTCTGCATCGACATCGGGAACACCAACACCGTGCTGGCGACCTTCGACGGCGACAAGCTGGTGCACTCCTGGCGGATCAAGACCGACGCCCGCTCGACCGCCGACGAGCTGGGGCTGATGTTCCGGGGGCTGCTCGCCGGTGACGCCGTCGAGATCACCGGCGTGGCCGCCTGCTCGACGGTCCCGGCGGCCCTGCGCTCGCTTCGGACCATGCTGACCCGCTACTACGGTGAGCTGCCGAGCGTCATCGTCGAGCCCGGCGTACGTACCGGGGTGCAGCTCGCCATTGACAACCCGAAGGAGGTCGGCGCGGACCGGGTGGTCAACACGCTGGCCGCGTACACCCTCTACGGCGGGCCGTCCATCGTCGTCGACTTCGGCACCACCACCAACTTCGACGTGATCAGCGCCCGGGGCGAGTTCCTCGGCGGTGCGTTCGCCCCGGGCATCGAGATCTCCTTCGACGCGCTCGCCGCCCGCGCCGCCCAGCTGCGCAAGGTCGAGGCGACCCGGCCCCGCTCGGTGATCGGCAAGAACACCGTCGAGTGCCTCCAGGCTGGCCTCTACTTCGGCTTCGCCGGTCAGGTGGACCGGATCGTGGAGCGGATGGCCGCCGAGATGGGCGAGCTGAAGGCGGTGATCGCAACCGGCGGGCTGGCCTCGCTGGTGCTCAACGAATGCCGGACGATCACGCATCACGAGCCGATGATCACGCTGATCGGGTTGCGCATGGTGTACGAGCGGAACGTCTGACGCTTTCTCGCTCTTTCTTGCGGTGGGGTTTCCGGGCAGCTTCGGTGGTCGCGGTGGGGTTTCCGGGCAGCCCGACCGGCTCCGGGCGGTCAGGCTTGATCCCTGCGCCGGTCGGGCTGCCCGGAAACCCTTCGGTGGGTACGCGTCATCCGTCCGCTGAGGGTGGGGTCTGTGGTGGTGGGTGGGGGGCCGTCCGTCTGTCGCGGTCTCGTGCGTGAGTGGTTCAGGTTCTCCGGGCGCGGGCTACGAGGGTGGTGTAGGGGAGCGTGATGGTCTCTCTGGTGGCCAGGTCGGGGTGGGTTTGCAGCAGGGTGCGGACCTGGCGGTCGACCTCGGCTCGGCGGGCGGGGGTGGCGGTGAGGTAGTGGGAGCGGGTGCGGACCAGGCCGAGCAGTTCGTCGGGGGTCAGCGTGGTGGTGTGGGTGAACTCGGCCCACTCCGGGCTGGTGAAGGAGTCGCCGAAGTCGGTCACGCTCTGCCGCAGGTACTCGACGGTGTCGCCGATCTCGGCGATTCGGCTCAGCTCGGTCACCCAGGCGCACGCGTCGTCCCGCAGGTTCCACACCGGCGCGAAGACCCCGCCGGGCCGCAGCACCCGGGCGATCTCCACGTGCGCCCGCGGCCGGTCGAACCAGTGGTACGCCTGCCCGGTGAGGACGGCGTCGGCGTACCCGTCGGGCAGCGACATCGCCTCGGCGCTGCCGGCCAGAGCGAGCGCGTCGCCGTCGAGCGACGTCAGCTGGGCCCGCATCGCGGGGTCGGGCTCGACGGCGGTCACCCGGTGCCCCAGGGTGAGCAGCCCGCGCGCCAGGATGCCGGTCCCGGCACCCAGATCGACAAGTTGCGCGGGAGCGTCGATGCCGACGAGCGCCCAGCGCAGCGCCGCCGCTGGATAGCGGGGACGGTAGCGGTCGTATTCGGCGGCGGCGGTGCCGAAGGAGAGGGCCTGGGTGGGGTCGGTCATGACCGGCAGGCTATCCAGTAACGGTCCCCGGGGCGTTTGAGTACGCTCGGGGCTTGACCCCGCCCGAATTCTCCCGCTGAGGAAGCGTGCCGTGACCCATCAGAGCCCCGTGCCAGTCGACCCCGCCGACGACCTTCCCGAGCAGATGAAGGTCCGCCGGGAGAAGCGGGACCGGATGCTCGCCGACGGTGTGCAGCCCTATCCGGTCGGCTACCCGCGTACCAGCACGCTGAGCCAGCTGCGCGAGCGGTACGCGGACCTGCCGACGGACACCGCCACCGGCGACCGGGTCTCGGTCACCGGCCGGGTGATCTTCGTGCGGAACACCGGCAAGCTCTGCTTCGCCACCCTGCGCGACGGCGACGGCACCGAACTGCAGGCCATGCTGTCGTTGGACCGGGTCGGCGCGGATCGGCTGGAAGCCTGGAAGCGCCTGGTGGATCTCGGTGACCACGTCGGGGTCAGCGGAGAGGTGATCACCAGCCGCCGGGGTGAGTTGTCGGTGCTGGCCGAGCAGTGGGCGGTCACCGCCAAGGCCTTGCGCCCCCTCCCGGTGGCGCACAAGCCGCTCAGCGAGGAGGCCCGGGTCCGGCAGCGCTACGTCGATCTGGTCGTCCGTCCGCAGGCGCGGCACATGGTGCGTACTCGGGCGGCGACGTTGCGCAGTCTGCGCGATTCGTTGCACGGCGAGGGTTACCTTGAGGTGGAGACCCCGATGTTGCAGTTGCTGCACGGTGGTGCGGCGGCCCGGCCTTTCGTGACCCACAGCAATGCGCTCAACACCGATCTGTATCTTCGAATCGCGCCGGAACTGTTTTTGAAGCGTGCCGTGGTCGGCGGCGTCGAGCGGGTCTTCGAGATCAACCGCAACTTCCGTAATGAGGGCATCGACTCTTCGCACTCGCCCGAGTTCGCCATGCTGGAGGCGTACGAGGCGTACGGCGACTACAACACGATGGCCGAGTTGACCCGCAATCTCGTCCAGCGGGCGGCGATCGCGGTCTCCGGATCGACGGTGGTCACCCACGCTGACGGTCGGGAGTTCGACCTCGGTGGCGAGTGGCGTTCGGTCACTCTCTTCGGTGTGCTTTCCGAGGCGCTCGGTGAGGAGGTCACGGTGCACACCGAGCGGGCGCGCCTGGTTGAGTACGCCGACAAGGTGGGCCTGGCCGTCGACCCGAAGTGGGGGCCGGGCAAGCTCGCCGAGGAACTGTTCGAGGAACTGGTCGTACCCGGCCTGGAGGCGCCCACCTTCGTGCGCGACTACCCGGAGGAGACCAGTCCGCTGACCCGCTCCCATCGCAGCGAGCCGGGCCTGGCGGAGAAGTGGGACCTTTACGTGCTCGGTTTCGAACTGGGCACCGCGTACTCCGAGCTGGTCGACCCGGTGGTGCAGCGGGAACGCCTGATGGCCCAGGCGCAGTTGGCCGCCCGGGGCGACGACGAGGCGATGCGACTGGACGAGGACTTTCTCCGCGCGATGGAGTATGGAATGCCGCCGGCCGGTGGCATGGGAATGGGAATCGACCGCCTCCTGATGGCGCTGACCGGCCTGGGAATTCGGGAAACCATCCTCTTCCCCTTGGTTCGCCCCGAGTAGTCGTACGAAAACTTACCGCCTCGTTACCGCATCCTATTGACGCGGCAAGCATCTGACGGGTTATTGTGCTTGTGCAGTTGGCAGGATCAGCCCTGCTCGAAAGGAATGTGGCATGGCCAAGCAGATCATTCACAAGCTGGTCGATGACCTGGACGGCGGGGACGCGGACGAGACCGTCAAGTTCGCGCTCGACGGTGTTCAGTACGAGATCGACCTGTCAGGTTCGAACGCAGAGAAATTGCGCGAGGTATTCGCCCCGTACATCGCTCACGGCACCAAGGTCGGTCGCGGCGGTGTGGTCGTCGGTGGCCGGGCTGCCCGTGGGCGCGGTGGCGCCACCGCCGACCGTGAGCAGAACAAGGCCATCCGGGCCTGGGCGCGCAAGGCGGGCAAGGACATCTCGGACCGAGGTCGGATCCCCCAGGAGATCGTCGACGAGTACCACTCGAAGGCCGGTCACTGAGACCAGCCACCAAGAGCGGCCACGACGCCGGCCCGGAGACACTCTCCGGGCCGGCGTCGTCGTCGGGACTATTCGGGGCTCACCGCATGTTGTCCACAGCCGGTGGATGTCTTGTCCACAACCTGTGGATGGTGCCGTGGCGGTGCCGTCCCGGGCCGGGGCGCCCCGTGCGGCGCTCCCGGGAGGCCCCGGCCGCCGGGTCGAATTTCGCTCTGCGCGTACACAGACCATGCCCGGAACACCCGTTGAGCGTGGATGGTTGTGCAAAACGACGCGTACCGGGCCTACGACGCAGACACACGAGGTCAGCCGAGTCGGCTCGCGGCGATAGAGTAATGAGGCGCGGACGCCCGTCCCGGGCGCTCGCGTATCCGGCCCCGCCGAGAGTCTTGACCACCAAGATCGAGTGCGCACGGCACGTGAGGAGCACGAGGGCATGTTCGAGCGGTTCACCGACCGAGCGCGACGGGTTGTCGTCCTGGCCCAGGAAGAGGCCCGGATGCTCAACCACAATTACATCGGTACGGAGCACATCCTGTTGGGCCTGATCCATGAGGGTGAGG
>NZ_JAGPXQ010000022.1:0-103216 GCF_018070435.1 Micromonospora sp. C51 | reverse complement strand
ATCCTGGACCGCTGAGCGCTGGCCCACCCCGCCCCCGCCCCCGCCCCGCCCCTGCCTTGCCCCGTTGATCATGAGGTTAGCGGCAGTTATTGATCTTCAAGTCGCCGCTAACCTCATGATCAACCCGGACCCGCTCGGGGGACCTCGGCGGGGGGTCGGGAGAATGGCGGGGTGACGACGATTCCGAACGTGCTTGCCAATCGGTACGGCTCGGCCGAGCTGGTCAACCTCTGGTCGCCGGAGGAGAAGATCCGGCTGGAACGACGGCTGTGGCTGGCCGTGCTGCGGGCGCAGCGGGATCTCGGCGTGCCGGTGCCGGACGGTGTGGTCGAGGCGTACGAGCGGGTGCTGGACGATGTCGACCTGACCTCGATCGCCGCACGGGAACGGGTCACCCGGCACGACGTGAAGGCCCGGATCGAGGAGTTCAGCGCGCTCGCCGGGCACGAGCACGTGCACAAGGGGATGACCTCCCGAGACCTCACCGAGAACGTCGAGCAGCTCCAGGTGCGCCGCTCACTGGAGCTGATCCGGGATCGGGTGGTGGCGACGCTGGCCCGGCTCGCCTGGCACGCCCACGAGTACGCGGACGTGGTGATGGCCGGCCGATCGCACAACGTGGCGGCGCAGGCGACCACGCTGGGCAAGCGCTTCGCCTCGGCCGCCGAGGAACTGCTGATCGCGTACGAGCGGTTGGAGGACCTGATCGCCCGGTATCCGCTGCGGGGGATCAAGGGGCCGGTGGGCACCGCCGCCGACCAGCTCGACCTCTTCGACGGCGACGCCGAGAAGGTCGCCGAGTTGGAGCGGCGGGTCGCCGAGCACCTGGGCTTCGGTCGGGTGCTGGGCAGCGTCGGCCAGGTCTACCCCCGGTCGCTCGACTTCGACGTGCTCTCCGCGTTGGCACAGGTGGCTGCGGCGCCGTCGTCGTTGGCCACCACGATCCGGCTGATGGTCGGTCAGGAGTTGGCCACCGAGGGCTTCAAGCCTGGCCAGGTCGGCTCCAGCGCGATGCCGCACAAGATGAACACCCGCTCGTCGGAGCGGGTGAACGGCTTCGCGGTGATCATCCGGGGTTACCTGTCGATGGTCGGCGAGCTGGCCGGTGACCAGTGGAACGAGGGGGACGTCTCCTGTTCGGTGGTGCGTCGGGTGGCCCTGCCGGACGCCTTCTTCGCCGCCGACGGGCTGTTCCAGACGTTCCTCACCGTGCTCGACGAGTTCGGCGCGTATCCGGCGGTGATCAACCGGGAACTGGAGCGGTTCCTGCCGTTCCTGGCCACCACCAAGATCCTGGTGGCGGCCGTCCGCCGGGGCGTCGGCCGGGAAACCGCCCACGAGGCGATCAAGGAGCACGCTGTCGCGGTCGCCCTGGCCATGCGGGAAAAGGGCACCCCCGACAACGACCTCTTCGACCGCCTGGCCGCCGACCCTCGCCTGGGCCTGTCCCGCCCCGAGATCGACACCCTGGTCGCCGACCGCGCCGCCTTCGTAGGCGCCGCCCCCACCCAGATCCAGTCGGTAACCGCCAGAATCACCAGAATCGTCGAATCCCACCCCCAGGCCGCCACCTACTCCCCACCCCCCATCCTCTGACAGCCCATCCAAGGCCAATGACGGCGTTGATCAAGAAGTTTTGGCCGGCGATCCGGTCGAATCTCGACCAAAACTTCTTGATCAACGGGCAGGGCGGGGCGCGGGGGGGTGGGGTGGGTTAGTCGCGGGTGGGGGTTTCGGGGGCGGTGCCGAGGGTGGGGGCGCTGGGGGGTTCGGCGATCTTGCCGAGTTCCTCGGCGAAGGCTGGTTCCTGGGCCGTCTCGGCGGCCACCAGGGGCTGGTCGGGGGGCATGACGTCGGGAGCTTTGGGTGCCACGATCACGGCGGTGCCGTAGGCGCAGATCTCCATCCACATCTCGCCGCAGTCGCGGCTGTCGAACCGCATCCCCACCACGGCGTTCGCGCCGAGCCGCCGGGCCTCCTCGCCGAGGCGGGCGACCGAGTCGGTACGCCAGCGGGTGAGGTTGTCCGGCGCCATCGGGTCGTACGCGCCACCGCGCAGGTTCTTCACTCCCTCGCGGTACGGGTTGCGGGTTCTGGCCATGGAGGAGACCACCTCGCCGAGGATCTGGCGGATCTCGTAGCCGGGAAGTTGATCCGTCGTCACGACCAGCACGTTTCCGATGCTGGCAGGCCTGGGTGCGGCACATCGTGAGCCCTGTTCACCTGCTCGGATGCTGAAAAACCGCGCGGCGCGGACGGCGGGCGCAGGGCCCACCATCCGCGCCGCCACGGGCGCTAACCGTCAGACGCCGGAAACGGACCGGATCCAGGCACGGTTGTACGCGACGCTGCCGTAGTTCTGGATGCTCTGGCCGTCGGCGGTGGAGGCCACGCCGACCTGCTGGCCGTTGTAGAACTGTGGGCCGCCCGAGTCGCCCCGCCAGGCGTTGCCGTTGATCCGGCTGCTCCGGATCGCCTGCCCGCCGTACGCGTCACTCACGTTCGTGCTGGTGACCCGGACGCTCGCGGTTTTGAGCTGGCTCGACGCCGAGCAGCCGCTGTAGCAGGTCATGCCCCAGCCGTAGATCGAGTTCGTCGAGTTGACCGGCGGGTTGCTGGAGGCCAGCGTGACGTAGCTGGTGCTCACCGAGCTGGACAGGCGCATCAGGGCCACGTCGTACCGGCCGTAGGTGGCGCTGACCGTGCGGGTGACACCGCCGGAGGAGCGGTAGACGCTGCCCACCCGGACCGACATCGAGCCGCCGAGGCAGTGCCGCGCGGTGAGCACCCACTGCGGGGCGATGATCGTGCCGGAGCAGGTGAACGAGCCGTTGCTGAAGACCGCGGCGGCCCACGGCGCCGAGGAGACGGTGCCGCCACCGATGATGTAGGGACCGACGGGTGAGGCGACGGCGCCGGAACTGGCGCCCATCACCGCGGCCATGGCGGTGGCGAAGACCGCGATCAGGGATCGGATGCGCATGGGACTCCTTCGGGGTTCCCAGGACCCGGGTTCACCGGGCCGGCCTGCGGTGGCGGACGGGGGTGATCCGCCACCACGACGTCTTAATATCGACGTCTGACGATGTACGGTAGGGCCCGGTGAGGTGTTTCACAAGAGGTTCATTGAAACAAGGCGATGTAACAGTTGGATTTCCCGTCGCGGGGCCGCTCGCGACCGGCGGCGGCTCTCAGCTGCTCTGCCGTCGGGGGCTCGTCCGGCCCGGTGGGCGATCGGCAGGGGCTGGCAACGAAGCCGTATCGGGATCGCAACGAACCCGTATCGGTCCCGACAGGCCCGTGCGGGTAGGGTCCGAGCGGCACCCGGGCGGCGTCCGGCCGGTGCGTCTGGCGCGGCATCTGCCAGGTAGGCTGGCTGCGCTCGCCCGTTGTGGGTCGGCACCCAACTGCGTACACAGTCAGGAGTGCCCAGTGCCTCGCGTCGTCGTCGACGTCATGCTCAAGCCCGAGATCCTCGATCCTCAGGGCCAGGCCGTCGCAAACGCGCTGCCCCGGCTCGGCGTCAACGACGTCGCCTCGGTACGGATCGGCAGGCGGATCGAGATCGACTTTACCGGTGAACCGGACCTGGACCGGGCTCGGGAGATCGCCGACAAGTTGCTCGCCAACCCGGTCATCGAGGACTTCACGGTCCGTCTGGTCGAGACCGACGAACCCGCGGAAGCCCGGTCGTGACCGCCCGGGTCGGTGTGGTGACGTTCCCCGGCTCGCTGGACGACGGGGACGCGGCCCGGGCCGTACGGATCGCCGGCGCCGAACCGGTCCGTCTCTGGCACGGTGAGGCGGAGCTGCACGGGGTGGACGCGGTCGTCCTGCCCGGCGGCTTCTCCTACGGCGACTACCTGCGCTGCGGCGCCATCGCCCGGTTCGCGCCGGTGATGGAGAAGATCATCGGCGCCGCCGGCGAGGGCCTGCCCGTGCTGGGCATCTGCAACGGCTTCCAGATCCTCTGCGAGGCACACCTGCTGCCCGGGGCGCTCACCCGCAACCAGCACCTGCACTTCCGTAACCGCGACCAGATCCTGCGCATCGAGACGACCGGGACCGCCTGGACGAACACCTTCCAGCCGGGCCAGGAGGTGCTGATCCCGGTCAAGAACGGCGAGGGTTGCTACGTCGCCGACCCGGCAACGCTGGACGAGCTTGAGGCCCAGGGCCGGGTCGTCGCCCGTTACGTCGGTGGCAACCCCAACGGATCGCAGCGGGACATCGCCGCGATCACCAACCAGGCCGGCAACGTGGTCGGCATCATGCCGCATCCCGAGCACGCGGTGGAGGCGCTCACCGGCCCCTCCCTCGACGGTCTCGGCTTCTTCACCTCCGTGCTGAAGCACCTGGTGGGGACGCCGGCGTGACCGTCCGCGGCGGGATCATCGGTCGGCTCACCCGCCCGTCGGGCGGCGAGCGCAACAAGGAGACGTCATGACCACGCATCCGGACCCGGTGCGGGACAACCCGGAGGCGGTCCCGGCGCAGCCGCAGCCGGCCGCCGCTCCGCCGGCCACCCCGGCCCGGCACGCCGCCGCGTCCGAGGCCACCGAGTGGACCGACGGGGTGGACACCGTGCCGCGTGCCGCGGGCACTCCGGAGGAGCTCCAGCCGTACGCCGAGCTGGGGCTCGCCGACGACGAGTACGACCGCATCCGGCACATCCTGGGCCGCCGGCCGACCCAGTCCGAGCTGGCGATGTACTCGATCATGTGGAGCGAGCACTGCTCCTACAAGTCCAGCAAGGTGCATCTGCGGCAGTTCGGCGAGAAGGCCCCGCCGAGCGACCGGCTGCTCGCCGGCATCGGAGAGAACGCCGGTGTGGTGCGGATCTCCGACGAACTCGCGGTGACCTTCAAGGTCGAGTCGCACAACCATCCGAGCTTCGTCGAGCCGTACCAGGGCGCGGCGACCGGTGTCGGCGGCATCGTCCGCGACATCCTGGCGATGGGCGCCCGCCCGGTGGCGGTGATGGACCCACTGCGCTTCGGCGCCGCGGACCACCCGGACACCGCCCGGGTGCTGCCCGGCGTGGTCGCCGGTGTCGGCGGCTACGGCAACTGCCTCGGCCTGCCCAACATCGGTGGTGAGGTGGTCTTCGACCCCTGCTACCAGGGCAACCCACTGGTCAACGCGCTCTGCCTGGGCGTGCTGCCGGTCGACCGGCTACAGAAGAAGGACGCCAACGGCCCCGGCAACGTGGTGGTGCTGATGGGGGCCAAGACCGGCCGGGACGGCATCGGCGGCGTCTCGGTGCTGGCCAGCGCCACCTTCACCGAAGGCAGCGAGCAGCGCCGCCCGTCCGTGCAGGTGGGCGACCCCTTCATGGAGAAGCTGCTGATCGAGGCGTGCCTGGAGCTGTACGACGCCGAACTGGTCGTCGGCATCCAGGATCTCGGCGGCGCCGGCCTGACCTGCGCCCTGACCGAGACGGCCGCCTCCGCCGGCACCGGCATGCGGGTGTGGCTGGAACGGGTGCCGCTGCGCGAGCCCTCGATGGAGCCGCACGAGATCCTGGCCAGCGAGTCCCAGGAGCGGATGCTGCTGGTCGTCACGCCGGAGAAGCTGGAGGCGGTGCTCAAGACCGCCGAGAAGTGGGGCGTCTGGGCCACCGCGATCGGCGAGGTCACCGCGCCCGAGTCGGACGGTTCACCGGGCCGGCTGCACATCACCTGGCGGGATCACCTGGTGGTGGACGTACCGCCGGGCTCGCTTGTGGACGACGGGCCGGTCTACGCCCGGCCGATGCGCGAGCCGGCGGACCTGATCCTGCTCCAGGCCGACCGGGCGGAGACGCTGCCCCGGCCGAGCGACCCGGACATGCTGCGCGAGACCGTGCTGCGGATGATCGCCTCGCCCAACCTCTGCGACAAGACCTGGGTCACCGAGCAGTACGACCGCTACGTGCTGGGCAACACCGTGCTCGCCCAGCCGGAGGACTCGGGTGTGATCCGCATCGACGAGCGCACCGGGCTGGGCGTGGCGCTGTCCGTGGACGGCAACGGCCGGTACGCCCGGCTCGACCCGTACCAGGGCGCCAAGCTGGCGCTGGCCGAGGCGTACCGGAACGTGTCGGTGACCGGCGCGACGCCGATCGCGGTCACCGACTGCCTGAACTTCGGCTCGCCCGAGGACCCGGGCGTGATGTGGCAGTTCGCCGAGGCCGTACGCGGCCTGGCCGACGGCTGCGCCGAGCTGGGCATCCCGGTGACCGGCGGCAACGTCAGCTTCTACAACCAGACCGGTGCGGCGGCGATCCACCCCACCCCGGTCGTCGGCGTGCTCGGCGTGCTGGAGAACGTGGCCGACCGGGTGGCGTCGGGCTTCGTGCCGCGCCCCGGCGCCGATCACGACCAGCTCTTCCTGCTCGGCGAGACGCACGTGGAACTCTCCGGCTCGGAGTGGGCCTGGGTCACCCACCAGCACCTCGGTGGCGTACCCCCGCACGTCGACCTGGCGCGCGAGAAGCAGCTCGCCGGCCTGCTGGCCGACGCGGCCAGGGTCGGGCACCTCAGCTCCGCGCACGACCTCTCCGACGGTGGTCTCGCGCAGAGCCTGGTGGAGTCCTGCCTGCGGCACGGCGTCGGGGCCCGGATCGCGGTGCCGGAGCGGTTCGAGGGCAGCTCGATGCCGTTCGTCTTCCTGTTCAGCGAGTCCGCCGGTCGGGTGCTCGTGTCGGTGCCGCGAGGGCACGAGAAGGCGTTCACCGCGCTCTGCGGCGAGCACGGCGTGCCGTGGGAGCTGATCGGCGTCACCGACCCGACGGGCGGCGCGCTGGAGGTGCACGGCCAGTTCCGGATCGGCCTGGACGAGCTGCGCGAGGCGTACACCGCCACCCTGCCGGCTCTGTTCGGCGGCGTGCAGCCATTTGAGGTGACCGCCCCGGCAACTGCCGAGGTCGTCGTCGACGGGCCGGTTGCCGAGGAAGACGTGGCTGTCGACATCGACGGCGCGCGGGCCGACGCGTCGACGACCGGTCCTGCGCAGTCCCCGCGCCAGACCACCGGCCGGCAGCCGACCGAGACGGAGGCGGCTGGCGCAGCGCGGACCGCCCCCGCGGAGGCCGAAGCTGTGCCGGCAGCGACCGGAGCCGCGCCGGTGCCGGCCGAGCAGGCACCGGGCGCGATGGATTCGACAGGCGAGTCGGCCGACCGACCGGCAGAGCGGGCCACCCCGCCGGTGCGTGGTGACCGTGTCGCGGTCCCGCCGTCGGCCGAGGCCGCCGATCCGGCCGCCCCGGTAGGCGGCCACGAGGAACCCGGGGCGGACGCCCCGCAACACGGTGACACCGAGCAGCCCGCCGCGCCCGACGAGCGCTGAGGCCCTGGCCGCGGCCGTATCCGCCCAACCCGGATCGGGGGTCCGGTTCGACTGGGGCCTGGCGGGTGCGGCCGAATTCGGCCGGGTCTGCGCGGTACTGGTGGTGGTGGACGTGCTGTCGTTCACCACCACCGTCGAGGTGGCGGTGGGGCGGGGGATGCGCGTGCACCCGTTCCCCTGGGGCGAACAGGCGGCCGCCTACGCCCGCCGGGTCGGCGCGGTCGCCGCGACCGGCCGGCGACAGGTCACCCGCGACCATCCGTGGTCGCTGTCGCCGGCCGCGTTGAGTCGAGCTCCGGTGGTGCCCGACCTGGTGCTGCCGTCGCCCAACGGATCGGCCATCAGCGCCGCTGCCAGCGCCACCGGGCTACCGGTGGTTGCGGCCAACCTGCGCAACGCCCGCACCGTCGGGCGTTGGCTGAGCAGCCAGGGGTACGGCTCGACGGCCGCCCCGATTGGCGTGGTGGCCGCTGGTGAACGGTGGCCGGACGGATCGTTGCGCCCTTCGGTGGAGGACCAGTTGGGTGCGGCCAGCGTGCTGGACGCCCTCTCCGGTGCGCCGGGCGGGCTCTCGGTGGAGGCGGCCATGGCACTGGCCGCGCTGGCCAGCACCCCGGACGTACCGGCGGCTGTCCGCGGCTGTGTCTCGGGTCGAGAGTTGATCGAAGGTGGCTTCGCCGAGGATGTCGAGATCGCGGTACGCGTCGACACCTCCGACGTCATCCCACTGCTCCGCCAGGGCGTCTTCTCCGCCGCCTGACCGCCGGCGACCGGGACTCAGTCGTCCAGCCAGTCCAGGCGGCGACCGCCACGGTCCTGGGGCGCGCCCTCGGGTCGGCCACGGCCAGCCTGTGCCGTGTCGCCGTAGCCGCCGCCCTGGCCGTAACCACCCTGGTCGTAGCCGTTGTCGTAACCGCCGCGCTGCCGTGGGGGCTCCTGACCGTACCCGCCGCCGGTCTGGCCACCACCGTAGCCACCCTGGTCGTAACCGGCGGGTGGCGGCGCGTCCTGGCCGTATCCGCCGCCGGCCGGGCCGCCGTAGCCGCCCTGGTCGTAACCGCTGTCGTAGCTGGTGTTGTCGTAGCCACCGCGCTGGTGCCCGGCGTCCTGGCCGTAGCCCCCGGCCGGCTGGTCATACCCGCCAGCGGGTGCCGCGCCGTAACCGCCGCCCGACTGTCCCGCAGAGTAGCCACGGTTCGAGTCGCCCTGACCGTATCCGCCGCCCGGCTCACCTTCGCCGTAGCCGCGGGTCGCGTCGCTCTGACCGTAGCCGCCGGGCGCGTCCTGGCTGTAACCGCGCGTCGGGTCGCTCTGGCCGTAGCCACCGGCAGGCTCGTGGCGACCGTAGTCGCCGCCGGCCTCGCCTCGCCCGTAACCGCCGGCCTCGCTCTGCCCGTAACCGCCCGGCTCGGACTGGCCGTAGCCCTGGCCGGCCTCCGGCTGGTACATCCCGGTGGCGTACGGGTCGGCGGGGGCCGGGTAGGCCGTTTCCTCGCCCTGGTAGCGGCCGGTCGGCTCGTCGTACCGCTGGCCGTAGCCGCCACCTGCCGGCGGGTAGTCCGGGCCGGCGTTGCCAGCACCGTAGTCGCGGCTGCCGTAGCCACTGCCCGACGACGGACTGTTGCCGTAACCGCTGCCAGAGGACGGGGCGTTGCCGTAGCCACCGCCCGATGAGGGGGCGTTGCCGTAGCCCGGAGCGCCGTAGCCGCCCGGCTCGTCGCCGTAACCGCCACCACCGGACCAGCCACCGGGCCCGCTCGCGGCACCGTAGGGCTGCGGCGGTGCGCCGTAGGGGTCCGGCGGAACGTCGTCGACGACCGGCTGGTGCATCATCGTCGGCGCATTCGCCAACCCGGCGCCGCCGACCATGGTCGGGTCCGGTGCGGCACCGACCCGGTTCACCACCCGGGTCTGGTCGTCCGCACCGGCGAACGAGCCGCGGGCCGCCGGTACCGCGCCGGCCGGAGCGCCGGCGGGAACATCACCGTCTGGCTCGACGTCCTCGTTCTCCTTGCGCTTCATCCAGAGCAGCACGATCGTGCCGACACCGACGGCCACGAAGAGACCGCCCAGCAGGATGAGCAGCCAGTTGCCGAATCCACCGGAGTCCTCGTTGGAGGCCGGGGCCTGGGCGGCAGCGCTCTCGACGGGGGTCTCCTCCTCTTCGCCGAGTTCCTCCTCGAACGGGTCCTCGGTCGGCACCGCCGACTCGCTTGCCGACGGGGTGGGGCTCGGGCTCTCCGACGCCGCGATCGGGAGGGTGATCCGGCGTCCGGTGATGCTCTGCCCGGCGTTGGCGGTGAAGCTCGCCACGGCGTTCTTGTTCTCGGCGCTCGCGCCGATGTCGATCCGCCCGGGCGCGATCGGGTTGTCGCTGCTGCCGGTGAACCGGAAGTTGCCGTCGCCGTTGGTGGTGGTGTCCCGCTGCTTGCCAGCACTGTCCTTCAGCAGGACGTACGCGCCCGCCACCGCGTCGCCGCCCTGGTCGACGACCTTGCCGGAGATCGACCGCACCGTCTGCGGCGCCTGCGTCGTCGGCGGCGGGTTGGGGCCCCGCACCGTCATGTCGCGCTCGTCGCTGCCCTCGTCGCCCCCGGCCCGAGCGGAGACCCGCACCTTGCCGGAGCGCTCCTGGCCGGCCGCCACGTCGCCCGCGACCAGGGTCACCGTGATCGACTCTTCCTCGCCGGCCTGGATCAGCCGGGCTGGAATGTTGCAGTCGCCCTGACAGCTGAGGCCGTTGAAGGTGCTGACGGTGATGCTGAAGGGTAGAGAACTGTCGACGTTCCTGACCCGAAACGTCATCGACGTTTTCTGACCGGACTGGAGGGTACCGTTCGACAGACTCGTGATCTGGACGTCCGGGTCCTCGGCGAAGGCGGGTGTGGCTGGGACGGCGAGCAGGGCACCGATCATCAGCGCCACGACCACACCGGCCCGCTTGTGCCAGGCTCGTCGGTGTGTTGACACGTCCACCGCCTTCCGGACTGACCTCCCCTGACCGACGGGTGCCGGGCGGGGGAACATCACGGTACGAATACGCCGTCGGCAACTATGCCTTGTCGGGCCGGATCGGCGCGACCCAGGGCCAGCGTGACGGCCGACGCGATCACGCCGTATCGTCCCGTCGTGTCCTCTCCGTACATTAAGTCCGCCTCGGTGGTGGCGGCGTTGTCGGCGCTCGATGAGGGGCGTACACCCGAACGGTCGGTGCTCCGCGAGGCGGTCAGGGCCTTGTTGACCCTCCTCGCGGACCGCGCCCCCGGCCGATCGGTGGAGGTGCGAGTCCCACCTTACGGTGCAGTTCAGTGCGTTCCGGGGCCGCGACACACCCGCGGTACTCCTCCGAACACGGTGGAGATGGATCCGGAAACCTGGCTCGGGTTGGCCACGGGGCGACTCAGCTGGAGGCAGGCGGTTACGGAGGGTCGCGTCAAGGCGAGTGGGGCTCGCGCTGATCTGTCCGCGTATCTGCCGCTCGAACTGGGGTGATGGCTGGGGCTGGATGACACATAGCGGTGACAGTGTGACTGTATGTGGCGACATGGATTCGCGTACACTGTCAGGCGACGACAGTGTGGTCCCGGCCGAGAGGTGCGGAGCAACCCCCGTGGTTCCGCCAGGCCAGTCCAGACCAGCAAGAGGGAGCGGCAGGTGCCCCGAGGCGACGGCCGGCTGAGCCACGACCTTGATCCCCAGCGACCCGGCCCCCAGGACGCGTGCGGTGTCTTCGGTGTCTGGGCACCGGGGGAAGAGGTTGCCAACCTGACCTACTTCGGGCTGTACGCGTTGCAGCACCGGGGTCAGGAGGCGGCCGGCATAGCGGTCAGCGACGGCTCCGGCGTGGTGGTCTACAAGGATCTCGGCTTGGTGGCCCAGGTCTTCGACGAGCCGACGCTGGCCAGCCTGCGTGGTCATGTCGCGATCGGGCACGCGCGTTACTCCACGACCGGCGCGTCGACGTGGGAGAACGCCCAGCCGACCATCCGGGCTACCAGTTCGGGCACCACCATCGCGCTGGCGCACAACGGAAACCTGGTCAACACGGCCGAGTTGCAGCGTGAGGTGGCCGAGCGTGGCCTCGGCGCGGACGGTTCGACGAACGACACCTCGTTGGTCACCATGCTGCTGGCCAGCCGGCCGGATCTGTCTGTCGAGGCCGCCGCGCTGGAGGTCCTGCCGCAGCTGCGAGGCGCGTTCAGCTTCGTCTTCATGGACGAGTCGACCCTCTACGCCGCGCGCGACCCGCACGGTGTGCGTCCGCTGGTGCTGGGCCGACTGGAGCGCGGCTGGGTGGTGGCCAGCGAGACCGCCGCGCTGGACATCGTCGGTGCCAGCGTGGTCCGCGAGGTCGAGCCGGGCGAGCTGATCGCGATCGACGCGGAGGGGCTGCGGTCCACCAGGTTCGCCGCCCCCGAGCCCAAGGGCTGCCTCTTCGAGTACGTCTACATTGCCCGGCCGGACGCCACCATCGCCGGCCGCAACGTGCATGCCGCCCGGGTCCAGATCGGGCGACAACTGGCCAAGGAACACCCGGTCGACGCTGACCTGGTGATCCCGGTGCCCGAGTCGGGCACGCCGGCAGCGATCGGCTACGCCGAACAGTCCGGCATCACCTACGGTGCCGGCCTGGTGAAGAACCCGTACGTCGGGCGTACCTTCATCCAGCCGTCGCAGACGCTGCGTCAGCTCGGCATCCGGCTCAAGCTCAACCCGCTGCGGGAGAACGTGCGGGGCAAGCGCCTGGTCGTGGTCGACGACTCCATCGTCCGCGGCAACACCCAGCGCGCGATCGTGCGGATGCTGCGCGAGGCCGGTGCGGTGGAGGTGCACGTACGCATCTCCTCGCCGCCGGTCTCCTGGCCGTGCTTCTACGGCATCGACTTCGCCACCCGCGCCGAACTGCTCGCCAACGGCCTCGACAACGACGGCATCCGGCGCTCGATCGGCGCGGACACGCTGGGTTACGTCTCGTTGTCCGGCCTGATCGCCGCGACCGAGCAGCCGAAGACCCGGCTCTGTCGGGCCTGCTTCGACGGGGAGTACCCGATCGAACTGCCCGTCGGCAACCTGATCGGCAAGCACGTGCTCGAAGGGATCGGACGCCGGGTCGCCAACCACACGGCCGACGAGATCGGATCCGCCGAGCAACTCGTCCCGCCACTCGACAGCAGCTTCGGCGACCTCAAACCGTCGGCGACCACAAACCGCCCGTAGCACCGCCCGGCTGCCGTGCCGGTCACCGTCGACGCGACAGCCGAGAACCACAAAGGGGAGAACCGTGACGCACGTGTCCGAGCGCAGCGGCGCAGGAAGCAGCCCGAGCGGCGCTGGCGGGGACCGTCAGCCCTGGACGGCCGGTTCCGGCCGCCCGGCGCGCAAACGCGCGGTCTCGTACGCGGACGCTGGCGTGTCCATCGAGGCGGGTGACCGTGCCGTGGAACTGCTCAAGTCGAAGGTGAAGCAGACCCGCCGGCCGGAGGTGATGGGTGACCTCGGCGGCTTCGCCGGCCTGTTCCGGCTGGACACCACGAAGTACAAGCACCCGATTCTGGCCTCCTCCACCGACGGCGTCGGCACCAAGCTGGTGATCGCCCAGCAGATGGACATCCACGACACGGTCGGCATCGACCTGGTCGCGATGGTTGTCGACGACCTGGTCGCCTGCGGCGCGGAGCCGCTGTTCCTGCTGGACTACATCGCCACCGGCGAGGTGGTACCGGACAAGGTCGCCGAGATCGGCGCCGGCATCGCCGACGGCTGCCGGTACGCGGGTTGCGCGCTGCTGGGTGGCGAGACCGCCGAGCACCCGGGCGTGCTGCGCCCCGACGAGTACGACATCTCCGCCACCGGCGTCGGAGTGGTGGAGGAGAGCGAGATCCTCAGCTCCGAGCGGGTCGAGGTGGGCGACGTGGTGATCGCGATGCGATCGTCCGGCCTGCACTCGAACGGCTACTCCCTGGTCCGGCACGTGCTGCTGGGCGCCGGTCGGATGCGCCTCGACGTGGTGATCGACGACTTCGGTCGCCAGCGCACCCTCGGCGAGGAACTGCTCACCCCCACCAAGATCTACGCACAGGACTGCCTCAAGCTGATCGCGGAGGCCGAGGTGCGGGCCCTGGCCCACGTCACCGGCGGCGGGATCCCCGGCAATCTGGTGCGGATCCTGCCGGAGCACGTGGACGCCGTGGTGAACCGCTCGACCTGGAAGCCGCAGCCGGTCTTCGACCTGGTCCAGTCCAAGGGCCGGATCGAGGATCCGGAGATGGAGGCGACCTTCAACATGGGCGTCGGCATGTTCGCGATCGTGTCGGCGGAGGACGCCGACCGGGCGCTGGCCACGCTCACCGGGCGGGGCGTCGACGCCTGGCAGGTCGGCGAAATCATCGAGGGCACCGGTGAGGTGCGGATGGTCGGCCAGCACACCCGAGGATGATCACTTTGCGCTGATCGTCCGACCACCTGATCAGGGCTTCACCCGAGTGGCCGTCGCGGCCTAGCCTGAAGGGCACCCTCGAGAGCTGCGGGGGCGCGCCCCTGCCGGGTCGCGCCCGGCAGCCCAAGACCGCTACGGAGGAGGGCGATGGCTGCGCGGGGACGGTCATTGGGCGGGATGCGGGGCCTGGCCACCGTCCCGTCGTACGTCGTGATGCAGCCCACCACCCTCTGCAATCTCGACTGCGCGTACTGCTACCTGCCGTTCCGGGCGGCGGACCGGCAGATGCCGGTCGCGGTGGCTGAGGCGGTGGCCGCCTCGGTGAACCGGTGGGCGGCCACCGACCGGTTCTCCGTGGTCTGGCACGGTGGCGAGCCGCTGGCCGCCGGTCGGGAGCGGCTGGCGGCGCTGATGGCGCCCTTCGGGCCCGAGGTGGAGCATCACGTCCAGACCAACGCCACGCTGATCGACGATGCCTGGTGCGAGTTCTTCGTCCGGCACCGGATGCGGGTCAGCGTGAGTGTGGACGGGCCGCGGGAACGCAACGGTGAGCGGGTCACCCGGGCCGGTCGGCCGGCGTACGACCGGATCGTCCGCGGGGTGGCCGCGCTGCGTCGGCACGGGCTGCCGTTCTCGGCGCTCGCGGTGGTGAACGACCCGTCGCCCGGCCGGGCCAGCGAGCTGTACGACTACTTCCTCGACCTCGGTTGCGAGGTGCTCGGCGTCAACATCGAAGAGACCGAGGGAGTCAACACCCGGGACAACGCCCACGCCGCCCCGGCGGTGACCGGGTTCTGGGCCGAGCTGGTCGCGGCCTGGCGGCGGGATCCCCGGATTCACCTGCGGGAGGTGGAGTGGTCGTTGCGGTACGCCGCAGCGGTGCTGGACGGTACGGCGGACGATCTGCTGCCCAGCCGGCTCGACCCGATACCGACGGTGGCGTACGACGGCTCGGTCGTGGTGCTCTCACCCGAGCTGGCCGGTTTCCACGATCCCCGCTACGGCGACTTCTCCAGCGGAAGCGTGCTCACCACCCCGTTGCACACCATCCTGGCCGACGCGGGGCGCACCCCCTGGGTCGGCGAGTTCATCGACGGTGTGGAGGCGTGTCGCGCCTCCTGCCCGTATTTCGGTTTCTGTGGCGGAGGCCACGCGGCCAACCGCTACTTCGAGCTGGGGCGTTTTGACGGTACGGAGACCGAGCACTGCCGCAACAGCAAGATCCGCCTACTGGAGGGAGTGTTGGAGCATGCCCGAGACCACCAGTCACCGGGAGCCTGAGACCGTGGCGGGAGACGAGCCCGACCGGGTCGCCGACCGGGTACGGGAGGCCGCTGCCGGACTCAACGCCCTGCTCCACGAGGCCGAGGACGCGCGTCGCCTACGGGCGGAGGTGGCGGGTGGCGACGGGGCCAGCGCGGTCTGCGCCTGGAACCACTTCGAGAACATCCCGACGTTCTACAACTGGAACAACCGCCCCCGCTGACCAGGCGGTGCCGAGGGCCCGCCACGCCGCCGGAGCATCGTCCGGCCGTGGTGGGCCCTCGACTCGTCGGGTGCTGCACGCCGCTGCGCAGCGGGCACATACGTGAGCACGCGGGGAGTCACCGCGTGCTCAGATGTGACCGGGGGTCAGCGGGTCGGACGGACCCAGTTGTCCGGGTCGTCGTCGGAGTGGTCCTCGTCATCGTCGACGTACTCTTTGTAGTCGTCGTCGAAGTTGCGGTCCGACTTGCCGCTGCCGCCGAGTTCTCGCTGCAAGGCGGCGAGGTCGGTGTTCGGGGAGTGGTACTTCAGCTCCCGGGCCACCTTTGTCTGCTTGGCCTTAGCACGGCCGCGCCCCATGGCTCGACCCCCTCGCACAGAATGCGGGGCAGCCCGAAGGCGGGCCCCGATGACGTCAGGCATCTCTCGTGGCTCTTACGGTACATGGGGATGCCACCGTTCGGCACCTCGGGTTACCTACGACCACGACCGCGCGTTGCGGTTGTCAGGACGTCACCCATTGTACCCGGTAAGGAGCGGTGCCGAGATCGGTCATGACATGGGGTAAATCTCCGCGAACAGGTCGTAAATTCAGCTTAGAGCGACCGGTACCGGGCGATGGCGGGTCGTCTCGCGTCCACCGCCCTGTCGGCAGTTCCCTTGGCCGGACCGAGGCGTCGGGGGCGGACACCGGCCCGCCCCCGACGGTGCGTCGTCGTCAGCGCAGGTGGATCGTGCGCAGCCGGCCGATCTCGGCCATCCGCCGCTCGGCCAGCCGGTCCGCCGCCACGGCCGGCGGCACGCCGTCGGTGTCGGCGAGACGGAGGATTTCCCGCGTGGTGTCGTAGATCCGGGTGGCGCGCAACTTGGCCCGCTCGAAGTCGAAGCCCTCGATCTCATCCGCGACCTGGATCACACCGCCGGCGTTCACCACGTAATCGGGCGCGTAGAGGATGCCCCGGTCGGCGAGCAGCTTCTCCACCCCGGAGTGGGCGAGCTGGTTGTTGGCCGCCCCGGCGACCACCTTGGCTTGCAGCGCCGCCACCGTGTCGTCGTCGAGGGCACCGCCGAGGGCGCACGGGGCGTACACGTCGATGTCGGCGACGACCAGCGCGGAGACGTCGTTGACGAGGTGGACCTCGGGGTGTGTGGTGCGCGCCCAGTCCAGCGCCCGCGCGCTGACGTCGGTGGCGACCACCTCGGCCCCGTCCTCCAGGAGGTGACCGACGAGGTACTTGCCGACCTTGCCCAGCCCGGCGACGCCTACCCGTCGACCGTTGAGCGTCGGTACGCCCCAGACGTGCTCGGCCGCCGCTCGCATGCCCTGGAACACGCCCCAGGCGGTGAGGATCGACGAGTCGCCCGCCCCGCCGTGCTCGACGCTCCGGCCGGTGACGTACCGGGTCTCCCGGGCGATCACGTCCATGTCCGGCACGTAGGTGCCGACGTCGCAGGCGGTGTAGTACCGGCCGCTCAGGGACTCCACGAAGCGACCGTAGGCGC
The DNA here is from genome assembly GCF_018070435.1 of Micromonospora sp. C51. Classification (NCBI taxonomy): domain Bacteria; kingdom Bacillati; phylum Actinomycetota; class Actinomycetes; order Micromonosporales; family Micromonosporaceae; genus Micromonospora; species Micromonospora sp. C51. Next base: position 86,463 of record NZ_JAGPXQ010000022.1, on the reverse strand, counting down.
GCAGCAGCGCCTCGCTCTTGATCTGCTCGGGGTCACCCCAGATGACCGCCTTGCCACCGCCCAGGTCCAATCCCGCGAGCGCGTTCTTGTACGCCATGCCGCGGGAGAGGTCGAGCACGTCGGCGAGGGCGGCCTCCTCGCTGTCGTACGGGTAGAACCGGGTGCCGCCGAGCGCGGGACCCAGCGCGGTGGAGTAGATGCCGATGATCGCCTTCAGGCCGGTCTGCTTGTCCTGGCAGAACACGACCTGCTCGTGACCCGTGGATTCCGGGTCGTCCGTGGTGGCGAATACGCCCATGACTGGCTCCTGTGTCGGCGGGCGCCCTTGTGGGGCGCGGACCTGGTCAACGTCGGCGGGGATGCTGCCGGTGTTGCGAGCCTAGTATCGGCGCGCGTCGCGCCGCTCTCCCCAGTGGCCGCCGTCCCGCCCTGCGGGCGGTCCGTCCCGGCCTCGCCGTCGTCGCGGTCGACGGGTGGCGCCGGGCTTTGCCCGGGTTGCGCCTGCGCCGCGCCGGGTCGACCGATGACGCCGAGCAACGCTCGGCTTGCCGTTCGTGGGAGGATCGCGCCGTGCCGTCGCTCTTCGCTTCATACCTGCGCGTGTACGAGCCGCTGACCGCCTTCGACCGGGATCGCCAGTCCTACTGGCGGCGCTACGTCGAGCAGGGGCGGGCCGTGGCGCCGGTCGAGGGGCCCGGCCGGCAGCGGACCTCGGTGATCGAGGCGCTCGGTGCCGGTTGGACGCGGCTGCCGGATCTGCCGGACGAGGCGTACGTGCTGGAGACCGACGAGACCCTGCTGGTGTGTCCGTGGAACCTGCGTATCCGGGTGGCTGAGGCGGCGTTGAGCGCACGGGACGGCGTACCGCCGGTGCTGGCCGACGCCTTCGTGCCGCCGGTGCTGGCCGGGCAGGCGAAGGCCGTGGTGGAGGACTGGCGCAGCGGTGCCCGGGTGCTGGAGCACGGCGTCCCCCGCGTACACGAGCAGATCGCGACCTGGGGCGTGCCGCTGCGCTGGTTCGTGCTCTTCGATGCGCAGGAGCGCAACCACGTCACCGCGCCGGACCGGCGCTCGCTGCGCTTCCGGACGGAGATCTCCAAGGCCCGCCGCCGCTCGTCCCGGGCGCTCGCGGTGCTCCGCAAGTCGGTCGGCGACGCGCCGATCACCGAGGCGGTGGAGGAGGCGGCCCGCTGGCTGGAGGAGTTCCACCCACGTTCGGTGGTGGAACTCGACTACGGCGGGCTGGTGGAGTTGCTCTCCGACGAGACGTTGGCCGAGGACGACTCGCCGGAACTGGTCGCGGCCGGGCTGGCCGGGCTGTCCCGGGGCGAGGCGGAGGAGGCGTCGGCGGCGTACGACAAGTTGGTCGCACGGTGGCGCGCGGTGCAACTTCTGGAGCGTTGCAATTAGGTGACTATGTCCCTTTTCTGGGACGTAACGCGAGGCTGCTTCGTAGTTGACGCATCACGAACCGTGATCATGAGTCCGATTAAGTTACTTTCTGGCGTGTAAAAGTAGTATAAATCGGGCATGGTTCATCCGTCCGTCTAGGGACGTTCGGCCGTTCGGCCCATGTCGGACATCGGGGACTAGCCGGACCATGGGAGACGCGTCGGCCGGCGGGACCCCGGCCGATGTCTATACATGTGGAGGAGTGACCGATGGCATCGCGAACGCACGAACCAGAGCCGCTACTCACACCGGCCGAGGTGGCGTCGATGTTCCGTGTCGACCCGAAGACGGTGACCCGTTGGGCGAAGGCTGGCAAGCTGAGCGCCATCCGGACCCTCGGCGGTCACCGCCGATACCGCGAGTCTGAGGTCAGGGCATTGCTGCAGGGTCAGATCCCGCAGCAGCGTCAGGGGGACTGACCACACGGTTGATAACAGAGCTTCACGAAGGGCGGCGGACTCGTTCCGCCGCCCTTCGCCATGGTCGGACCGGCGAAGTCCCGCAACGCCGGGCCAGAGCGTCAGTCGGTCAGCTCGACCCGGATGCCCACCGTGCCACCCTCCCCCCGACGCAGCCGGCTGCCGAGCAGGGTCAGCCGGCCGATCACCCGGTACTTCTGCTTGATGAGCCCACGGATGCGGTTGGTCGCGCCGGGGTCGTAGAGGCTCGCCCGGGCGGGCACCGCCTCGCCGTGCGGCCGGCCGCGTACGTCGCAGGGGGCCACCGTGACGTCCCCACTGCGGCGGATCCGTTTCACCTTGCCGGCGTCGGCCGCCGACCACACCGCCAGGGCGTCGCCGTCGCGCACCGCCCAGACCGGGGTCGGCACCGCACGACCGTCCTTACGGAAGGTCGTCAGGAGGATGTACTTCTCGGCAGAGAGGCGGTCCAACGTGGTCACGCCGCAAGGATACGGGCGCTGCGGTCAACTGACCGGCCAGATAGCGTGAAGCATGTGACGGGGGAGCCACGGATCGGTGACGTCTTCGGGGAACTGCTGCGCGACGCGCTGGCCGTGGCGACGGGCATCGGTCCCCGGCCGTTGGCCGGTGGACGCCTGCCCCGACCGGTCATCGAGATCATCGAGCGGGACGACGGGCTGGTCAACGGCGCGCCGGCCGCCCACTATCTCGACGGACCAGAGGACTGGCAGCCGCACGACCACCGTGCGGTCGACCGGGTACGCGGCGCGACACTGGACGTCGGTGTCGGTGGCGGACGGATCGCGCTGCTGTTGCAGGAGCGGGGCGTACCGGTCACCGGCCTGGACACCTCGGCCGGCGCGTTGCAGGTGTGCCGCCGCCGGGGCGTACGCGACCTGGTGCACGCCACCGTTGACGAGCACGCCGCAAGCGGGCGGCAGTACGACACCTTCCTGCTGCTCGGCAACAACCTCGGCCTGATGGAGGGTCGGGAACGGGCTCCCGTCTTCCTCGCCGCGCTGGCTGCGCTGGCCCGCCCCGGCGCGCAGGTGATCGCCCACGGCACCGACCCGTACGGCACCCGGGATCCGGTGCACACCACGTACCACGAGCACAACCGGCGGCGGGGGCGCCTTGGCGGGCAGTTGCGGCTGCGCCTGCGCTACCGCGAGCTGGGTACTCCCTGGTTCGACTACCTGGTCTGCTCAGCGGAGGAGCTCGCCGAGCTGGTGCACGGCTCCCCCTGGAAGTTGGTCGACGTGGACAACCACGACGCCCCGTACTATCTCGCCACCCTGCAACTGACCGGCTGAACCGGCGATCCGCGCACGGCGGAGGTGACGAGAAGGGCCCCCTGCTCCGACGGAGGCGTCAGCAGGGTGCCCTTCCCGACACCTCAAACCTGGACGGTCGGCGGAAGCTGCTCCGGGGGGAGTCCGCCGTCGCCGTCGACCACCTCGTCGGGCTGGCCGTCCTCGTCGATGTCGACCATCGTGACGTCCACCTTGCCGTCCCCGTCGGTGTCGAACTGGAACAGGTCGGCCTTCCCGTCTCCATCGGTGTCGACCACCCACACGTCGGTGCGGCCGTCGTTGTTGGTGTCGGCACGCAGCAGTTCGACGCGCTCGTCGCCGCGCGTCTCGACGGTCCCCTCGGCGCCCGTGCCGTCCACGGTCTCCGGTGCCTGGCTCATCTGCTCGTCCTTCCCTCGGTTGTCGGCGGTCTTACCCGATCCCGCCCGCCCCCACGCATGGCACCGGTGCCGGCGCTGCATAGGGTCGCAGCATGACTGAGCGGAGCGTACGGGCTGACACCCGGCGTGGCGGCGACCCCGCGCGTCGCAGGCGTCAGCCGAGGACCGATTCTCACTGTGCGGTGGTGTCGCGATGACTGAGCGGTTCGTGGTGGTGGGTGCCGGCACGATGGGTCTCGGCATCGCGTACGTGGCGGCCGGCAGCGGTCACACCGTGGAGCTTGTCGAGGTGGACCGGGAGCGTGGTGGCGCGGCGGTGCGGCGGCTCACCGAACTCGGGGAGCGGGCCGTGCGGCGGGGCAGACTCAGCGCCGAGCAGGCCGCTGCCGACCGGGAACGGATCACCCTGCGGGCAGGACTCGCCGAGGTCGCACCGGCACCGGACGTGATCGTGGAGGCGGTACCGGAACGGGCCGATCTCAAGCGGGCCGTACTCGCCGAGGCCGAGGCGCTGCACCCGGCGCTGCTGGGCAGCAACACCTCAAGCATTCCGATCGCCGACCTGGCGGCGGAGCTGACCCGGCCGGAGCGTTTCTGCGGGCTGCACTTCTTCAACCCGGTCTGGGCGATGGCGCTGCTGGAGATCGTGGTCGGGCCGGCCACCTCCCCGGAGACCACGGACGCGGCCGTCGCGCTCGCCGGTCGGCTGGGCAAGGACCCGGTCGTCGTACGCGACATGCCGGGTTTCGCCACGTCCCGACTGGGCGTGACGCTCGGGCTGGAGGCGATCCGGATGGTCGCCGACGGGGTCGCCAGCCCCGCCGACATCGACAAGGCGATGGTGCTCGGCTACCGGCACCCCGTCGGCCCGCTGGAACTGACCGACCTGGTCGGCCTGGACGTGCGCCTGGACATCGCGCGGACGTTGCAGGCCGCGTACGGCGACCGGTTCGCCCCGCCGCCGCTGCTGGTGGAGTTGGTCGCCGCCGGTCGGTTGGGCAAGAAGTCCGGACATGGCTTCTACCGGTGGACCGATGGGGCGCGCTCGGGCGGCAGCGAGCCTCTCCCGACCGCCGGCGGTGCTTCGGCGGGACCGATCCCGGGCGGTGCCGGCTCGCCTGAGGCGGCACGATGAGCGGACTGCGGGTCGAGGAGCAGCCGGACCGGCTGGTGGTCACGCTGGACCGGCCGGAGAAGCGCAACGCCATCGACGCCGACCTGATCGCGGCCCTGCACGAGGTCTGCGCCGAGTTGGAGGCACGCCCTCGGATGCTGCTGCTGACCGGCGGCACCGACGGGATCTTCGCCGGCGGGGCGGACATCGCCCAGCTGCGGGAGCGTGGCCGCCTGGACGCACTGGCCGCGATCAACTCGGCGGCCTTCGCCCGGATCCGGGCGCTGCCGATGCCGACCGTGGCGGCGATCGACGGCCCGGCCCTCGGCGGCGGCGCCGAGCTGGCGTACGCCTGCGATCTTCGGGTCTGCTCCGAGCGGGCGGTCTTCGGCCAACCGGAGGTGCGGCTCGGCATCCTGGCCGGTGCCGGCGCCACCCACCGGTTGCCGGCGCTGGTGGGCGAGACCCTGGCCAAGGAGCTGCTGTTCACCGGCCGGCGGGTGGACGCTGCCGAGGCGCTGCGCATCGGCCTGGTGAACCGGGTGGTGGCCACGCCGGACGAGCTGCTGCCGGCGGCACACGGGCTGATCGACGAGATGGCCAAGGGTTCGGCGTTGGCGCTGCGGTTGACCAAGCTCGCCGTCGACGCCCCGGCCGCCGCGCATCCACAGCTGGACCTGGTCAGCCAGGCGGTGCTCTTCACCGACGAGGAGAAGCAGCGCCGGATGACGGAGTTCCTGGAACGGCGGCGCGGACGCTGAGGCACCCGCAGACAGCGACGGCCGCACCGGGTCGCGGTGCGGCCGTCGGCGTCGGCTGGATCAGGAGGCCAGCGCGGCCAGCGGTACGTCGGCTTCGGCGAGCGCCCGGATCACCGCAGCCGACTCGCTGAAGCCGATGATCAGCACAGCGTCGGCCCCGAACTCCTTGATCTGCTTGGCGCCCTCGCCGAAGTTGATCGGGGCGGCCTCGGCGTCCTCTCCCGGCTCGTAGCCGAGCAACTTCACCTTGTCGCCGCCGAAACCGGCCCGCTCCAGCTCGGCCCGGACGACCTCCTGGAGCCCCTTGCCGTAGGAGTCCTCACGCGCCACGATAGCGATCTTGCGCGGCCCGTCCCGGAGGATCACGTCGGCCAGCGCCCGCCCCTGGAGACTGTCCGGCGGGGCGGTGCGGAAGTAGAGGCCCTTGTCGTCGGCCTCGGTCAGGTCCGCCGCCGTGTTCGACGGGGAGAAGAGGATCAGACCGGCGTCCACCACGTCGGGCAGTACGGCCGCGGAGATGCCCGAGCCACCGGCGCCGATGATCACGTGTACGCCGGCGTCGATGTGGCTGGCCACGGTCGCCTTCGCCACGGTCGGGCTGGTGCCGTCGTCGCCATCGATCCAGACCACGTCCTCGCCGAGCACCCCGCCGGCCGCGTTGATCTCCTTGAGTGCCAGCGCCGCGCCGGCTGCGATCGGCGGGTTTGCGATGGCCAGGTCACCGGTCTTGGGCAGCAGACCACCCAGGACCAGCGGCGCGCCGCTCTCCGGGTCGGGGAAGTTGGCGTTCTGCCGCTTCGCCTTCGGCGGTGCCTTCTTGCTGGCCGTGGACTCGTCCCCGGCACCCACGAACTCCGTCTTGGCGTCGTTGAGCTGTTGACCGTCGAAGTGCAGGGTGGCGTAACTGGCGGTGGCCGGCTCGCCCGCGTCCGTGAAGCCGGCTCGGGTGATCGACACGCTGCGGTACTCGATGTCGGTGCCCTGGCGGGCCAGCCGCAGGCACTGACTCGCCGTGGTGCAGCTGGTGCCGTTGTTCGTGACGCCCACGATCTGCTTGGCGATGTCCGCGGGGTCGGTCGACCCGGCCAGCTGCGCCGCGAGCGCGCTGATCAGCACCGCGTCGTACGCCTCGGCGGAGTAGAGGTAGTCGGTCAACCTCGGGTCCACGGACCGTAGCCGGTTCTTGAAGTCGTTCGGCAGCGGCGTGAGCGGGGTGGTGCCCTTCATCCCGTCGACCAGGCCGGCGCGATCCTCCAACTCCTCCGGGTACGAGTTGAGCATGTTGCCGTCCGTGCCGTAGAGGCGCACCTGTTGGGTGGTCGCCTCCTCGGGCTGGTCTTCCCCGCAGGCACTGGTGGCGAGCAGGACCGTGGCGCAGACAGCCAGGATGGCCGTCCGCGAGCCGCGCGACATGTGCATGGTCGTCCTTCCTCGGGCGAAGGTCCGCTGCGCAGACTAGCGTGCCGTGACGGGCGGCGGGACCGTGGAGGCAGGTCTATCCGCAGGTCGCCTCCACCATGTGCGGAGAGTAACCGGAGCGGGCTCCTTGACCGGCACCCGTACTGTGCGGTCCGTGACCGACTCGCCACAGCAGATGTTCGAGGATGCCACCGCCATCCTCAGCTCGGCCCTCGACGGGGACTCCGAGGCGGTGGTGGGGACCTTCGACGCGGTGGTCGACCGGGCCGGCCTGTCCGGGGCGTACGACGTGGCGTGGTGCCTGGCCGCGACGATGGTCGGGGATCCGGTGCCGCCCGGGGCCTGCGCGCTCGACTTCCCCGGGATCGACCAGGCCGGGTACGACGCTCGGTGGGTGGCCCGCTTCGTCAGCGCGTACGCCAACGCCGACCTCGACACCGCGCGGGCGCTGTTCGGCGCGGCGGCCGCCGACGGGCTGCTGCCCGAGTGCCTGCTCACCCTGGCCGGCTCGACCGTGGCGACGCTGCGGCAGCGGGCCGCCTGACCGTTCGAGTCGGTCAACGCGCCCGGCGCGGCGCTCATGCCGGCGAGTGGATCAGTGTTGTCGCGTAGCGGGAAAGCAGCTCGTGCCAACCGGCGGTCAGGGCTTGTCGGTAGCCCTCCGCAGCCGAGCCGTGCCGGTCGAAGTGCCGGTGCGTCACCTCGACGAGGGTGCCGGCTTCGGCGGGCGTGAAGAGCACCTCGACCTCGCTGGCCTGCGCCGGGTCCGGCACCGGTGCGCGATCCGCGCCGATCTGCCAGGTGAACACCAGACGGCGGGGAGGATCCCAGGTCAGCACCCGCCCCCAGTCGTTGCGGAAGCCGTATGGCCCGACCTCGTAGAGCATCCCGCCGGGGCGGGGCTCCATGCCCAGCTCGGCCAGGATTTCCGGGCCCGACCAGGTGTACTCCGTCACCCACCAGTCGGCGAGCCGACCGGTGAAGACTTCGTACGCCCGCTCCGCGGAGGCGGGTACGCGCAGGGTGTTGCGGAGCGCAAACCGCTCAAGGTCCTGCTGGATGTCGGTCGGATCGGCCATCCCCTGTCCCATAGGCCCGGACCATACCGGCTCATGCCCGGGTGCGCAGCTTCCCCCGATGTCCGTCCCGCCTGATGATCGTCGTACTCGCCGATATCGATCGACCGGTGCTGCCGAAGCGCCTTCGTGCCGGGATGGCCGTCCGCAGAGCGGGTATGCGTGGCGGGACGTCGCCGGGCGGTCCGCGACGGTGAGGCGGAGCGGGACATGACAGACAGCGAAGAGCCCTCGGTCTCCAGTGCCGGGCAGCCAACCGGTCCGAACGGTGGCGGTGAGCCGGAGCCAGATGTGCTGCTCGACGTCCCGAAGGTCGCGGTCAAGTCGATCCAGCTCTCCGTGGACCGGCTGGACGCCGACCTGTCCCTGCGGGCCCGGCTCGCCGGTCTGCTTCAACTCGACGCCGGCGTCCGCGTGCACGTCGAGGGCGTCGAACTCGACATCGAGGGCGTGGAGGCGCAGGCCCTGCTGAAGGTGCGCCTGGAGAAGTTGGTGACGATCCTCGATCGCGCGCTGACCACCATCGACCGGAACCCTCAGGTCATCGACGCGCTGGCCAGCACCGCGAGCGCGGTGTTGGAGGACGTGAACCGGGTGGCGGGAACGGCTGCCGACGTGAGCGAACAGGTGGCTGCCGCTGCCGGACCCGCCGTCGGGCAGGCCGTGGGCCGGGCCGAACCCGCTGTCGGGCGGCCTGGCCTGGTGACGGACCGGGCTGCACCGGTCGCTGCCCGGTCCGCTGGGACGGCGGACCAACCGCTCGCTCGACCTGGCCGGCCCCTCGGCGAGCAGGAGGATTCCGCCGGCCCGTCGAGTCCGGCCGCCGGCGGCCCGGGTCCGGTGGCTGGGCGGCCGGGCGGTGCGGGTCCGGTGGCCGCGCAGCCGGGCGGTGCGACGGACGACCTGGGTCAGCAGGTGGGTGCCATCGGTGCGGTCGCCGGCCGGGCACCCGGACGCGAGCCGGACGACCGGGATCGGGGCCAGGCTCGGGTCGAGGGCCAGGCTCGGGATCGGGGCCAGGACCGGGATCGGGGCCAAGGTCGGGAGCCGAAGCCGGCCGAGGACCGGGATTCGAGCCGGGTCCGGGACATGGGCCGGGAAGAAGCGCGGGGTGAACAGGGTGGCGGGAGTGGCCGGAGGCAGGATGGGCCCGGGCCGCCGGAGCATGGCCCGCCCGCTCACGGCGAGACGTCCGGCACTCGGCAGTTGGCCGAGCAGGCGGGAGAGACGCTCCTACGGGCCGGGCGCAGCGTGTGGGAAGCGATCCAGGGCGGTGTGGCGCAGAGCCGACAGCAGGACCGGTGAGCCGGTCGGCGTGCCGAGCGCGGACGAGCGCCGGGCGTGGATCGTCCGACGCGCCCGATGGTCCGTCGGCTGAGGCCGGAAGGGTCTCAACTGGTCGGGCCGCAACCAAGCGACGCGAGAGCCGCGTCCGCTACCGCCCCGAGGGCCAGCCGACCACCCGCCACCGCACGAGACGCCGCAACTCGCGCCCTCCACCGCCCCGGAGACCGCGCCTTACCGCAAACCGCGCCGCCAGAGCAGGAGGAGATCGGCTTTCAGCCGGTGAGCCGACCCAACCCGGGCAGGAAACGCCCGACTCGTCCTGCGTAGCGGCGGTAGGCGTCGCCGTGGGTGGCGAGCAGATAGGGCTCCTCCACCGCTCGGACCTGCACCTGCAGCGCCACGATCAGGACGAGCAGGGCGACCAGCGCCACGGCATTTGGCACCATGAGACTCAGGCCGAGCATGGTCGCCGCCATGGCGGAGAAGATGGGATTGCGGGCGTACGCGAATGCACCGACCGTCACCAACGCGGTGCGTTCGTTCGGATCGACTCCGATGCGCCATGAGGCGCCCATGGCGAGTTGGGCGGCAAGTGTCGCGACGAGGCCGGCGGTGGTCACGACGAGGCCGGCGACGTGCAGCGGGCGATGGTCGAGACTGGATAGCGGAGACAGCCCGGCGAGGGCGGCGGCCGGGCCGGCGAGGCCGAGCACGAGGGCCGCGACGAACAGCAGCTTGGCCCACCACCGCAGCGTGCCGGCCGGGCCGGCATCGAGACGCAGGCCGGTGTCTCCGGTGCGCCGCCACTGGGCGAACGTGCGCCAGCCGAACGTGAGCAGCAGACCGAGCAGGTAGAGCAGCAGTGCGAGCCGGGCCATGTCGTCACACCTCTCAGTTGGTGCAGCAGTTGTCGGCGCAGCCCGAGGCTCGACCGGTGGTCTCCGCGACCGGAACGGGTGCGCAGTCGTCGCAGTGCTCGCCGCGCCACGCCTGCACGCCTTCCCTGACCGCGACCCCGGCGATGACGAGGGCGGCGATCGGGTCGGCCCAGGACCAGCCCAACAGGGCGTTGAGCAGCAGACCGACGAGCAGCACCGCGGACAGGTACGTGCACAGCAACGTCTGGGTGGAGTCGGCCATGACCGTGGCGGAACCGAGTTCACGGCCGGTGCGCCGCTTGGCGGCGACGAGCAACGGCATGGCGATCAGCGACGCAACGGCCAGGCCGATTCCGACCGGGCTGGCATCGGCGTCACCGCCGGCCAGCAGCGAGCGGAGAGCGTCGAAGGTCACCCAGGCGGCCAGGGCGAAGAAGGAGAGGCCGATCAGCCGCAGCGCCAGCCGTTCCCGGTCCTCAGGGACCCGGGAGCGGAACTGCCAGATCACCACTGCGGCGCTGGAAACCTCGACGAAAGAGTCCAGGCCGAAGCCGATCAGCGCGGTGGAGGAGGCCGCGGCTCCGGCGGCGATGGCGACCAGACCCTCCAGCAGGTTGTAGCCGGCGGTGGCGTAGGCGAGCCACAGGCTGCGTCGGGACAGCACCGCCCGCCGTTCGGGAGCCAGTGCCGAAGTGCTCACGGCTTTGCCTCGGCCGGCGGTCGAACCGGCGTACTTCCGGGTGCCGGGGCGCCGTACACCGGACAGAGGGCCACCGCCTCGCCCGTGGCCGCCAGCAGCAGCTCTGCCGAGCGCAGCAGATCCAGCAACTCCGGCCGGGTCAGCGCGTAGAACGACTGGCGGCCCTCGACCCGGTAGTCGACGAGCCCGCAGTCGCGTAGGCAGGCGAGATGCTTGGAGACCGTCGACTGGGCCATGCCCAGTTCGCCGGTCAGGTCGACCACGCGAGCCTCGCTGACGGTGAGGCGGCGCAGGATGGCCAGCCGGGTCGGGTCACCCAGGGAGCGGAACAGCGCTACGGCCGGAGTAAGCCTCGGCATACAATCGATCGCCACAGAGCGATGATAGCCGAATTTCATGATGAATTGTGCTGGCGGGGCGCGGAAGCTCCCTCATGCCCTGGCGCGTGGTGGCAGCTCTTCATGATCCGCGTTTCCGTTGCGGTCCGAAGGATTCCGAGGCCGGCGGCACTGTGCGCGCGCCGCTCGGTCGTGGTCGCGACGGGTGCAGTGTCAGGCCTGCTCGTTGCTCCCGGCGAGGTCGGCGAAGGGTAGTGGGCAGCAGTTGCTGCCGGCGCAGGCGATCAGGTCGTCACAGCCGGCGGAGACGGCGGCCCGCAGGGTGTCGCGGATGACTGTCAGGTCCGCCAATTTCCGCTCGACCTCGGCGAGCTTGTTCCTGGCCCGAGCTTGCAGGCCGCGGTCAGGCCGCCGGCCGTGCCGGTGGCGACCGGCGTCGAGCAGTTCGGTGACCTCGTCGAGAGTGAAGCCCAGACGCTTCGCCGTCTTGATGATCCGTAGCAGGGTGACCGTCTCGGCCGGATAGATCCGGTGCCCACCCGGCGACCGCTTTGGGGAGGCGAGCAGGCCGCGGCGCTCGTAGTAGCGCAGGGTCTGTCGGTTGACGCCGGCCGCGTCGGCCAACTCACCACTGCGCAGCCCGTACGACGTCATCGCCGCCGCCGTACGGCGGAGACCCGGTCGGCGAGGGCGTCGAGCACGTCGACGTGCCCGGCGGGCACGCGGACGTCCAAGGTCAGCGAGGCCGCATCGGGTCGGAACAGGTCGAAGGCGAAGAACGAGCAGCACGACGACTCGCGGGCGGTCAGATCGCGGGCCGTCTCCTCGACCTGCGTCGCGTTGTCGAGTCGCAGCCGCAGATGCTGCGCCGACACCCGCTCCGCCGCTCGTACCGCCGCGCCGAAGAACCGGTCGAACTCGGCGAGCCGCAACGGCCGTTGCGCCGTCGGCAGGGTGCAGGCATCCGGCACCCACGCCGCTCCGGTGGTGAAGTCCTGATCACTCATACCTCGACGGTAAGCCTGTACCCGGGTACTGGATGCAAGCTCTGGGGCCGGGCATTGACCCCACGTGATTGATTGGTCGCGTGATCGTGGATGACTCGGACCCGGTATGGGCCGCCCTGCGCCTTGTCAGCGTGGTCCTCAGCCTTGTCGTGGTCGTCCTCGGCGTGCGGGTCGCGGTGACGCGGCGGTTTCCCGCGGTCTGGGTACGGGCTGCTCGGCTGACCGAGAGCCAGCGGTCCCAGCCCCTCCGTCGTGGTGGCTTCCTCGCACTGCTCGGTGCGAGCCTGCTCGTGCAGCAGGTACCGCTTCTCGCCCCCGTGCCCGCCGTGGCCGGACGGGCTCTGTTCGCACTGGCACTGCTGCTGCTCATGGGCGCGGTGGGATGGTTCGTCCTGCTCCGGCGCTGAGGTCAACCAGTGAAGGAGCGGCCGCCAAGGCCGGTCAAAGGACGCCAGCCCGAGGGGGCGCAAAGCAAAACGCCGACCGGCGTTTCCGCTGATCGGCGTTGCAATAGCCCGGCGAAAGGCTATGTGGCCAGGGGCGGGGTCGAACCGCCGACCTTCCGATTTTCAGTCGGACGCTCGTACCAACTGAGCTACCTGGCCGTGGTGCTCGGCTCATGCTACCCAACCTGCGGGATCGCCGCTGGGACGGGTCGCATGCCCCGATACGCAGAACGCCGCGCGAGGGGCGCGGCGTCAGCGCTTGCGGTCCTGACGGGACTTGAACCCGCGACCTCCGCCTTGACAGGGCGGCGAGCACTCCAACTGCTCCACAGGACCTTGCTGGTGTTGCCTCCGGCCTGAGCCGAACCGTGCCCCCAACGGGATTCGAACCCGTGCTACCGCCTTGAAAGGGCGGCGTCCTGGGCCGCTAGACGATGAGGGCGGCCCCGCCATCATTGCACACTCGCAACGTTGAGCGGACTTGCTCCCATCCGGCCCCGCCGGAGGCTTCGAAAGCATACGTGATGGCGTACCGGTCGACCAAACCGGTATGGCGGCAGCCACAACGGCCCGAAGAACGCCAGCTCGGAGCCGGTCTAGGTGAGCCTGGCGACGCCATGGTCGCGCTTCAGACCGGCGATCAACTTCGTGCAGGCGGCGAGGGTGGCCGAGCGGTTACCGCCCCCGTCGTGCAGCAGGACCACGGCTCCGGGGCGGGCCGACCGCTTCACCCGCTTCTCGATGGTGGCCGCGGTCGGCTTGGCCCAGTCCTGTGGGTCCACGGACCAGTGCAACGAGCGCATGTCGAGCTGCTTGGCGACCTTCACCACCTCGGCGGTCCACCGGCCACCGGGCTGCCGGTAGAACGGCACCTTCGCGTCCGGCACCGCCCGCCGGATCTCCCGGTTGGTACGGATCAGGTCGGCGCGGATCTCGGAGACCGGTCGCCGGGCGAGGTCCAGGTCGTGGTTCCAGCTGTGGTTGCAGAGCTGGTGCCCCTCCCGGACGATCCGCCGCAGCAGGCCCGGATGCTTGCGGACCTGCTTACCCACCACGCAGAAAGTGGCGGTCACCTTGGCCGCCTTCAGCCGGTCGAGCACCTTGGGCGTCCAGGCCGGGTCCGGACCGTCGTCGAAGGTGAGGGCCACCTTGTCGGTGCCGGTGGTGCGGATCAGCCCGGCCGGCAGTTTCACCGGCAGCGGCCGCAGCCGTGGCTTCGCCGGCACGGTACGGGTCGGCGACGGGGCCGGCTCCGGCGGCAGAGCGGCCGAGGGTGGCGGACTGGACGGTGCGGTGGCCGTCGGGGTGCTGCCGCCGCCGCAGCCAGCGACGAGCAGGACGACCAGGCCGGCGAGGGACGCCAGTAGGGCACGGTGACGCATCGTTCGCTCCCGAGAAGGGTTCGGGGTACGCGGACGCCCCGACGCTAGTTCACCCGACTCGGGTGGACCCACGGCGGGTCAGGAGGCGGCCGGACGATTCAGTGAGTCGTGCACGGCGACGGTGAGGGAGACCGCCTCGCTCAGGTCGGCCGGGCGGACCACCCCGGTCGGCAGAGCCCGGGCCGGCCAGCCCGGCCCGGCTGCGAGCACCAGCATCGGCCGGCTCGACGCGGTGAGCAGTGCGGTGAGTTGGGCCGGCTCGGCGGTGGCCCGAGTCTGCGACCAGAGCACCACGGCGGCCGGACCGGTCCGGTCGATCGCGGCGAGCAGCGCCGGCGTCGGCACCCGGGCACCGAGCATCCGGTAGCCGACCCCGGCCTCGGCCAACGCTGCGGCAAGCGCCTCCAGCGGCAGGCTGTGCTGCTCCTCGTCGGCGCAGGAGAGCAGGACGCGGGGGGGCCCGGAAGCGGGGCCGGCGGACGCTGCCACGCTCAACGCCGCCGAGACGCACCGGGACACCAGGTGCTCGACCTCGATCAGCGCACCGGTGGCGGCGTGCCGCTCGCCGATGCCGACGAGCAGCGGGCGCAGCAGCCGGTCCCAGGTCGCGACCACGCCGTCGGTGGCGATGGCGCGGGAGATCGTTTCACTGATCGCCGCGGCGTCCAGGCGCATCGCGGCGCGGGCCAGCCCCCGGGCCGCCGGCCCGGCCCGGCCGACCGGGATGGTCGTACCACCGCCGTCCCGTCGCCGGCGTACGGCACGGGAGATGTCGACAGGCGCGAGGGCGTCGGGTGCCTGACGGGCCCAACGGGCCGCCTCGGCGGGGCTCACCCCTTCGGCGGTGAGCCGTCGCATCACTTCGAGCCGAGCCAGATCTGCCGCTGTGTAGCGCCGGTGGTGGCCCGGAATGTGCTGGCTGGGCCCGAGGCCGTACCGCTGATGCCAGGTGCGCAGTGTGGTCACCGCGACCCCCAGGCGCTGGGCGACCACGCCCGCGCTCAGCGCCTCATCGGCCACCCGGCCGCTCCGGCGCGTCGTAGGCCGGCTGCCCGGGCGGTTGCGAGGGTTGCAGCAGCCGATCCAGGACGCCACCCAGCCACGGCGCGTAGGTGTCGGGATCCTGGTGGAGCGCGGCGGCGAGCTGGGCCGGCTCGACCCAGCGCAGTTCCGCCACCTCGGTCGGCTCGGGTCGTAGTGACCCGTCGGGGTGGAACTCGCCGCGCAGGACATGGTCGTACTCGACCTCGACCCGCCCGGTGGCCGGATCCTCGGCGCGGTAGACGTAGACGCCGATCTCGCTCAACGGCACCGGCCCGGCACCCAACTCCTCTGCCAGCCGCCGGTTGGCGGCCTCGGCCAGGGCTTCGCCCGGCTGTGGATGGCCGCAGCAGGAGTTCGCCCAGCGTAACGGGAAGCGGGTCTTCGTCGCGGCGCGCCGCTGAAGCAGCACCCGGCCATCGGGTGCCACGAGCAGTACGGAGAACGCCCGGTGCAGCTGACCGGGCGGTTGATGGGCGGCGGCGACCGTGGCCTTCCCGACGGGCTGCCCGGTGTCGTCGACCAGTTCGACGAGGTGGCTCTCCCGGGACTGCGACATCAGCGCCACTCTCCGTTCCTGAGCGCAGGGCACGGCGCTGCCTCGTTCCTCGTGCTCACCGAGGCTCCCCGGTGATCCGGCTGGCGGCGAGCTTGCCGGAGATGAGCACCATCGGTACGCCGACACCGGGCTGGGTGCCTGAGCCGACGAACACCACGTTGGACAGTGAGCGGTGCAGGTTCGACGGTCGGAACGGGCCCGTCTGGAACAGGGTGTGCGCGGAGGCGAACGGCGTACCGGCCGCCATGCCCTGCTCGGCCCACTCCGCCGGGGTGATTGCCCGCAGCACCTCGACACCCGCGCCGAAGCCGACGTAGCCGCGCTCCTCCAACGTGGTGATGAGCTGGTCGGTGTAGCGGGCGGTGAGGTCACCGCGCCAGTCGAAGGGTGCCCGGTCGAGGTTCGGCACCGGCGCCAGCACGTAGTAGGTGTGGCGGCCGGTCGGTGCCACCGCCGGATCCGTCCGGCTCGGGTTGGTCACCAGCAGGGACGGGTCGGACATCAGGGTTCCGCGTCGGATGACCTCGTCGAAGGTGCCCTGCCAGGCCCGGCCGAAGTGGATGTTGTGGTGGGCGATTCGCCCGTACCCCTGGGTCGAGCCGACGTGCAGCACGACGCAGGAGGGTGAGTAGGTGAGCCGGCGCTGCCGGGCCGGCGGCAGCAGGTCGCGGTAGGCGACCGGGAGGTCGGGGTTGAGCACCACCGCGTCGGCCGGGACGAACTCCCCGTCGGCGGTCACCACCCCGGTGGCCCGCCCGTTCGCGGTCTCCACCCGGGTCACGGTGGTGCCGTACCGGATGCGCACGCCGTGCTTCTCGGCGGCGCCGGCCAACCCTCGGGAGACCGCGTGGATGCCGCCGCGCGGGAAGAAGACCCCGGCCACCGAGTCGAGGTACGCGATGACCGCGTAGATGGCCAGCGCGTCGTGCGGGGCGAGCCCGGCGTACATCGCCTGGAAGGAGAAGATCCGTCGGGTACGCGGATCCCGGAAGAACTGGTCGATCTTGGTTTGCAGCCGCCGGAAGGCGCCGGTGGCGACGAGTTTGAGCAGGTTGCCGGTGAGGAGGTCGGTCGGCGCGTCGAGATTGCGTTCGATGAAGTCGGCCCGCTCAAGTCGCCACAGGTTGCGGGCGAAGTCGACGAAACGCAGGTAGCCGTCGGCTTCCCGGGGCCCGCAGACCCGGGAGATCTCCGCCGCCATCGCGGTGGTGTCGGTGAGCACGTCCAGCGTGGAGCCGTCCGGATAGTAGGCACGGTAGGCCGGGTCGAGCGGCACCAGGTCGAGCCAGTCGGTCAGCTCCTCGCCCACCGCGGCGAGCGCCTCGGCGATGAGATCGGGCATGGTGAGCACCGTGGGGCCGGTGTCGAACTCGTAGCCGTCGACGCTGAGCCGACCGGCCCGCCCACCCGGCACCGGCTCGCGTTCCAGCACGGTCACCTGGCGCCCGCTGCCGGCCAGGTGCAGCGCGCAGGCCAGCCCGCCGAGCCCGGCCCCGACAACCACCACCCGATCAGTACGCCCGTCAACGGTCCGCACCGGCGACCACCTCTCTGTGCAGGAAGCCCATCATGCCCTCCGGTGCGTGGCGGCGGTCGCGAGGCCGACCAGCGCGGTACGGGCGGTCTCGTCGACGGCGACCGCGTCGAGCGCGGCAAGCGCGTCCTCGACCCGCTCGTCGATCATCCGTTCGATCCGTCGCACCGCGCCGGTGTCGAGCACGACCTCGGCGAGCCGGGCGATCTCCGGCTCGTCGGCGCGCCGGCCGGCACCATCCAGTGCCCGTAGCTGCGTCGGCGTGGCCAGTTCCCGGGCCAGGACGAGCAGCGCCGTCGGCTTGCCGGTACGCAGGTCGTCGCCGGCCGGTTTGCCGGTGGTGGTCGGGTCACCGAAGACACCGAGCAGATCGTCGCAGAGCTGGAAGGCCTCGCCGACGGCGAGGCCGTAGCGGGTGTACGCGGCGGCCAGCGCGCTGTCGCCGCCGACGCCGGCCAGGCTGGCGCCGAAGAGCAGCGGTCGTTGCACGGTGTAGCTGGCGGTCTTGTACCGGGCCACCCGGAGCGCCCGATCCACCGACCAGCTCTGCGGCTCGGTCTCGCCGAGGACGTCGAGATACTGCCCGGCGACCGTCTCCACCCGCATCCGGTCGTAGCCGCGCCGTACCTGGAACAGCCGGTCCGCCGGCAGGTCGGTGAGGGCCAGCAGCTGGTCGGCCCAGACCATGCACAGATCGCCGATGAGCACGGCGACCGCCTCGCCGAAGCGCCCCGAGTCGCCGTTGCGACCCGACGCGGCGTGTTGGGTGGCCACCGCCACATGGGCGGTAGGTCGGCCGCGCCGGGTGGCGGAGGCGTCCATCACGTCGTCGTGCACCAGCGCGAAGGTGTGCAGCACCTCCAAGGTGGCCAGGGCGGGCAGCACCGGGGTGACCGGGGTGTCACCGCCGACCGCGCCACGCCATCCCCAGTAGGCGAACGTTGGCCGGACCCGCTTTCCGCCGGAGAGGACGCAGTCGCGGGCGGTGGCGGCGAAGCCGCCCATCGCCGGGTCGATCGCGGCGAGCGCGTCGACCTCGGCGGTCAGGAACTCGGCCAGCGTGTTGTCGACGGCCGTGACGATGTCGCGCGTGTAGGCGGCCAGTACGGCAGCGATCGGGTCGTCTCCACCGACCGGCTGCTCAGGCACCACGCGGAGGAGGTTACCCGTTGGTCCGTCGCTGGCCATGCCGCCGAGCGTACCCTAAGGTCTCAAGTTGCGTCGATTGGTGCGTCGAATCAGAGGAGGGGCCGGTGGACCTGGATCTCGCCGCTGCCTACGACAGATGCCGTGAGCTGCACAGACGCCACGGCCGCACCTACTATCTCGCCACTCGGCTGCTGCCCGCATGGAAACGGCGGCATGTGCACGCCTTATATGGGTTCACCCGCTACGCCGACGAGATCGTCGATCAGACCGACGCCCTGCCACCGGCGGAGCGCGCGGCACGGCTGGACGACTGGGGGGGACGGTTCGTCGCCGGGCTGCACGGTGCCCGGGTGACCGACCCGCTGCTTCCAGCGGTGCTGCACACCATCGCCGTCTTCGACCTCGATCGGGAGGACTTCGCCTCGTTCCTCAAGAGCATGGCGATGGATCTGACCGTCACCTCCTACCGCACCTACGAGCACCTGCTGGACTACATGGAGGGATCGGCAGCGGTCATCGGCACGATGATGCTGCCCATCCTGGGCAGCTCCGATCCGGCGGCGGCCCGCGAGCCCGCCCGGCAGCTCGGCTTCGCGTTCCAGCTGACCAACTTCATCCGCGACGTCGGCGAGGACCTGGCCCGGGGGCGGACGTACCTGCCCGACGAGGACCTGGCCGCCTTCGGCGTGACCCGGGACGACCTGTTGGCCTGTCACGTCGCCGGGCGGGCCAGCGGGCCGGTGCGCGAACTGATCCGGTACGAGGTGACCCGCGCCCAGGCGCACTACGTCGCCGCAGCGCCGGGCGTGGTGCTGCTCGACGGTGCCTCGCAGGCCTGCATCCGCACCGCCTACCTGCTCTACGGGGGGATCCTCGACGAGGTGGCCGCCCAGGACTACGACGTCTTCGCTCGTCGCGCCACCGTCCCGCAGCGGCGTCGGCTGGGGGTGGCGACCCGCGCCCTGCTGACCCCGGCCGGCAGCCCGGTCGCCGTGCCTGGACCACGGCTGCGGTGAGTGGGCGTACCGTCGTCGTGTTGTTCACCCGTGACCTGCGGGTGCACGACCACCCGGCACTGGCGACCAGCTGCGCCGCCTTCGACCGCGTGGTGCCGCTGTACGTGCTGGACCCGGCGCTGGCGGAACTGTCGCCGAACCGCACCCGTTTCCTGCACCAGAGTCTTGCCGCGCTCCGCGAGGCGCTGCGTGCGCTCGGCGGTGACCTGGTGCTGCGGCACGGCGATCCGGTGGCCGAGACCATCCGGCTGGCCGGCGAGGTGGGCGCCGAGGCTGTCGCACTCTCCGCCGACGTCTCCCGGTACGCGGCCCGCCGGGCACGACGCCTGCGGGCCGAGTGCGACCGGCACCGACTGCATCTGAGGTTCTTCCCCGGCCTGACGGTGGTCGAGCCGGCAGAACTGACCCCGGGCGGCGGTGACCACTATCGGGTGTTCAGTCCGTACCACCGGGCGTGGAGCGCGCGATCGTGGCGGGAGGAACTGTCCGCACCGGTGACCGTGAGGTTGCCGGCCGGCGTGCCGGTCGGGCGTCTCCCGGCGCTGCCGCCGGGAGAGTCGCCGGACGTGGTGACCGGCGGAGAGGACGAGGCCCGGCGTCGGTTGGCGCGGTGGCTGCCCGACGTCGCGCGCTACGGTGACCGCCACGACGACATGGCCGGCGACGCCACCTCCCGGCTCAGTCCCTACCTGCGCTTCGGCTGCCTGTCACCGCTCACCGTGGCCAACGCGATCGATGACCGGGAGTCCCCGTTCGTCCGGCAGCTCTGCTGGCGCGACTTCTACCACCAGGTGACCGCCGCCTTCCCCGACCTGCCCCGCAAGGCGTACCGCCGCCGGGCGACCGAGCACTGGCGCTACGACGAGCAGGCCCTCGCCGCCTGGACCGAGGGCCGCACCGGCCTGCCGGTCGTGGACGCCGGCATGCGTCAGCTGCGGGCGCAAGGCTGGCTGCACAACCGGGCCCGGTTGATCACCGCCGGCTACCTCACCAAGTCGCTCGGGCTGGACTGGCGGGACGGACAGGCGGTCTACTTCCGGTGGCTGCTCGACGGCGACATCGCCGACAACTCGGGCAACTGGCAGTGGGTCGCCGGCACCGGAAACGACACCAGGCCGTACCGGGGGTTCAATCCGGTACGGCAGGCCGAGCGGTACGACCCCGATGGCGCGTACGTGCGGCGGTGGGTGCCCGAGCTGGCGTCGGTGACCGGTAGGGCGGTGCACCAGCCGTGGCGACTGCCGGAAGCGCTGCGTCGCACGCTCGACTACCCGCCACCGCTGGAGCCGCCCGGGGACACCCCGGTCTGGCTGCGCTAACCGAGCACCTGTTGCCACAGGTAGTACATCGCGAAACCGGTGAAGAACACGATGGCGATCACCACGAGCCCGGTGGCCACCCGACCCGCGCGCAGCGCGGACGGGAGCGTACGCCGGTTGAGCCAGAGCACGAGGGCCGCGACGAGGGGAATGTGCAGGGCCTCGATCGACCCCGCGACGGTCAGCAGTCCCACCGGGTCACCGAAGATGAGGAACACCGCGAACGGCAGCACCGCGAGCCAGCCGACGACGGCGACCCGACCGATGACCGCCGGGCGGGCCCATGGCCGCTGCGCGAGGTGGGACGGCAGGGCCTTGCGGATGCCGTCGGTGTACAGCCGCTTCCAGCCGTCGATGTTTGTCAGCGTGGCCGTCCAGAAGGCCGAGATGAGGCCCACCACCATCAACCAGAACCCGACACTGCCGAAAACCTCACTGAACAGCGTGGTCAGGTCGCGGGCGACGTCGGACTCCGCGGGCACGATGCCCTCCGGACGCAGCAGCTCCGCACCGAGCACGAGGAAGGCGACCGTGATGATCCCGACGCCTACCACGGCGAACGTCGAGTCGAGCGTCATGGTCCGCAGCCACTGACGTACCCGGGCCACCTGACCGTCGTCCAGGCCGCGCGGGTCGAGCCGGGTCGGCTGCTCCAGGGCACCGACACCCACGCCCTTCGCCGCGACCCAGTACGAGTACCACATCAGCCCGGCGGCACCGTTGGACAGGAAACCCAGCCAGGGCAGGATGTCGGCGACCACGAGATCCTCGGGCACGGTGGGCACCACACCCGATGCCGCCTCGCCGAGGTCGGGGCCGACGAGGACGGCGGCCACGACGACCCCGACCGCCAGCAGCAGCCCGATGACCCGGGACACCCACTCCACCCCGGTGTACTGGCCGAACAGCACCAGACCAGCCGCCGCCGCGATGACCACCGCCGTCCAGAGTTGGATCGGACCGGGTACGGCCAGGGTGAAGGCGCTGCCGGCGGCGCTTGCGATGCCGGCGATGGCGGCGACGCCGACCACCAGCTGCGGCACCAGGATCACCCACAGCGCCCAACCGCGCGGGCCCGGCAGCTCCGCCATTCCACTGAGCAACCGCCGGCCGGTCACCACGCTGTAGCGTCCGATCTCCCGGGTCACGAAGAGCTTGAGCAGCAGGGCCGCGATCAGCGCCCACAGCAACGCGTACCCGTACTGGGCGCCGACCCGGGGCGTGAACAGCAGCTCTCCGGTGGCCAGGGCGGCCAGCGCCCAGAGCACGCCGGGGCCGATGTAGCCGAGTTTGGCGCGGCCGGTCGGCGGCTCCGGCACCATCTTCCTTGCTTCGCCACCGCTCACCAGAGCCTGTTCCACCACCCGCTCCCTTCGATCGTCGGCTCCTGCTTGCCTTGGACCTACCCGCGGGGCCCTGCGTCCTATCGGGCAGTCACCGATCGGTCGGGTCCGGGGCCCTTTTCGTCGACGGTGGCGTGGCCGGGTGGCCGGGGGCGGTTCGGTGCGCGATGCTGGCGGCATGGCGGAGCCGGAACTGGTGGACGTGGTGGTGCTCGGGCTCGGAGTGGGCGGCGAGGAGGTGGCCGGTCGGCTCGCGGAGGCTGGGCTCACCGTGGTCGGCGTCGAGCGCAACCTGGTCGGCGGGGAGTGCCCGTACTGGGGGTGCGTCCCGAGCAAGATGATGATCCGGGCGGCGAACGCCATCGCCGAGGCCCGCCGGGTCGACGGCCTCGGCGGCACCGCGCAGGTCACCCCGGACTGGGCGCCGGTGGCGAAGCGGATCCGCGCGGAGGCCACCGACGACTGGGACGACCGGGTGGCGGTGCAGCGGTTCACCGGCAAGGGCGGACGCTTCGTACGCGGCAGCGGCCGACTCGACGGTCCGGGTCGGGTGCGGGTCGGTGAGCAGGTCTTCCAGGCGCGCCACGGGATCGTGCTGGGCACCGGCACCCGACCGTCGGTGCCGCCGGTGGACGGGTTGGCGGACACTCCGTACTGGACCAACCGCGAGGCCATCGAGGTCGAGGAACTGCCCGGGTCGCTGCTGGTGCTGGGCGGCGGCGCGATCGGGCTGGAGCTGGCTCAGGTGTTCGCCCGCTTCGGCGTACGGGTCACCGTGGTGGAGGCGCTCGACCGGGTACTGGCCGTCGAGGAGCCGGAGTCGTCGGAGGCGGCGGCCGCCGCGTTGCGGGCCGACGGGGTGGAGATCCATACCGGGGTCAAGGCCGCTCGGATCGAGCACGGTGCCGCCGGCTTCACCCTGCGCGGCACCGGGGGCGAGGAGTTCACCGCCGAGCGGCTGCTGGTGGTGACCGGCCGCCGCGCCCACCTGGACGAACTCGGGCTGGACACGGTCGGCGTCGACGCGAGTGGGCGGTACCTGCCGGTGGACGACCGGCTGCACGTCACTGAGGGAATCTGGGCGGTCGGCGACGTCACCGGCGAGGGTGCCTTCACTCACATCGCGATGTATCAGGCGTCCATCGTGGTCGCCGACGTGCTCGACCACATGCGGCGGTCGCAGGGCGGCGCGGACCCGAGCGGTACGGCAAGCGTGGTCGGGGGCGCGGTCGGCGTGGCCAGTTCGCTGGCCGCCACCGGATCGAGCGGTTCGGCGGGATCGGTGCCCCGCGCCGACTACCGGGCGCTGCCCCGGGTCACCTTCACCGATCCGGAGATCGGTGCGGTCGGCCTCACCGAGCAGCAGGCCCGCGAACGCGGTATCAACGTGCAGGTCGGCTTCACCCGGCTGTCGTCGTCCGCCCGTGGCTGGATCCACAAGACAGACGAGGATGGCTTCATCAAGCTCATCGCCGACGCCGACCAGGGGGTGTTGATCGGAGCCACCTCGGCCGGACCGGCCGGCGGCGAGGTGCTGTCCGGCCTGGTCGTGGCCGTGCACGCGGCCGTCCCGCTGAGCCAACTCCGGCACATGATCTACGCGTACCCGACCTTCCACCGGGCGATCTCCGACGCGCTGCGCAATCTCGGACAGTGACCCGATAGAACACGTCAGCCGACGGCAGTCGGCTGTTCTGTTTTTGCAGAGTTTCGGCGTACGATTGCGGCCGTGACGAAACGACTGACCGAGGTCGCCCGCAAGGCTGGCGTCAGCGAAGCCACCGTGAGTCGCGTGCTCAACGGCCGCGACGGCGTGGCCGAGGCGACCCGGACGGCGGTGCTCACCGCCTTGGACGTGCTCGGTTACGAGCGACCGAGCAAGCTGCGTGGTGAACGCGCCCGACTGGTCGGGCTGGTGCTGCCCGAGCTGCAGAATCCGATCTTCCCGGCGCTCGCCGAGGTGGTCACCGGCTCGCTGGCCCAACGCGGCTTCACCCCGGCGCTGTGCGCCCGCACCATCGGTGGCGTCTCCGAGTCCGCGTACGTCGAGATGCTGCTGGACCATCAGGTCTCCGGCGTCATCTTCGCCGGCGGCTCGTACGCGCTGGCCGACGCGTCGCACGAGCACTATCGCCGGTTGACCGACCGGGGGCTGCCGGTGGTGCTGGTGAACGCGGGCGTGGACGAACTCGGCTTCCCCCGGGTCTCCACCGACGACGCGGTCGCGGTCGAGCAGGCGTACGGTCACCTGCGCTCGCTGGGCCACGAGCGGATCGGCCTGGTGCTCGGCCCCGAGGACCATGTGCCGTCGCGGCGGAAGTTGACCGCGATGGGCCGCGTCACGGGTTGGAGCGAGGGGACCGACTGGGTCGAGCGTTCCAGCTTCTCGATGGAGGGTGCCCGGGTCGCGGCGACCAAGCTGGTCGACCGGGGGGTCACCGGGATCATCTGCGCCAGCGACGTGTTGGCCCTGGGCGCCATTCGCGCGGTGCGCCGGCTCGGTCTTTCGGTGCCCGACGACGTCTCGGTGGTGGGCTACGACGACTCGGCCTTCATGACCTGCACCGATCCGCCGCTGACCACCGTCCGACAGCCGATCGAGACGATGGGGCAGGCGGCCGTGGACCTGCTGGTCACCCAGATCGAGGGCGGGGGTGTGCTCACCGACGAGTTGCTCTTCGAGCCGGAACTGGTGGTGCGCGGCTCGACCGCGCCCACGCCCCGCCGCTGACGCGCACCGGCACTGCCGGAGATCGACGTGACCTGCCCGGATGAGTGACATCCGCCCGTCGGCGACGAGCCGGCGGTACCGCGCACCGTCGCCGACCTGACCGACCCCTTCCCGCTCCGCTGAAGCCCGTTCCCGGCCGCCGACCGCTACCCGCGGTCGGCGGCCGTTTCGGCGTTGCCGTGCTCCGCTCATCCGGTCTGTCGGTGTCGCTGACCCGCGACGGTCTCTGTCTGACGGTGCTCAGTCGAATAGTTGCAATCAAAAATCCAAACCTTGCTGGATTGAGTCGCCGCCGTTACAGTGACTCCACTCACACCTGGCCGCCGACGCGTGACGGAAGGTCAGGGCGAAGCGCGGACACCGATCACCAGCAGGGCTTCGCGGCGAGGGACACCAACCGCCGATCACCGACTTTCACCCAGACACCCGTTCCCGAAGGGATGGACAGATGTCCGTACCGCAGTACCGGAAGGCAGTGGCGTTGACACTCGTGGCCGGGCTGGGGCTCGGCCTCGCGGCCTGCTCCACCAAGAGCGACGACGCCAGTGGCGACGCGAGCGGCAAGGTCACCATCACCGTCGACTGCCAGCCGGTCGGCGCCCAGAAAGAGCTGCTGCAGAACTGGAACGCCGACGTCGCCGAGTTCCAACGGCAGAATCCCGACATCGTCGTCAAGAGCGTGAGCGTCGGCGAGCAGTGCAACAACCCGCCGGACTTCACCGCCCGCCTGGCCGGCGGCACGGTGACCGACGTGTTCTACGGGTACATGACCGATCTTCAGCAGGTACTCGACTCCGGCCAGGCCATGGACATCACCGAGTACGCCACCACGGACACCATCCCCACCTGGGACAGCGTCGACCCGGCACTCAAGGAGGTCTTCACCGACGGCGGAAAGCTCTACGCCGTACCGGTGAAGAACTACTCGATGGGCCTGGTCTACAACAAGGTGCTGTTCCAGCGGGCCGGCCTCGACGTGAACAGCCCGCCGAAGACGTGGGCCGAGGTCCGCGACGCGGCCAAGAAGATCTCCGCGCTCGGCGACGGCATCGCCGGTTACGCGGAATACAGCGCCGGCAACACCGGGGGCTGGCACTTCACCGCCCTGCTCTACTCGCAGGGTGGTCAGGTGCTGACCGCCGACGGCAGCAGGGCCGACTTCAACAACGCCCTGGGCCGGCAGGTCCTCCAGAACCTCAAGGACATGCGCTACGGCGACGACAGCATGGGCGATCGTCAGCTGCTCCAGTGGGGTGACCTGTTGACCAACGCGGGCGCCGGCAAGGTCGGCATGTTCATCGGCGCGCCGGACGCCACCCAAGCGATCGTCAGTCAGTTCCAGGGCAAGTTCGAGGACTGGGCGATGGGGCCGCTGCCCGGCCAGGACGGCCCGGCCAAGGGCACGCTCGGCGGCGGCGAAGGCTACTTCTTCAAGAAGGACCTCACCCCGGAACAGGTCCGCGCCGGTCTCAAGTGGATCGCGTTCCAGAAGCTCACGCCCGGCAAGGGCCAACTCGACTACGCCCGGGCCAAGCCGCAGAACTACCCGGTCGGTCTGCCGCAGCCGTTGCTGTTCACCAACGGCAGCGCGGCGCAGCAGCAGGAACTGGAACTACGCAAGGCGAACGCCAACGTCGACACCGCGAACTTCGCGAACTTCGAGGCGAACCCGGTCCCGATCAAGGGTGAACCACGCAACGCGCAGTCGATCTACGCGGTGCTGGACGCGGTGATGTCCGGCGTGCTGACGAACCCGGACGCGAACATCGACACGCTGCTCGCGACCGCTGAGGACAAGGTCAACAAGCTCCTCGCCGCGGAGAGCTGAGCGCCGGGGCGGGGGCGGCGAACCGGCCCCCGCCCCGACCGCGCCCGTCGTCCGGTCATCCACCCACGGGAGTCGTCTTGACGATCACCACCGCCCCCGGCGCTGTCGGAGCAGCGGACCGCCCCACATCGTCGCCGCCGGCCGGGTCGCGGCGGACCAGCCTCGGCCGCAAGGTCCGGGACCACCTCACCGGGCACGCGTTCCTGATCGGAGCGGTGCTCTGCTTCGCGGTCTTCTCCTGGTACCCGATGGTCCGGGGCGTCGTGATGAGCTTCCAGCGGACCCGGCGCGGCGAGACCACCTGGGTCGGCTGGGACAACTACCTCCGGATCCTCGACGACCCCAGCTTCTGGACCGCATGGCAGAACACCTTCTACTTCACCGCCCTCGCCCTCGTCCTCGGGTACGCGGTGCCGTTCCTCGTGGCGATCCTGCTCAACGAGTTCCGTCACGCCCGGGGATACCTGAGGATCCTGGTCTACCTGCCGGTGATGCTGCCGCCCGCCTCGGCGCTGTTCCTGTTCAAGTTCTACGCGTACGACCCCAGCGACGCGGGGCTGTTCAACGCGATCCTCAAAGCGCTGGGCCTGCCCACGTCGCAATGGATGCAGTCACCGGAGATGACGATGCCAGCGATGGTGATCGCCTCCACCTGGATGAACATGGGCAGCGCGGTACTGATCTACCTTGCCGCGTTGCAGAACATCCCGGGCGAGCTCTACGAGGCGGCCGAACTGGACGGGGCCGGGATCTGGCGACGAATCCGGCACGTCACCATCCCGCAGACCCGGCTGATTCTCGCGCTGCTGGCGATGCTCCAGATCGTCGCCACCATGCAGCTCTTCATCGAGCCGCTGATCCTCGCCAACGGCGCGGGCGCGGAGGACTCGGCGACGTCGGTCGCGTACCTCATCTACCAGCACGGGTTCTTCCAGAACGATCTCAACGGCGCGGCCGCACTCGGCGTGATCATGCTGGTGGTGCTGGCCGGCTTCTCCGCCGTCTACCTGCGGCTCACCGCGAAACAGGACTAGGAGGGGACCACCCATGGCACAGGACACCGGGACCCGGACCCTCATCTCCCAGGCCCAACTCCGGCGCGGACGCGGGCGGGCGATCTACTGGATGCTGCTCGCCGTCGTGCTCGTCGGATTCACGCTGGTCTTCCTCGGACCGCTCTACTGGATGGTCACCGGAGCGCTCAAGTCCGGCCAGGAGATCGCGCAGACCCCACCGTCGCTGATCCCGCAGGACCTGCAGTGGCAGAACTACGCCGACGCCTGGCACCACCTGGACCTGGCCAAGCTGCTGTTCAACACCTTCTACTACGCGACCGGCGCGGTGCTGTTCCAACTGGTCTTCGACACGGCCGCGGCGTACGCCCTGTCGAAGCTCCGCCCGGTCCTCGGCAACGTGATTCTCGGCATGATGCTGGCGACCCTGATGATCCCGGCGATGGTCCTCATCGTCCCGCAGTACGTGACCGTGATCGACCTGCCGATCCTGCACATCAGCCTGCTCGACTCACCGTTCGCGATCTGGCTTCCCCTGGTCGCCAACGCGTTCAACATCTTCCTGCTGAAGAGGTTCTTCGACTCGATACCGGAGGACCTGATGGCGGCGGCGCTGATGGACGGGGCGACGCCGTTGCGCACGCTCTGGTCGATCGTCCTACCGATGTCACGGCCCATCCTCGGCGTCGTCTCGATCTTCGCGGTTACCGCGGTCTGGAAGGACTTCCTCTGGCCGAAGCTGGTCATGCCGTCGCCGGAAACCCGCACGGTCAGCGTGGGGATCTACGCCTTCGCCGGCGGTACGCCGATGAACGTGGTGATCGCCGCGTCGGTGATCGCCGCGATACCAACGGTCGTCATCTTCCTGATCTTCCAGCGGAACATCATGTCCGGCCTCACCACGGGCGGTCTCAAGGGATGACCCCCGACCCCAGAAAGCAGGTGCGCGTGTCCGCAGCAGACAGTTGGGCGTGGTGGCGGGAAGCGGTGATCTACCAGGTGTACCCGCGTAGCTTCGCCGACGGCGACGGCGACGGCATCGGTGACATCGCCGGCATTCGAGCCCGGCTGAACTACCTGTCGGGGCTCGGCATCGACGCCATCTGGTTCAGCCCCTGGTACCCGTCCCCGATGGCCGACGCCGGCTACGACGTCGCCGACCACCGCGACATCGACCCGGTCTTCGGCAGCCTGGCCGAGGCGGAGGCGCTGATCGCGGAAGCACACGCGCTGGGTGTTCGGACGATCGTCGACGTGGTGCCGAACCACTGCTCCGCCGCACACCCGTGGTTCCAGGCGGCCCTTGCCGGCGGCCCGGGAGCACCGGAGCGGGAACTGTTCTGGTTCCGGCCCGGGCGCGGCCCGAGCGGCGACCAGCGGCCGACCGACTGGGTGGGCGAGTTCGGTGGACCGACCTGGACCCGGACCACCAACCCGGACGGCACCCCCGGTGACTGGTACCTGCACCTGTTCGCTCCGGAACAGCCGGACCTCAACTGGGACCACCCCCGGGTACGCGCCGAGTTCGAGGACATCCTGCGGTTCTGGTTCGACCGGGGCGTCGACGGCATCCGGATCGACTCGGCCGGACTGCTGGTCAAGGACGCGACGCTGCCCGAGATCGTGGCGGACCGGCCGCACCCGTTCCACGACGTCGACGGAGTGCACGAGATCTACCGGGACTGGCGACGGATCGCCGACGCGTACCCCGGAGACCGGGCCCTGATCGGTGAGGTGTGGCTGCCGGACCGTCAGCGCTTCGCCCGGTACCTGCGTCCGGACGAACTGCACGCCGCGTTCAACTTCGACTTCCTCGGCTGCGCCTGGGACGCCGCAGCGTTGCGCGAGAGCATCGACGGCACGCTGAGCGCACATGCGCCCGTCGGGGCGCCCGCGACCTGGGTGCTCGCCAACCACGACGTCACCCGGCAGGTGACCCGCTACGGCCGGGCGGACACCACGTTCAGTTTCGCGGCCAAGCGCGAGGGGATCCCCACCGACCTGGAGCTGGGCACCCGCCGCGCGCGGGCCGCCGCGTTGCTGTCGCTGTCGCTGCCCGGTGCCGCCTACGTCTACCAGGGTGAGGAACTGGGCCTGTGGGAGGTCGAGGACATCCCGCACACGCTCCGGCAGGACCCGATGTTCGTCCGCTCCGGCGGGGTCGATCCGGGCCGCGACGGCTGCCGGGTTCCGCTGCCGTGGTCGGGTGACTCGCCGCCCTTCGGCTTCAGCCCCGACCACGCGAGCGGCGCACCGTGGCTGCCCCAACCCGCCGACTGGAAGGACCGCACAGCCCGGGCGCAGGCCGATGACCCGCACTCGATGCTGGAGCTGTACCGGGCAGCGATCGCGCTTCGGCGTACCGAGGCGGCGCTCGGCGACGGGACGCTCACCTGGCTGCCCGCACCGGAGGGCGTCCTGGCCTTCCGGCGGGAACCCGGGTTCACCTGCCTGGTCAATCTCTCCGCCGGGTCGGTGCCGCTGCCACCGCACACCCGGAAGCTGCTGGCCAGCGGCCCGCTCGACGACGACGGGCTGCCCCCCGACACCGCCATCTGGCTGCGCACCCCAACCCACCCCGAGTGACCCCCCGCCCACCGCGCCGCGTCCCTGCGCCGCGCCCCTGCGCCGCGCTGCGCCCCTGCGCCGCGCCCCTGCGCCGCGCCGCGCCCCTGCGCCGCGCCCCTGCGCCGCGCCGCGCCCCTGCGCCGCGCCCCTGCGCCGCGCCGCGCCCCTGCGCCGCGCCGATCATGCAGTTGTGGCAGCTCATATAAGCCATAAAGGGGGCATATCAGGTGCCACAACTGCATGATCGTGGGGGCTGGGGGCTGGGGGGCTCTTACGGGGCAGGGGTGCCGTGGCGGCCGGCGCCGGCGGTGAAGCGGGCGGCGCCTGCTGCCGCGTCGGTGGCGAGGGAGTGCAGGCCGTAGGTCAGTTCGGTGGCCAGGGCGTCGGACTCGGGCTGAGTGGCGGCGGCAAGGACCGATGCGCGGTCGTTGCGCAGGCAGGTCTGTGGGTGGCGGGCAATCTCGGCGGCCAACTGCTCGGCCGCCGCCCGGGATTCGCCCGGGCCGACCACGCGGTTGACCAACCCCATCGCGTACGCCTCCTCGGCCGGCACGGCACGCCCGGTGAGGATCAGGTCCATGGCCCGGCTCTCGCCGATGAGCCGGGGCAGCCGGACCGTCCCGCCGTCGATCAGTGGTACTCCCCAGCGTCGGCAGAAGACGCCCAGCACCGCGTCGGATTCGGCGATCCGCAGATCGCACCAGAGCGCCAGCTCCAGCCCGCCGGCCACGGCGTAACCGGAGATCGCGGCGATGACCGGCTTGCCCAGGACCATCCGCGTCGGACCCATCGGACCGTCGCCGTCCGGCTCGACCCGGTTGCCGCTCGGCGTACCGATCGCCGTCAGGTCGGCACCCGAGCAGAACGTCCCTCCGGCGCCACAGAGCACTGCCACCGCCGCCGTCGGATCCGCGTCGAACGCCCGGAACGCGTCAGCGAGCGCCCGGGCGGTCGGCCCGTCGACCGCGTTGCGGACCGCCGGCCGGTCCAGGATCACCGTGGTCACCGGCCCGTTCCGTGCCACCCGTACCGTCATCCCGTCAGCATGCCCCGCCGTCGCCCGGCTGGCTATTCGTCCCCAGCGACCGGTTTGCGGCAGCGTACGACGGGAAGTCGTTACTCGTGCGAGCGTTGTTGACGAAGATCGAGCAAGCCGCCGGCCTCGACCGGTTCGGTGACCGGTTGCAGCAGACCGTGCAGAGTGTGCTGCGCCCGCAGCGGGTCCGCGACCTGTTGCACGGGGTCTGGCTGGGCCACCCGTTGCACCCGGCGATGGTGCAGTTGCCGGTCGGCGCGTGGATCAGCGCGGCCGTGCTGGACCTGATGCCCGGTCAGCGGAGAGCAGCGACCACCCTGACCGCGGTCGGCACGCTGAGCGCCCTGCCGGCGGCGGTCGCCGGGCTCAACGACTGGGCGGGGCTCTCCCGTGATCAGCGCCGGGTCGGCCTGGTGCACGCCGCGTCGAATTCCGTCGGGCTGACGCTGTACGGCGCCTCGCTGGCCGCACGTCTCTCCGGCCGGCACGGACTCGGGCGCACCCTCGGCTGGCTCGGCCTCAGCGCCGCCGGTGCTGGCGCGTACCTCGGCGGGCACCTGGCCTACAAGCAGGGTGCCCAGGTGAACGTGAGCGTCTCCGATCTGCACCTGATCAGCGAGGGCTGGCATCCGGTCGCGGAGATGACCAGCCTGCCGCAGCGGGAACTCGTCACCCGCAAGGTCGACGACGTATCGGTGATCCTCTACCGGCACGGCGACGACGTGACCGTCATGTTGGAGCGTTGCCCGCACCAGAGCGGCCCGCTCGGCGAGGGCGAGGTACAAGAGATCGATGGGCACGCGTGCGTGGTGTGCCCGTGGCACGGCAGCACCTTCCGCCTCAACGGCGGCGAGGTGGTGCACGGCCCTTCCCCCAACGACCAGCAGGTCCTACCGACCCGGATCGTCGACGGCCGTCTGGAGACCCGACTGCCCTGACCCGGGAGACGACCGACCGGATGTGTGGCAGTGGCGGTGGTCAGTGGTCGGCGTGTCGGCCACCTCGACTGCCACACATCACGGACGTGGGATGCGGCTGCGGGGTGTCAGTCTTTGCGGTGTCGGCCGATGGGCAGCTCGCGGGGAAGGGTGAGGGGCGGTTGGTGGCGGGTGCCGGCGCGGGACATGGCCGGCCGGCGGCGTAGGCCGAGCACCGCACCGATCTGCGCGCCGACGATGCTGGCCACGGCCAGCACGGCGGAGACAGCAAGTGGACGGTTCACCCGGTCGGGCTCGCCGGCCCGGGCCGCACCGACCGTCACCACCGGTGCCTGCTCCTGAGGCGTCTCGGCCGGCTCCGGCTGCCGCCCTTCGGGACTGGCCGGTGCGGTAGTGGCCGATCCAGGTCGCTTGGTCGGGTCACCGGGCAGTTCCACCGCCTCACCGGGCCGTTCCACCGAGTCGCCAGGCTTGGCCGGCGTTGGGCGGTTCTGCTCGGTGCGCTCCGCGCCGGGGGCGGGCCGGGGCTTCGGTGCGACCAGCCGGCCGGTGGCGTGTGACCGGGAACCCTGGTCACGCGCCTCGGCAGGAAGGTTGATGAGCTGGCCGGGGTGGATCTGGTCCGGGTCACGCAGCTTGTTGAGGGCGGCCAACCGGTGGTAGTCGTCGAAGTCGTCGAGGTAGCGGTCGGCGACCCCGCCGAGGTAGTCGCCCTTGGCGACCCGGTACACGGGAGCGTCCGTCGAGGTGCCGGCCCCGTCCGCCCACGCGCCTGCCGCCGACCCGGTCGTCGGGGGTGTGGTCGCCGGTCCGGCTGCCGCCGGGGCCGCCATCGCGGGAGCCGGAGTGAACGCGACGGCGGCTGCGGGTCCTCCGCCGTACGCCGTCGCGCCGTACGCCGTGGTGGCGGCTGTGGCGGCGGGGCTGGCGGCGAGGATCAGCGCGACCGATCCGACAAGCGCGGCGGCGGCCCGCTGCTGCCGGCCCAGGCCGGGCAGCCGGGGAGCGGGCCGGTCGAACGCCTGCGCACCCAACTCCACGAGCACCGACAGCGCGAAGGTTGCCCAGCCGAACCAGCCGGCGATGGCCAGCGCCCGCAGGAAGAGTTGCCCGTCGTCGCGGCTGGTCAGTGTGCTGCCGATCTCCGCGAGCGTGGGTACGTGGTCGGGGAGCGGATTGCCGGCGAAGGCCAGCAGCGCGATCGGCCCGCCGACCAGCAGACCGATCAGCACCACCAGCGCACCGAAACCGGTAAGCACCCGACCGATTCGCCGTACGGCGGTGCCACCCGATGCGGCCATGGCTACCTTCCTTCCTAAGACCCGGTCAGCGCCCGCGCGGTCGCCTCACCGGAGACGGTGACGGTGTTGGAGAAGCCGAACAGGCCGAGCGCCGCCCGGTCGTAGGTGACCTCGACGCGTACCCGGATCAGGGTTTCGCCGTCGACCACCGGGAAGGTCACGGTGTAGTCGCTGGCCCCGGCGGTGGCGAGGTAGCTCCGGACGGCGCGGTGGGCCTCGCGTCGGTTGATCCGCTTGGGTCCGCCCTCGATGGCGGTGGCCCGGTCGATGGCCTGGCCGCCCGCGCGGGCCGCCTCGGCGGCCAGGTTCTCGGCGCGTTGCAGCGTCCGCAGCTGACCCGCTCCGTCGAACGCCATGCCGATGATGGCGAGTACGCCGATCATGGCCACGGCCAGGAAGATGCTCACCCGACCGGCGTCGCCACGCCCGGCCGTCATCCCCGGCTCCGGTAGCGGTCCAGCGGCGAGGTGAACGACGCGGCGATTCGTTGTCCATCCGGCATGGTCAGCGCCGGCAGCTTGATGTCCGAATAGGAGACGGTGCAGGCGATCTCGACCGTGACCGAGGCGTTCTGCCCCAGGTCGCTGCTGAAGGCACGGTTGAAGGAGGTCGACCGTCCGTCGACCGCGCCGCGGAAGGTCACCTGAGGGGCCCCCGAGCAGGACACCCCCCGCCAGTCGAGCTGGCGGCGGGCCGCTTCCCGGGCCTCCCGGCGGGCGGTGGCGGCGTCCCGGGATATCGACGCCGCCCGAGCCGCATCGTGCGCGGCCGCCTCCAGCGCGGCGCTGGCCACCGCGGTCCGCCCGGCGACCCCGCCCAGCACCATCATCGCCACGAAGGCCGGTGCCAGCACCGCCACCTCGATCGAGACGGAACCCCGGCTCATGGCTCGGTCCATCGTTCCACCGTCCCGTGTGCCGTCTGCTGGACGGCGAAGCTGACGCCCGGCACCACCGACAGGGCCTTGCCGCTCACCGTGCAGGTCACGTCGGTGTCCGTGGCGGCGCAGCTGGGACCCGGTTCGTCCCAGTCGACCAGCCAGTCCCCGGCGGCCTGGAGGAACTCGGCCGCACGCTCCTCACCGGCACCCGCCGGGGCGTCGTAGAGCCGTTCCGCGTTGACGCCGCTCTGTGCGGCGTTGAGCGCGGTCGACCGGGCGACGAACACGACGGCGACCTGGATCGAGGCGAACAGCATCACCAGGATCGCCGGCAGGGCCACCGCCAGCTCGACCGGATTGCCGCCCCGCTCACCGTCGCCGGGCAGCAGACGGTGCCGGGTGGCGGCGACCACCCGGCACCAGCCGGCGGTGAGGCGACGGGACATCGATCAGTCGGCCGTCGGGTCCTGGTGGGCCGGGATGTTGTCCATCCAGTCGTTGGCCGCACCGAGGGCGGCGGCGGTCACCGCCATCGCCACGGCCACCAAGCCAAAGATGATCACAGCGGTCGGCACCGGGCTGTCGCCACGGTCGCCGCGCAGCTCGGCCAGCCGCGCCCGTAGCGCGACGTGCAGGTAGGTGATTACGGACATCGGGGCTCCTTCACTCGGGTCGGCCTAGAGACGGGCCAGGAACGGGTAGATGGCGAAGCCGAGCAGGACGAAGACCAGCAGCGCGCCGGGGATGTCGAGCCGGCTGGTCACCCCCTCGGCCCGGGCCAGGTTGTCGGTGCGGATCTGATCGCGTAACGAGTCGGCCCGGCTGCGCAGGGTCTCGTGCACCTGCGCGCCCTCGCTGCCGGAGGAGCGCATGATCGCGCCGACATCGCCCAACTCCGGGATGCCGATCCGGTCGGCGAGATCGCGTAGCTCGTCCCAGGGCGAGTGCATCTGCATCTGGGCTATCCGCAGCGCCTCGGAGATCCGGTCGAAGACCCAGCCCTCGCAGATCGCGGCGGCCCGCTCCAGCGACTGCACCGGACCGTGCGCCGCCGACAACTGCAACGCGACCAGGTCGAGGTAGGTACAGACCGCCTGACGGAACTCGTCCCGCGCGGCGTCGGCCTTGGTCAGCACCGACCGGTGCGCCACCAGCGCGCAGAGCAGCGCCAGGCCGAGGCTGCCCAGGACCGGCACGGCCAGCGGCAGCGACACGCCGACGGTGAAGAGGGTGACGCTGAGCAGCGCCGGAGCGGAGAGTCCGATCAGGGCGGACAACAGCAGGGAGAGAGCGTACTGCTCGGGGGTGCGGTCGAGCAGGGCCAGTTGCCGGTGTGGGGGCCGCAGCCAGCGGGCCATCCCGGTGAGCCAGTCAAGCCGCCGGTCGGCGGGGCCGGTGCGGGCGCTTCCCGGCGGCTGGTGCAGCCGGCGCAGCGCCGGACCGAGTGCGGGGGTCGCCGGCACCAGCTCGCGGACCACCAGGAACACGCCCAGGCCGAGCGTGGCACCGGCCACCACGGCGAGGGTGAGGTGCAGGTTCACGCCACCACCTCGCTCGGGTCGGGTGCCGGCAGGAAACGGGCCGGCCGGGGCGGCTGGCTCATCGAGCGCACCCAGGCCAGCAGCGCCACGAAGGCCGCACCGAGCACTGCCATCACCACCTGCCCGAACGGGGTGTCGTACGGCTGGACGTACTCGCGGTTGAGCAGTCCGTACGCGATGGTGGCCAGCGTCATCCCGGTGAGGAACCGGACCGCGAACCGGGGCTGGGTGCGCTTAGCCTCGATCTCCCGGCGGGTCGCGACCTCCGCGGCGGCGGCCGAGGCGATCGAGCCGAGCACGTCGCCGAGGCGCTCACCCCGGTCGGTGAGGTGCAGGATCAGCGCGGCGACCACCTGGTCACAGACCGGGTCGCCGATCTCGTCGGCGAAGGCCAGCAGGGCGGAACGGGCCAGCCAACCGGCCTGGAGCCGGGCGGCGAGCAGGCGCACCTCCTCCTGGATCTCCTCCGGCGCGGTGGTGACCGTGCCGATGATCGCCTGCTGGAGCCCCTGCCCGGTGGCGGAGACATCCTTGAGCCGGCGGGTCCACTCACCGACCGCTTCGATCCGGGCGATGGCCCGCTGCTCGGCCCGGCCGACCGAGAACAGCCACGGGGCGCCCGGCACCGCCACCGCGACCAGCAGGCCCACCACGGGCAGACCGGTCAGCAGGAAGGCCAGCGCACCGGCGACCACCGCGCCGATCAGCAACGCCTGGTACGCCCGCTGCTCGCGGGCCGTGGCACCGGAGCCGCGCCAGAGCCGCCCGAGCCCCGGGCCCGCTCCGGGTGCCCGCCCGGGCGGACGGCGGGTGCCGACGAGCGCGACGACCGCCAGCACCAGGCCGGCCACGCAGGCCGCGCCCGAGACCAGAGCGATCAGCTCGATGTTCGTACGCACCGGCTCACCGCCGACCGAGTCGGGTCTGCCGGGGTCGACGCCAGGCGCCCTGGCCGGCCTCGATCCAGCGGCTCAGCAACCGGGCGTCGTAGCCCACCCGCAGCAACTGGTCCCGGACCCGTTCCGGCAGGTGCCGGGGAACCGCCCGGCCGTCGGGGCCGGGGCCGAAGACCTGCGTGGTGGTGATCCGGCTGCTCTCACCGACGCCCAGCACCTCCTCGACGTGCGAGACGAAGCGGTGCTTCCGCCCGCCGATGCCGGTCTCGTCGTCGACGGTGACGTAGACGATCAGGTCGAGCGCGTTGCCGGCCATCCGGCGGGCCTGGTCGACGGTCATCTCGCGGCCGTGGGCGAGCGCCAACTCGATGATCCGCTCGCTCACCCCGGCCGGGGTACGCGCATGGATCGTGCACATCGATCCCCGGCTGGTGGTCATCGCCTGGAGCATCGGCACGATCTCCCGGGACCGCACCTCACCGACGATGATCCGCAGTACGCCCATCCGCAGCGAGACCGGGATCAGGTCGGCGATGCTCACCTCGCCGGCCGGTCGACCGTCCGGCCCGCGTTCGCCGTGTCCCTCCCGGGCCTCGAAGCTCATCACCGCCCGGTGGCGATCGCCGCGGCGGGCCGGCAGCAGCTCCCGACTCTCCTCCAGCAGCACGTACGGCTCGTCCGGCGGGATCTCGCTCATCATCGCCCGGATCACGGTGGTCTT
Organism: Micromonospora sp. C51; assembly: GCF_018070435.1. Lineage (NCBI taxonomy): Bacteria > Bacillati > Actinomycetota > Actinomycetes > Micromonosporales > Micromonosporaceae > Micromonospora > Micromonospora sp. C51. The sequence continues at coordinate 49,074 of NZ_JAGPXQ010000022.1, read as the reverse complement.
GCCGGCGCCGGCCAGCCCGGCGACCATGATGTTCAACCCGGCCCGCATCGACGCCCGGAGGAAGTCGCGCAGCAGCGGGTCGATCATCTCGTCCAGGTCGCCCCGGCCACCGGCCAGGTCGTCCAGGGTCACGTCGAGGGTGTTGTGCTTGCGGATCACCGCGTACGGGCGGTGGCTGACCAGGAACACCGCGGCCAGTCGGCTGCCGTCCGGCAGTTGCAGGTCCAGGGTGGGCTTCGAGGTGGACAGCGAGCGTTCCGTCGCGCCGGCCCGGCGGGCCGCCGCCTGAAGGATCTCCACCAACTCGTCGTCGCTGTCCGCGATCGGGTCGGCCCAGTCGACCCCGCCACCGTGCCGGGTGATCCGCACCTGGTCGCAGCCGAGGATGTGCACCTCCTCGATGGTGTCGTCGACAAGCAGGGTCTGGAGTCGACCGAGGCCGGCCAGTTCGGCGGTCACCTGGTCGAGCAGCAGCCGTTCCTCACCCGCGGCCATCGGCGTGCCGGCGCGGCGCACCGCGTCGGCGTACTCGGCGACCAGCTCGACCGCGAGCCGGGCGCGCTCGGTGTCCTCCTCGGCGACGCTGAACTCGCGGCCACGCTGCCATCGGGTGAGCCGCTCGCTGAGCTGCCGGCGCAGCTCGCGCACCACCTGGAAATCCACCCGTGGCCGGGGCGGTGGCGCCGTTGGCGGTGCCGTGACAGGTGCCGAGGCGTTCGGTGGTTGGTGCCAACCGTTTACCGGGGGCAGCGGCGGGGCGGTGGAGGTGGCGCCCGGCGGTTGCCGACGCGGGTCGGACGAGACCGGTTCAAATCGCATCCGGCACCCCCTGGGAGACCGGCCACGCGAGCCGGGCCCGCCGCCGTTCCAGCAGCGCGCCGATCGGCACCTCCAACTCGCGGGCCGCCCGCAGCAACGGTCGGGTGGCCCGCACGGTCCCACCCAGACTCAACACCTCTGCGGTACGCGGATCGTGCGGCAGCCGGGCGATCACCGGAAGCTGAAGGGCCTTGCTGACCTCGCTTCTGCCGTGGCCGCCGCCGATCAGCAGCAGGCGCAGGGTGCCCGACGGCACCCGATGCTCGGCGAAGTCCCGCTCGATGGCCTGGAGCATGGCCCGGGTACCGGACAGGTCGGGCAGCTGCGCCCGGGACACCACCAGCACCACCGAAGCGGCGCGCAGCAGCGGCCAGGGCGGACCGAGGACGTGCAACCGGCCGCAGTCGACAAGCACGTCGTACGGTGGGTCGCCGCGCTCCAACCCGGTGAAGAAGTCCGCGAACCGCTGCCAGAGCGGCGTGACGCTGCCGGCCTGGGCCGGGTCGACCACGCCCGGCAGCAGGAGCCGTTCCCGGCGCGGCGCGTCCAGGTCGACCAGCTGCGACCAGAATGCGCTCTCCAGGCTGCCGTCCCGCAGCTCGCCGACGGCCAGCTCGCCGATGCCGCGCGGCCCGTCGAGCGCGCCACCGAGATAGCCGGCGAGGACCGAGCCGCCGGCCGGGTCACATTCGGCGAGGATCAGCCGCCGGTGCCAGCTCAACGCACAGGCCAGCGCGGTGGTGGTGACCCCCGGCGAACCCTTGGCCGAGACCAGCGCGATGATCGCCATACTCAGGCCGCCTTGGTCAGCACGACCGCGATCCGATCCTGGGCGGCCAGTGCCACCACGGCCGGTACGTCCCGGACAGCGAGCGCCAGGTATACGACGACCTCGTCCCGCCCGTCGGTGGAGACGGCGTCGGTGACGGTCGCGGTGAACCGGGTGGCACCGGACGACGAACCTCCGCCGCTGTCGTTGCTCGGCGTGCTGACCAGCAGTATCTGGTCACCGGGGCGCAGCTTCGGCGCCGGTACCTGGGCCGCGCGCAGCCCGAGAGCGAGCTGCTGCTGCCCGGGGCCGAGCAGTGGATCGTCGGTGAGCTGGGCCATCGTCAGCAGGGAACCCGGGGCCAGCGAGACGGCGGCGCGCATCCCGATCACGTCGGCGAGCCGAGAGGCGGGCACCGGTTCGAGTCCCTGCCCGCCGGCCACCTGCACCGAAACCAGGTCGTCGGCGCGGAGCACGCTGCCCACCTCGACCGCCCGGGCCACCGCCAGGTAGCTGCCGGTCGCCCGGACCGAGGTCACCGCGAACGCCGAACCCAACCCGCCGAGGGCGATCAGCAGGACGGCGAGGCCGAGCAGCCCGGGCCGTACCCGGCGTTGGCGGACCACCCGGGGAGGGGCGACCGGCGCGTCCACCGGAGTGCTTCCGTTGCGGGTCGCCACGCTCATCGGGTCACACCTTTCGTTCGCGACTGCGGGGCTCGCAGGACCGGCTCACTCCTCGCGCTCACGGACCTCACCTTTCGTTCGCGACTGCGGGGCTCGCAGGACCGGCTCACTCCTCGCGCTCACGGACCTCACCTTTCGTTCGCGACTGCGGGGCTCGCAGGACCGGCTCACTCCTCGCGCTCACCGGGTCACCACCTGAAGCTCGTTGATCTGGATGCCGACCGGGCCGGTGGTGCGGGTGACACCGCCGATGCTTCCGCTGTCGCCGCCACTGCTGGTCCACGTCACCGACCAGTACGTGGTCGCCCGGACCGTGTACGTGCCGGCCTCCGGGTAGCCGCTGTGGTAGCCGCAGTCGGGGGAGGGCTGTCCGGCGTAGGAACCTCGGCGGTCGTACGGGGTACCGGGGCCGGTGCAGGTGACCTCGTCGCCGTTGCCCATGTCCCAGACCACCCGGTCGACCTCGGCCTGAATCGTCACGGTCAGGCCACGGTCCGTGGCTTCGGCGCTCAACGGGCCGAACTGGTTGGCACCCCGTTCGGCCCACATCCAGACCGGCAATCCCACCAGCCCGGGGCCCACGGACTTGCGGGGCGCGACCGCCGCCCGGGGCGCGAGCAGGGTGATCGAGGCGAACGCCCGACGGGCCAGTTCCTCCGGGTCCGGCGGAGCGCCGAAGCCCTGCGGCGGCGCGTCCAGCAGCACTGTCCGCTGGTCACCGACGGCCCCGCCGTAGCAGGTGCGCACGTACCACTGCTGGCCCTCGGGCGCCTCCGGCTGCGGCTCGGCCAGCTTGTAGTAGCAGCCGTCGCCGCTGTTGAACCAGCCGAGCACGTCGTCGTAGCAGGGAATGGTGCGGCCCTCCCATTGGCAGACGCCGCCTCCGCCTCCGCCGCCGTTGTCGCCGCCGCTGCCGTTGTCCCCACCGTTGCCGCCGCCACCGGGGGTACCCGGGTCGTCGTCCCAGACGTTGCAGTTCGGTTGGGCCGGCGGGCATTCGGCACCGGGGTCGGCGGCGGTCGCCGGAACCGCGCCGCCAGTCGCCAGCAGCACCGCCAACGCGCCGCCGAGCAGCACCCGCCGGAGCGTGACGGTAGGGGCGGCGTCCGGTCGGCGCCGATGGCCGGCGCGGTCGGGCCGCGACGGTCGGCTGGACGGCGACGGCCGGCCGGCCCGCCGCTCGTGGCCGCTACTGGCGCTGTGCCCGGTCAGCACGGCTGGTCCTGGTGGGCCGCGCCGGTGCTGATCCGCCAGCGGCCGTCGGGATAACGGGTCGCGGTGGCGGTCGCCAGGTGGCGGGAGCCTCGGGTGCCTGGTACGACCTTGTCGTCGGCGACGTAGATCAGCCGGTAGTTGCTGGCATCGACGCAGTCCTGGATCTCCACTGTGGGGGGTGTGGCGTCCAGGTCCATCGAGATGACGGTGGGCCCTTCGGAGCGCAGCGTGCCGGCGCTCACCGCGCCGTTCTGGCGGGCCTGCCGCAGGCTGAACCGGACCCTGGTCAGCAGCGGGTCAGCGAGGAACCGGGTCAGCGCCGGCTCCTGTGGGTCGCTGCGCCGGCTCGCCGTGCGGGACGCCGTGAGGTAGCCGGAGTAGGCCGCCAGCGCCGCCTTCTCCGCAGCAGCCTCCTCGGCGGCCCGCGCGGCGCCGGCTGGTCTGTTCCGGTCGGGTGTCGCGGTGGTGGACGCCTCCTGGGTGCTGCCGCAGGCGGTGCTCGTGCCGACCGTGGCCACCGCGACCAGGCCGGCCGTCCAGCGGCTCAGCTGCCGTGCTCGCACCTCGTGCCCTCCTCGGTGCCGACCGGCGAACGTCGAAGCCAGCGTCGCCGGGCGTGCGGCGGCGCGATCGGGCGGATCTCTCCGGCCCCTGTTTCGCGCCCAGCCGCATTTGCTCTTGTGGATCTCCTGTTAATGCACTGGCCTGGCTGCTCGTCGGTAACGGACGTGGGTTGCGTCACATCCAAGGGGCGAGCATAGGCTGACGCTGGCCGATGCAACAGAGGCAATTCATTCGAACACGCTGAGTTATGAGTGGTGGTGGTGCCGCATGGTTACCGGTAGGTTGCCGGCATTGATCGACCCGGGGTGCGGCTTGGGCGGGTACGGGCGGCGGGGCGGGCGATCCCACCACCGAGCGGGCGGCCCGCCGGCTGGTCGCAATGGGGCGGGAAATGGCAATCGGTCCGATCCGTCCCCGGCAGAAACGGTGCCAATTGACCGTCAATTGCGATCTATGGGAATTCCATCTGCCCGTTCCGGGCAGCTGATCCGACGGCGGCGCGACGGCCCGGTGGGCGGCGTCGGACCTTCGGACCGCCACCCGAACCGACCGGACACACTACCCTCCGTGAAGGGGTGGTGGAGATGACCCGGCACCCTGCCCCGCCGGTGCCCCGGGTGACCGCGCCGGATGAAGCATCACCCGGGCCCACCGCCCGGTCCTGGCCGCGCGCCTCGGCTCTGCTGACGATCACCCCACTGCTCCGGTACGCCGTCGCCCGGCACGCCGTACCCCCGGGAACCGCCCGCCGGACCGGCTGCGACGCCTGCGGCGCGCCGATCGGCCCACACCGTCCCTGGCCCGCGCTGGGCCCGACCGCCCGCTGCGGCGGCTGCGGGGCCCGGGTCGGTGCCCCGCCGGCCACCGTCGAGCTGACCGCCCTGGCAGCGGTGGCCGCGCTGCTGCTGACCCGCCCACCCGCCGTCGAGTTGGCCGCCGCCGGGTGGTGGTTGGCCTTCGCGGTGCCGTTGCTCTTCATCGACGTCGCGGTGCACCGGCTGCCCGACCGACTGACCTGGCCGGCCGCCGTCGGCACCTGGCTGCTGCTCGGGCTGGCCGCGCTGACCGGGGCCGGTGCGGCACCATGGCTGCGCGCCGTCGCCGCCGGGCTCGGGCTGGCCCTCTTCTTCGCCGCCACCACCCTGTTGCTCGGTACGCGAGGCTTCGGCATCGGCGACGCCAAGCTCGCGCTGAGCGCGGGTGCCCTCCTGGGCTGGTACGGCTGGAGTGTGCCGGTGCTCGGGCTGCTGCTCGCGCTGACCCTGTCCGGGCTGGTCGCCCTGGGCCTGCTGGTGAGCCGGCGGGCCCGCTGGTCGAGTCACCTGCCGTTCGGGCCGTACCTGGTGCTCGGCACGCTAGGCGCGTTGCTGCTGGTGTGGTGAACCGGCCGGTGGGGAACTGTCAGCCCGCAGGGACCGTCGGAGAGTCCTGGAGGCACTGTGCACCCCACCCCTGACCAGCAGCCGGACGAGCCGCAGCCGGACGAGCGGTGGCGGATCCGGCGGACCCGGGACGACCTGGACCGGCTCGGCGAGACCGAGTCGGTCTTCGCGTTGAGCAACGGATGGCTGGGCTGGCGCGGCACCCTCGACGAGGGCCTGCCGGTCGACATGCCGGGCAGCTACCTCAACGGGCTGCACGAACGACGTGAGCTGAATTACCCCGAGAACGGCTACGCCTTCCCGCAGCTCAGCGACACCGTGATCAGCCCGCCGAACGCCACGCTGGTGCGGCTCTGGGTCGGTGACGAGCCGCTGGACCTGCGCACCGGCACGGTGCTCGCCCACGAGCAGGTGCTCGACCTGCGGGCCGGGGTGATCGAACGGCTCACCGAATGGATCTCGCCGGCCGGCTACGGGGTGCGGGTACGCAGCACCCGGCTGGTGTCGCTGCCCCGTCGCCGGGTCGCCGCCGTCGACTGGAGGGTGGAACCCCTGGACGGGCCGGTCGACCTGCGGATCTGCGCGGACCTGCTGGCCAACGAGCATGTCCCCGAGCGGGCCGACGACCCCCGGGCCGCCTCGCTGATCCAGGACCCGCTGACCGCCGAACTGCACCGCGTCGACGGTGCCGACGCGCTGTTGGTGCACCGGACCGAGCGCAGCGAGCAGCGGGTCGCCGTCGCGGTCGCGCACCGGTTGGCGGCACCGGCACACGTCACCACCGACGCCGACGCCACCCCGGATCGGATCCGGTTGACCCTCGCCGGCCCGCTGCGAGCCGGCGAACGGGTGCGGCTGACCAAGTACGCGGCGTACGAGTGGGGGCCCGTTGCCGACTCGTCCGTCGACGAACTGGGGGCGCAGGTGACGGCCGAGGCGGACGCGGCGCGTACGGTCGGCTTCGACGACCTGCTCGCCGAGCAGCGGACCGCCCTGGACGACGCCTGGCGTACCGCCGACGTGCTGCTCGACGGCGACGACGAGTTGCAGCTGGCGATCCGGTTCGCCATGTTCCACCTGATCCAGGCGGGCCGCTCGGACGGCGACCGGACCATCCCCGCCAAGGGGCTGACCGGCAACGGTTACGACGGGCACGTGCTCTGGGACACCGAGGGTTACGTGCTGCCGGTGCTTACCTACATCGCGCCGGCCGTGGCCCGGTCGGCGCTGCGCTGGCGGCACGCGCACCTGCCGCAGGCGTTCGACCGCGCGGCGGAACTGCGGCTCACCGGAGCCACCTTCCCCTGGCGGACCATCGGCGGCCGGGAGTGCTCCGGCTACTGGCCGGCCGGCACCGCCGGGCTGCACGTCAACGCCGACATCGCCGACGCGGTCCTGCGCTACGTCGCGGCCACCGGCGACGAGGACTTCCTGACCGGCCCCGGGCTGGACCTGCTGGTGGCCACCGCCCGGTTGTGGCACGGTTTCGGGCACTTCACCGACGACGGCAGCTTCCACATCGTCGGTGTCACCGGCCCGGACGAGTACGCCGCCCTTGTCGACGACAACCTGTTCACCAACCTGATGGCGCGGCGGAACCTGCGCGGCGCGGCCGACGCCGTCGAGCGGCATCCGGAGGCGGCCGGCCGGCTGGGCGTGGACCCGGCCGAGGTGGCGGGTTGGCGGGCCGCCGCCGAGGCGATGACCATGCCGTACGACCCCAAGCGGGGAGTGCACCAGCAGGCGGCCGGGTTCACCGACCGGCCGGAGTGGAACTTCGCCGACACCGGCGACGACGACTATCCGCTGCTGCTGCACTTTCCCTACCTGGAGCTGTACCGGCACCAGGTGGTCAAGCAGGCCGATCTGGTGCTGGCGATGCTGCGCTGCCCGGGCGAGTTCACCGCCGAGGAGAAGGCCGCCAATTTCGCCTACTACGAGGCGCGGACGGTGCGGGACTCGTCGCTGTCCGCCGCGCCGCAGGGGGTGCTCGCCGCCGAGCTGGGCCACCTCGATTTGGCGTACGACCTGTTCGCCGAGTCGGTGCTCCAGGACCTGGAGGATCTCGGCGACAAGACGGGCGACGGGCTGCACCTGGCCTCGCTGGGCGGGGCCTGGCTGGCGCTGGTGCAGGGCTTCGGTGGCCTGCGCGACGACCGGGAACTGTTGTCGTTCGACCCGCGGCTGCCCGACCGGATCGACCGCCTCGCGTTCAGCCTGCTCTGGCACGGCCAGCGGCTGCACGTCACGCTGACCGCCGACGAGGCCCGCTACGAGCTGCCGGACGCCGACGCTGACGTGGCGATCGAGCTGTGGCATCACGGTGAGCGGCTGCGGGTGGCCGCCGACCATCCGACCACCCGACCCATGCCCCCACTACCCGATCTCGGCCCCGAACCACCCTCGCCACCCGGCCGTCGCCCGGCCCGCCGCTGACCGCATGGGTGTCAGTGGACCGGCTCACCCTGGTCACCGTGGACCGGGCCGCCGGACATCCGCTGCCGCACGGCCGCCAGATCCTCGAAGGCGTACGCCCAGTTGTGGCACTTGAAGCTGCGCAGTCCCTCGATCGGTGACCGACAGTCGGCGCAGCGTACGCCGGGGATGGCGGCGGGCAGACCGGTGTTGACGTAGCGGCGGTCGCCGAGGATCACCGTCGCGATCATCATCGGGTCGTGCACGCCCTTCAGGGCCGAGGCGACGATGTCGTACCAGGTGATCCGACGACCGCACTTCGGGCAGTCCGGCTGGTCGCCGCTGACCCAGAGGGGCGCGCCGATGGTCCGGGGCGGCATGTTGAGCAGCTTCTCGATCCGCCGTACGTCGGACTCCGGGGTGGTCCAGCGGTGCCGGCCGGGCAGTGCGGCGGGCGAGTCGTAGACGGCTTGGAACAGGGCGGGGTCGACCTCGACGGTCTCGCGTTCGCTGGTCATCGGCGTCCTCCGGACTTCTCGGCGCCCCCACCGTGGTCACCGGCGGGTGGCGGGCACAACCGGATCAACGACACGGCGGGACGGCCGGCCCCGGTTGGGGCGTACCCGGGTGGGAGCACGACCCCGAACCGGGCCGGCCGAGGCGGTCAGGCTGGTGAGGCGGCGAGCGGCGTGGTCGGCGTCGTTCGCGGCGTCTCGGTGAGTGCCCGCTTCCGGACGCCGAAGACGACCAGGTAGCCGAGAATCCAGAGTTCGCCGACGGTCGCGGGGACCACCAGCAGGTCGCCGACGATCCCGGCGCCGGGGGCGAGGTACCCGACGAACGTCATCAGCACGTAGCCCACACCACCGGCGACGAGGATCCAGCCGAGGGCCCGGGGCAGCCAACCCGAACGCAGCACGCACCAGCCCATCGGCATCAGCCAGAGGCCGAAGAAGAGCCCGCCCACCGCCCACAGGTTCTCGCTCACGAGGTACAGCAACTGGACCGTGTCGGCGGCCCCGCCGGCCTCGCCGGTGGCCACCGTGACCGCGGTCCCGAGCATGGCGGCGCTGCCGAGGATGGCGACGGCGTTGACGAGGCCGAAGGCGGCGATGCTGCCGGCGGCGGTGCTGTTGACGGCACGGAACAGCCGGTAGAACCAGACGGCGGCCAGCGTCTGGGTGAGGACGACGAGCAGTTCGAATGCCACTCCGAGGCGCGCCAGTGACTCGTTGGCGACCAGGTTGGCGAGGGTCGCGTCGGCGTCACCGGACTCGAAGATCATGGGTCGGATGGTGAGGAAGCCCAGTGCGCCGGCGATGCCGAGCCCAAGGTAGAAAAGCCCGGTCGTCCGGGCGGTGCGGATCAGTGGATGCATGGTGGCCCCTTCGGTTGCGGCAGCTGCGACGCGGCATCAGCCTTACGTCGTAAGGCAACCATACGTTGTAAGGTCAAGGGAAGATGGGAGCCGCATGGGAGCGAGAAGACGCCGGGAGCCGCTGAGCCGTGAGCGGGCACTGGTCGCCGCGATCGCCCTGGTGGACGCAGAGGGGATGGCGGCGCTGACGATGCGCCGGCTCGCCGCCGACCTCGGCGTCGAGGCGATGTCGCTCTACCACCACCTGCCCGGCAAGGAAGGGCTGCTCGACGGCCTCGTCGATGCCGTGGTCGCCGAGATCGTCGCGGCCGCCGACCAGGCCGAGACGGAGGCGGCCGGCGGAAACTGGCGTACCCGGCTACGGCTACGTTTCCTCGCCGCACGCACGGTCATGCTGCGGCACCCGTGGGCGCCCGCCCTGCTCACTTCCCGCTCGGCCATTCCCGGCGGGGTGTACGGCTACTACGAAGGCATCCTCGCCATCCTGATCGACGGCGGCTTCTCGTACCGGATCGCCCACCGGGCGCTGCACGCGTTCGGCAGCCTGGCCCTCGGCTTCGCCCAGGAGGTCTTCCAACCTGCCGCCGGCGCGGAGGTCGACGCCGACGCGGCGGAGGCGGAGCTGGCCGAGCTGGCCGCACAACTGCCCCACCTGGCGGCTATGGTGGCCGCCGAGCTGCACGACGCCACCGACCCCACACTGGGCTGGTGTGACAGTCAGACCGAGTTCGAGTTCACCCTCGATCTGCTATTCGACGGCCTGGAACAGGCTCGCGGCGCAGCCGGCCCGGCGGCACCCCGTACGCCCGCTTGAAGGCACGACAGAACGCCGCCTCGGACTGGTAGCCGAACCGCCGCGCCACCACCGGCAGTGGTTCGTCACTACGGCCGAGATGATCGTGGGCGAGTTGCAGTCGCCACGCGGCCACGTACCGCATGACGGGTTCGCCGACCAGCGCGGTGAAGCGTGCGGCGAAGGCCGACCGGGACATGCCCGCCTCCCGGGCCAGATCGGTCACGCGCCAGTCCCGCTCGGGCGTACGGTGCAGCGCGGTGAGGGCCCGCCCGATCTGGGGATCACGCAGCGCCGCCAGCCAGCCCTGGCGCGCCTCGGGTGCGGCATCCAACCAGGCTCGGATCGTCTGGATCACCAGCACGTCCGCCAGCCGGGTGAGCATCGTCTCGCCGCCCGGACGCAACGCCTGCGCCTCGCTGGCCACGAACCGGAGCGTGCTGTGCAACCACCCCGTCTCGTCGTCGAACCGGTCCAGGTGCAGCACGGTCGGCAGTTGGGCGACCATTCGCTGCGCCGCGACGTGGTCCAGCCGCAGCACCGCGTACGTGACCTGGGTCAGTTCGCCGCCACCGCCGTACCGCATGATCTCGTAACGCTCGCTGAACCGCTGCACCGGAATCGAGAAGAGTGCCTCGGTCGACGCCTGCGGATCACTGCGGAAGCGGTGCGGAATGCCGTGCGGGATCAGCGTCAGACTGCCCGGCCCGACCAGGCGCGGTTCGACGCCGTCCGCCTCTAGCCAGCACCGCCCAGCCGTGACCACCTGCAACGTCATGCAACCGGGCAGGGCCGGCACCGCCACCCCCCACGGTGCGGTCAGCTCGGCGCGACAGTACAGCGTGCCGGTGAGCCGGAGGAGATGCAGTGTCTCGCCGAGCGGGTCACTGGATGCCGCGACCTCGCAGGCCGGTGTCGTCCACATCGCTCAAGGCTCTCGCAGATGTGCTTATCGTCCAAGCAGCTGGACGACAGGCAAAGAAAGGCGGCAGCGCGATCATTGTTCCACCACCGAAACCGCACCAGGCTGGGTTGGCAGCGAGAAGCAATCCTCTCCGGAACGGAGCCACCCATGTCCCGACCGTCAGTACTCGTCACGGGCGCGACCGGCAAGACCGGCCGACGCGTCGCCGACCGCCTCACCCGCCTCGGACATCCGGTGCGGCAGGCTTCCCGCCGCGGCGAACAGCCCTTCGACTGGGCGAGGCCGGAGACGTGGTCGGCCGCGCTGCGCGGCATCGACGCGGTGTACCTGTGCTACTTCCCGGATCTGGCCGCCCCGCAGGCGTCCGACGTGGTCGAGGCGTTCGTCGACGCCGCCCGTAAGGCGGGCGTGCACCGGCTGGTGCTGCTGTCGGGTCGTGGAGAGGCGGGAGCGCAGCGCTGTGAGGCGATCGTCGCCGGCTCCGGGCTCGGGTACACCATCGTGCGGGCCAGCTGGTTCGCGCAGAACTTCACCGAGGGGCAGTTGGCGCAGGCGGTCCACGACGGCCTGCTCGCGCTGCCGGCGGGCCAGGTCGCCGAGCCGTTCGTCGACGTGGCCGACGTCGCCGACGTCGCCGTCGCCGCGCTCACCGGCGGCCGGCACGACGGGCGGGCGTACGAGGTCACCGGCCCTCGCCTACTGACCTTCGACCAGGCGGCAGCGGAGATCACCGAGGCCACCGGTAGGGAGGTGCGCTACCTGCCGGTCACCGCCGAGCAGTTCCACGACGGCCTGGTCGGACAGGTCGGGCCGGATCACGCCCGGCTGCTCACCGACCTCTGTGTGGAGGTCTTCGACGGGCGCAACGCCAGCCTCGGCGATGGTGTGCGACAGGCGCTCGACCGGCAACCCGGTGATTTCGCCGATGTCTGCCGACAGGCCGTCGCTGCCGGGACGTGGCAGCGGTGAGCGGCCGGAACACACCTGCCGGAGCGCCGCCCGCACGACGGCCCACAGCCGGAAGGGTCGGTCTGACCGTCGCCGGGCTGGTCGCGATCGTCATCGGTGGAGCGTTGTTGACCGTCCCGGCGACGTTCCACGCCGGAAACGGCATCGAGTACGCGGGCAACAGCAGCCTGCTCAGCGAGACCCGTGGTGCCGGAGGGGCGCTGCTGGCCACCGGCGTGCTCGTCATGCTCGGCGGGTACGTCCGACGGCTGACCTACCCCGCCGCCCTGGTCGGTGCCGTGGTCTATCTGGCCTACGGCCTGTCCCGGCTGCTCGGCATGATGCTCGACGGGCCACCGGCCGCCGGGCTCGTGGCCGCCACAGTGGTCGAGTTGATCCTCGGCGTCGTCTGCGGCCGGCTCGTCCTGCGGTACGACCGACAGCCCGTGACACCACTACTGTCAGACGGTGCGTGACATCCCAACGGTGGCGGAGACGTTCCGTACGGCCCGTGGCTTCGGCAGCTCGCCGCTGTACAGCCGGCAGCTCGCCGTCGTCGCGGAGGACAGGTCGCTGCTCGAACTGGCGGCCCGTACCCGCCCCGGCCAGCAGCCGACGTTCGCGCTCTTCGGCGCGGTCCACTACCTGCTGCTGGCCGGGGCGCGCGATCCGCTGGCCGAGTACTACCCGTCCGTGGCCGGTGCCGCCGCTCGTCCGGTCGACGGGGGCACCGGCCCGGCCTTCGCACGCTTCTGCGCGGCGTACTCCCACCGGATCACGTCCCTCCTCGGCACCCGCCTGGTGCAGACCAACCACGTCCAGCGCGCACTGGTGCTACGGCTGGGCCTGGCGCTGCTGCGCCGCACCACCCCCGCGCCCGTGTGCGTCGTGGAGGTGGGCTGTAGCGCGGGGTTGAATCTCCGCGCCGACCGGTACGCCTACACCGTGGGTGGCACGCCGGTCGGCGACCACAGCTCGCCGGTCCACATCGGAGTGGATGTGCCGAACACCGACCCGCTGCCCGACCTTGATCAGCTACCGGAGATCGCCGACGCGGTCGGCATCGACCTGGCTCCGCCGGACCTCACCGACACCGACGACCGGGCATGGCTACGCGCGCTCGTGTGGCCGGAGAACTCGCATCAGGCGGCACAGTTGCAGGCGGCGATGGCCGTGGTGGCGGCCGATCCGCCGCGGGTGGTGGCCGGGAACGCCATTGAGATCGGCCCGACGGTCGCGGCGACGCTTCCGCCGGGACTACCGCGACTCGTCGTGCACACCGCAACGCGGATCCACGTGCCCACCGAGGATCGTCCGGCGTTCGACGCTGCCGTGGCGGCCTTCGGAGCGGACGGACCGCTGCTGCACCTCGCCCTGGAGGACGACCAGCTCGTCGCACCGTCCGGCCGGCCGGGCGTCGGCCTGACCGCCACCGACGCGACGGGAAGCCGGACCATCGCGGTCGCCGACGGCCATCTGGCCTGGTTGGAACCGCTCCCCGCGATGAAAGACCTGGCCTAGCGTTCCCGGCCCGATCGACGCCGCAGAAGTCGGGCCGCGTCGGCTGGTTGCTCATTGGAACAGGCGGGTGATGGCGTGTTGCAGCCGGATGATGTCGGTCATCGTGTACCGGCCCTCGCCCGGCCCGGGATCGGTGCCCACCGGTGGCTGCTGATGCCCGGAGGCAAGGGCCAGGACCTGGTTGGCGGGGTCGGGCAGGTAGGTGAGCCCGACCACCCCGAACCGGGCCTGGCCACGGTCGCGGGCGGCGGCCCGGCCGGACAACTCGTCAAACGTCGGTGCCCGGTCGAAACGGCCGGCGTAGAACTCGATGATCGGGTACCCGTTGTCGCCCGCGACCTCGCGTACGAACGCTGCGTGGAAGCCGGCCTCCACCTGGATGGACACCACGTCGCCGGGGCGGAGGAGCGTCAGGGTCCTGGGCCGGCGTGGCCGGCGCGTCAGCGGTGGCGGCGGCGCGGCGAGGAAGTCCTTGATGGCCGGAGACTGCCGGGCGAAGGCGTCGGAGAGCACGACATCGCGGTTGAGTGCGTCGATGGCAGCCGACGCGTGGGCCGTGACAGCCGCATCGGCGAGGCCGTACCGGTGCAGCAGAACCGCCATCGCCACCCAGCCACGGTGCCGGGTCGCCGCCGCGGCGTCGTCGGCGTCGAGCAGGCACCGCCAGCGGGTGAGAATCGGTGGAACGACCCGTCGCGCCAGCTCGCGGTGATCGTCCGGTACGGCCACCAGCTGCCAGCCCACCCACCGGGCCAGATCCTCGTTCAGCGCCCGGACGAGGACCGGTGCGGCGAGCTTGTCCAGAATCTGCTGATGTCTCACGCCGAGCGAGTCTGACAGACCGCCGCACCCCATCACTGACGCGTCGACGGCAGACCTGCATCCGACCCGCTGCTGCGCAAAATCCCGCCAGATGGGTACGGGGAGAGGCATGGCTCTCGAACAACCCTCAGGCGACCTCTCGTGATCACCGGTACCTGGCCGCTCCTACCCAGCGTGGTCGCGCTGGTCGCCGCCCTCGCGGCGATCCTGTCCGCCGGCCGGGCGTTGGTCCGGACAGCCGACGAACTGGCCGATCGGACCGGGATGGGCGAGGCGGTGGCCGGCGCCCTTCTGCTCGGTGCGGTGACCTCGTTGCCCGGCATCGCCACCACGATCATCGGGTCGGTTCGGCAGGACGCCGAGTTCGCCCTCGCCAACCCGATCGGTGGCATCGCGGTGCAGACGGTGTGGCTGGCCATCGCCGACCTGCTCTACCGCCGTTCGAACATCGAGCACGCGGCGGCGTCCCTGGAGAACGTCTTGCAGGCGGTCGTGCTGGTGGCGCTGCTCTGCCTGCCCGTGGTGGCGTACGCCACGCCTGAACTCACCGTGCTCTGGGTGCACCCGGCGAGCCTGCTGATTCCCGTCATCTACCTGTACGGTCTGGTGCTGCTGCGCCGGCTCCGCCGGGAACCGATGTGGTTCGCCCGGCGTACCACGGAGACCCGTCAGGACGAGCCGGCTGCCGAGACATCCGGAATGAGCCTGCGTCGGCTGTGGCTCCGACTGGCCGCGCTGGCGGCTGTCGTGGCCGCCACCGGCTACCTGATCGGTCAGGGTGGGCTCGGCGTGGTCGCCGCCTCCGGCCTGCCCAGCGGATTCGTGGGCTTCACCATCACCACGGCGATCACCTCGCTGCCGGAGCTGATCACGCTCATCGCGGCGGTCCGCATCGGGGCGCTGACCCTCGGCATCGGCAACATCCTCGGCGGCAACGCGTTCGACTCCCTGATGATCTTCCTCGCCGACGCCGCCTACCGGCCCGGGTCGATCTACTCCGAGGCGAACCTGTCGGGGCTGCTGTTCACCGGCATGACCACCCTGATGACGGCCACCCTGACCGCCGGGCTGCTGATCAGGGAACGCCGGGGCATCGGCTTCGAAGGAGCCGCCATCCCGATCATCTACCTGGCCACCGTCGCGCTGCTGCTCCTGCGGCCCGGCTGAGGGCCGCGAGCCCGCTCCCCTGAGCGGGCTTCCGAAGGTCTGGACCGGGTCACTGCGGAGACGTGACTCTAGAAGCGGTGGGCGTCGCGTCGATGGCGGATCGAGTGGATCTCCACGACGCGTTTGGCCTCGTTGATCCGGTAGATGACCCGGTACGTGCCGCGACGGGCGGAGTGGAAGCCGTCGAAGGGCTCGTCGAGTGGTTTGCCAGCCCGATAGGGGTTGACCGCGATCGCATGCTGGATGGTCTCCGTCGCGGCGACCGCGACCTCCAGCGGCAGGTCCTCGTGTAGGTTGCGGCGGGCTTGGCGGGAGAACATCACCGTGTACGGGCTGTCCGCCTCGCGCGTGTCGTCCCGCCGCCGGCCTTGCGGAGGCATCAGGCCGCCCTACCGCGACGCCGCTCCAGCTCGGCGCGAACCTCGTCCATCGCGAACGTATCGCCGGCCGCGAAATCCTCCCGCGACTGGCGCAGATCAGCGAGGGCCTCGTCGTCGGAAAGCAGGTCGAGCGTCTCCCGCATCGACTCGTACTCGGCGACCGAGATCAGCATCACGTCGGCGCGGCCGTTGCGGGTGATCGTGAAGTGATCGTGCTCCCGCGCGACCCGGTCAGCAAGCTCGGCGATCCGGGCCTTGGCCTCCGTGATTGGAATGGTCTCCATGAAGACCATCTTAGCGACTGGTCAGAATTATGACCAGTCGCCTCACGACGGTGCTCTCGGTGGCCACCCGCGACGCGCTCAAGCGGCCCGGTTAGACGCTCGACCGATGACCGCCGGGCGCTGCTGGTGCCACACCGATCCGCTATCGGTCACCGTAGTGGTAGCAGCAGGCGACGATCTCGAGGTCGTCCTTGGTGATCCGGTAGACCAGCCGGTGTTCGCGGTCGATCCGGCGGGACCAGAAACCGGACAGCTCTCCCCGCAAGGGCTCCGGCTTGCCGATGCCCTCGTACCCGTTGCGCATCACGTCCACGACCAGGTCGTTGACGCGCTTGATCAGCTTACGGTCGATGTGGCTGAGGTACTGGGTCCAGGCTGTCGCGGTGAAGACCAGCCTCACCCGACGTCCCGCCCGGTGTCCGGGTCGGTCAGCTCCCGCTCGGCGGTGTCGCCCTGCTCAAGCTCAGCGATCGATCGGCGTAGGGCTGCGGCATTGCTGGGGCTGCGTAGGAGGTATTCGGTCTCCTTCATCGACTCGTACTCGGCCAGCGACACGATCACCACCGGCTCGTGGCCAGACCGGGTCACCACCACTTCCTCGGCGTCGTTGATGACGCTGTCGAGTTCGGCGGCCAGGTTCTGGCGTAGCTGGGTGAAGTTCACAGTCCGCACGACCACCTCCGGGGTAGGTACAGAAATTTGTACCTCGGGCGGCGCGGGTCTCGTCCCTGGTTCAGCTGGCGATGGATCCACGGGTGCTGCTGTACGAGCCAAGATCGCGGCCCGAACGGCCCGGCGAAGGGCCGCTGACCTGCGTAAGAGTGGGCCGGAGGTACCACCATGCGAACCACACCGCCACGATCGCCGGTGATCCGCTGACCCTGAGTTTGCCCGGCTCACGGACTCCGGGTCGTGCGCGATGATTCCGACACCACCCGCCGGCAGTCGGGCCAGCCACAATGTCTCTGGTCGGCGAACCGGCAGCCCAGATGACGCCAGAAGCTAGAAACGTAGAACATTTAGTTCTACACTCGTGTCCATGGAACGCATCGGTGTCCGGGAGCTGAACCAGAACACGAGCCAGGTTCTGGCTCGGGTAAGTGGCGGCGAGACCGTCGAGATCACCGACCGTGGACACCCGATCGCCCGACTTGTTCCGGTAGGCGATGACAGGTCGATTCTGGCCAAGCTCGTAGCGGCAGGACGAGCCGTCGCCCCCACCGGCGGTGGCTCTGTGCCACTTCCGCCAAAACTCGGTGACGAAGAGGTGGACGTGGCCGCCTCCCTCGCCGCGATGCGTGACGAGGAGCGCTGGTGATCTATCTCGATTCAGCTGCCGTCGTCAAGCTGGTTCGGCAGGAAATGTGCAGTGCCGACCTTGTCTCCTGGCTGAACAAGCACGACGACGTGCCGCTGGTCTCCTCCGCTCTCGTCGAGGTGGAAGTGCCCAGAGCGCTGCGCCGATCAGCTCCGCAAGCGTTGATCGGAGTGCCGGCCGCCGTCGGACGGCTCTTCCGACTGGAGATCGACGGCACGATCCGCGCGACCGCAGCCGCGTTCGCCGAGCCGAGGCTCCGCAGCCTTGACGCCATCCACTTGGCCACTGCCCAAGTGCTGACCAACGAGTCCGGCGCAGCACTGACCGCCTTCGTCACCTACGACCGGCGGCTGCTCGAATGTGCGAAAGAAGCGGGACTACCCGTAGCAAGCCCTGGCCAGAACTGACCCACGAATCAACCACCCGGGTGCAAGGTTCCGGCCGCCGTCCGGCAGTGCGGCCACGGCATCGACCATGGCCTGCGCTTCTGCCACCTTGCACCCATCCGTTTGGGTATCCGTTTCGGGTGGGCCGCCAGGGACTCGAACCCTGAACCTATGGATTAAAAGTCCACAGCTCTGCCATTGAGCTAGCGGCCCGCGCCGCTCAGGTTACCGGACACCGGTGGGGGCGGGCTCGCGGCTTCCGGCCCGCCGTCGATGCGTGGTGGCGGCTCCCGCAAGATCGGGGTGGACGGCGGCTGGCAGGATCGGCTGGGCCGATGCGCGGACCTCGTCGTCGGCCGGGCTGCCCCGCGTCCTGGAGGTGCCGCAGATGTCGGAGCCGATCCGCCTCGCCGTCCTGGCCGGGGCCACGCTGACCACCGGGCTGGTGGCGGGGTTGTTCTTCGCGTACGCCTGCTCGGTGATGCCGGGTCTGGCCGCGACCGACGGTCGGACCCTGGTCGGCAGCATGCAATCGATCAATCGGAAGATCATCAACGGCTGGTTCCTGTCGGCGTTTCTCGGTGGGCCGCTGCTCGTGGCGGTGGCCGTCGTCGGGTATCTCGGCACCGGCGGTGCGGTGCTCGGCTGGCTCGTCGCCGCGCTGGTCAGCCATCTGGTCACGCTCGGTGTCACGGGCCGGTGGAACGTGCCGCTCAACAACCGGTTGGAAGCTGCCGGGCCAGTCGACGGGATCGACGATCTGGCGGGGGTGCGGCAGTGGTTCGAGACGCCCTGGGTGCGGTGGAACCTGATCCGTACCGTCAGCTCGGTCGCCGCCTTCGCGTGCCTGATCGGCGCACTGCTCGCCCGATGAGCGACCGGTGCGGGGGTTCCCCGAGGCCGGCGGGGCGCCGCGACTCGATGCCGGCCGGCGCGCGCAGGACGTCGGCCCGATGGCTGCGCTTGGAAAGCGGCTGACCGGGTACGGACCGGGCATGCGGATCGTGGTCGTGGGAGCGAGCGGGAACGTCGGTTCGGCGGTGCTGCGCCGGTTGCGGCGCGAGCGCGACGTGGAGATCGTCGGGGTGGCGCGGCGGCTGCCGCCGGCGGGGGCGGGTGAGCCGTACGACGCGGTGCGGTGGCACTCCTGCGACATCGGCCTGGCCGGTGCGGCGGATGAGCTGGCCGGTGTCTTCGCCGGTGCCGATGCGGTGGTGCACCTGGCCTGGCAGATCCAGCCCAGTCACGACCAGCACGTGTTGCGCCGTACCAATGTCGGCGGCAGCCGGGCGGTGGTCGACGCGGTGCTGCGCGCCCGGGTGCCGGCCCTGGTGTACGCCTCGTCGGTCGGCACCTACGCACCCGGTCCGAAGGACATGCCGGTCAGCGAGCGCTGGCCGGCCACCGGGGTGCCCGGGTCGTCGTACAGCCGGGACAAGGCGACGGTGGAGGAGATGCTCGACGGGATCGAGCGGAGCCATCCGGCGCTCCGCCTGGTCCGGCTGCGTCCTGGGTTGATTTTCCAGCGGGACGCCGGCACCGAGATCAGCCGGTACTTCCTCGGCCCGCTGGCACCGGTGCGGCTGCTGCGGTTCGGCCGGCTGCCGCTGGTGCCGACCAACCGGCGGCTGCGGATGCAGGTGGTGCACGCCGACGATGTGGCTGACGCGTACGCCCGCGCGATCATGGGGGATGCCCGCGGTGCCTTCAACGTCGCCGCGGACCCGGTGCTGACTCCCGAGCTGGTGGCCCGGCACTTCCACGGCTGGACGGTGCCGGTGGCCGCTCCGGTGCTGCGGGCGGCTGCGGCGCTCACTTGGCGGGCGCGGCTGCAACCGGTCGACGCCGGCTGGGTCGAGTTGGCCCTCAACGTGCCGCTGATGTCCAGCGAGCGGGCCGAGACCGAGCTTGGCTGGCACCCGAGCGTCGACTCGGTCACCGCGCTGCGGGAACTCTTCAGCGGCCTTGCCGAACGTGCCCGTACCGCCAGCCCACCCCTGTCCCTCGCGCCCACCCTCCCGGCGGGCCAGGGAAACCCCTACTGACCCCGCCTCCGCCGCCGCTGTTGACCAAGAGCTTTGAGTCGAAGAACCGCCTCGACCGTGACGCAAACTTCTTGATCAACCGAAAGCGTTCGACGGGTCAGCGGATGGTGGAGGCGGTGAAGGTGGGCTTGCCGGAGCCCAGGTAGAAGATGCCGGGGTAGGTCTGGAAGCCGTGGCTGGGGTTGCGGCGCAGGGTCGATTTCTCGACGCGCAGGGTGCCGGTGCGGTCGTTGCTGACGAAGAAGACGGCCCCACCGCCCTCCCGGGCGTCGTTGTCCTCGACGACCGTGCCGGCGAGGCGTACGGAGAACTTGTTGCCGTCGCAGTAGATCGCCCCGCCGCTGCCGCCGCCAGGCGTGCCGGAGCGGGCCGGGTTGGCACCCTCGCCTACCGCCTCGTTGTCCCGCAGCACGCTGTTGAGGACCACCCAGGACACGCCGATGCTGCTCAACGCGCCGCCGTTGGCGCAGGATCCGCCGGTGAACGTGCTGTTGACCACGTACACCGGCTGGTCGTCGTGCTGGTCGAGGACCCGGATCGCGGCGCCGCCCAGGTCCGGTCCGGTGCGGTCGCAGCGGTTGTCGACGAAGCGCGAGTTGACCACCTTGAACCGGCCGCCCCGCACGAAGATCGCCCCACCGCCGCCGCCGTCGGTGCGCTGCCCGGTGGAGTCGCCGTCGGCGAAGGTGAGGTTCTGCACGGTCAGTTGCGGGTGGTCCTGGTCGTCGCAGTGCGAGGTGGTCCAGCCCTGCAACGCGTCGCAGGTGTTCATGTAGAGAATGCGCCGCCTACCCTGCCCGCTGAGGGTGACCTTGCCACCGCCGTCGAGCACCACCTGCGGGCCGTTGGCGTTGCGTACCTTGGCGGTGGCGGTCATCCGGATGGTCACCGGGTCGGGGCCGCAGTCGAAGGTGATGATCCCACCGGCCGCGACCGCCCGGATGACGGCGGCGGAGGTGCAGCTGTCGGCGGTGCCGTTGCCGACGGTACGGGTCGGTTTCGACGTGTCGACCGCCTGCCCGGCCGCCGGTACGGTCACCCGTCCGGTCGGGTTGCCGGTGTCGCGTCCGCCCCGGGACGCGCCGGTCGGCTTGGGGCTGGCACTGCCGGTCGGGCTGCTGCCCAAGCCGGTCTGGGCCGCCGGGGTGGCCTGCGCGCCCGGTGCCTGCCCCGGCGCGCTCGGCGTCGCGGAAGTGCCGCTCGCCGGGGCCTGCGCGCCGCGCGGGTCGGCGCTCGGCACGGACGGGCTGCACGCGGCCAGGTTGACGATGGCGACGCCGAACGCGACCGCGGCAATGGAGGATCTGAGGCGCACCCCGTGATGCTAGGGCCTGTGTCAATGAAGCCGAGCCCCGCCGTGGGCCGGACGGATCAGGCGATCGGCACGTGGTGCAGGTGCCGCCGCCGGCGCAGCCGGACGGCGAAGACGCCGGCCACCGTCACGATCAGCAGCACCGTGACCACCAGCCCGTGCAGAGAACCGCGGGTCAGGTAACCGTCGTCGGTGTGGTCCACCGCCCAGGTGGCGATCTCCCGGCTGGACCAGAACGGCGTCAGCTTCGCCCCCGCGTCGGCCGGGTCGAGCAGCATCTGCATCGCCACCACGGTGAGCAGCAGCAGCGTGCCCTCCAACTCGCGGGGCAGCAGGGCACCGATCAACATGCCGAACGGCGCGGCCACGGCCACGCAGCAGAGCATCGCCACGGCGATCCCGCCGTACCGCAGGTTGGTCGCGTCGACGACGGTGAGCAGGAAGAACGGCACCGAGATCGCCAATCCGAGCCCCCACAGGCCGAGCATCCGACCGAGGTAGAGGTGGTGCGGCCGGTAGCCGGTGAGCCGGAGCCGGGGCTCCAGTTCGCGGGCCGCGCTGGTGGCGAAGAGGGCCGCGGTGCTGACCGCCCAGCTGATGCCGAGCAGCAGTGCGCGCACCGACTGCCCGACGTAGGAGTCACGCCGGATCAGCCAGAAGGTCAACGGCATCAACAGCAGGAGCAGGAGTACGCCCCGGCGGCGCGCCAGCTCCCGCAGCGTCATCTCGGCCACGGTGACCAGCCGGTTCACGATCGGCCTCCCTGGTGAGCGGGGGTCAGGTCGAGCACCACGTCGACCCGGTCGAGTTGGTTGAGCAGGTGGGTCACCACGACGATGGCCCGCCCCTCGTCGCGTAGCCGGGTCAGCTGGTCCCAGAGGTTGACGTAGCTACCCTGGTCGAAGCCCTGGTACGGCTCGTCGAGCAACAGCACGTCCGGCTGCGCCAGGGTGGACATGGTGAGGTTCAGCTTCTGCCGCGTACCGCCGGAGAGGTGGCGGGCGAGCACGGCGTTCTCGGCGTCCCAGCCGAGCTGCCGGGCCGCCGCCCGGCCGGCCCGCCGGGCCGGCCCCCGTGGCACACCCTGACCGGCACCCACCAGCACGAAGTGCTCGTCGGGCAGCAGGAAGTCGGCGGTGCCGCCCTGCTGCGGGCAGTAGCCCAGCCGGCCCGAGACGGTCACCTCCCCGGCGTCCGGCGAGACCAGGCCGGCGCAGATCCGCAGGAAGGTGCTCTTGCCGCAGCCGTTCGCGCCGACCACGGCGGCGATCTGCCCGGCCCGTACGGTCAGCGACGCGTCGCGGAGCACCACCTGCCGGCCGTACCGCTTGGTGATGCCCCGGGCGTGCAGCCGGACGGGGCCCGGACGCGGGCCGGGCGTGGTGCCGATGCTCTCCACGATGGCGGCCGCGTACGCCTGCGGCGAGCCGAAGACCAGCCACGGATCACCGCCGCCTTCGCGCAGGTGGGTGGCCGCCTCGGCGACCACGTGCCGGGCGGCGTCGCCGCCCACCCGGCGCTGGTACAGCTCGGCCGCGAATGCGCGCAGCCAGTCGTCGGCGTTCACCCGTCGACCCCCTTCGTGACGATGCCGGTCACCGGGGCCACGAACGCCAACCAGGCGTTGCCGCCGTGCCGCAGCGCCGCTCGCCCGTCGTCGGTGAGTTGGTAGTACTTGCGGGCGGGACCGGAATCGCCCTCCCGCCACCGCGCGGTGACCAGCCCGGTGCGTTGCAGCCGCAGCAGCACCGGGTAGAGCGTGCCGCCCTGGATCGGTCCGACGCCCGCGGCGTCGAGCGACTGGGCGAGCTGATAGCCGTAGGACTCGCCGTCGCGCAGCAGGGCGAGCACGCAGAGATCGAGCACCCCGCGCAGCCATTGCCCCCGACGGTCGGAATCCACCCGCCGAACCCTAGTGCCGCTACCTAGATGGCACAACTACCTAGTGCGGTACGGCGGTCCAACCGACCGGTGCCGGCGTACCTCAACCGGTCACGACATCGGAGATCACCACGGTGACGTTGTCCGGCGCACCGGCCTGGTGGGCGAGTTTCACCAACTGCTCGCCGCACTGGTGGCGGTCGGCGTGCATGCCCAGCGTGGCGGCGATCGCGTCGTCGGCCACGTAGTCGGAGAGCCCGTCGCTGCACAGCAGCAGCCGGTCACCGGCGGCCAGGATCACCGCGCCCATCGTCGGTGGCGCGTCGGCACCCTGCACCGCCCGGGTCACCAGCGAGCGCTGCGGGTGGTGGCGGGCCTGGTCGGGGGAGAGGGCGCCCTGGTCGACAAGCGCCTGCACGAACGTGTCGTCCCGGGTCAGCTGGCGCAGTTGGCCGTCGCGGAGCAGGTAGCAGCGGGAGTCGCCGACCTGCGCCAGCACCAGCGTTTCCCCGGCCAGCAGGGCCGCGGTCAGCGTCGTACCCATGCCGTCGCGGGCCGGGTCGGCGGCGATCGCGGCGTGGATGCGCTGGTTGGCGGTGCTCACCACGGCGCGCAGCGCCTCGGCGGCGGCGTCCGGTGCGGTCGGCGGAACCAACTCGTCGAGGATCCGGATGACGATCTCACTGGCCACCTCGCCGGCGGGCAGTCCACCCATGCCGTCGGCCACCGCGACGAGGCGCTCGCCGGCGAGGGCGGAGTCCTCGTTGTTGGTCCGGACCAGACCGATGTCGTTGAGGATGGCCGAGCGGAGGATCAGCGTCATGGGACAAGCTTGCCAAGAAGACCCTTCCCGCGTCTCTACGCACTACTGCGTAGGGTTGAGGAATGTTGCCGGTGTCCATGGTTGGGCGTGCCGGTGAGCTGGCTGAGCTGGACCGGGCCTGGTCGAGCGTGGTCCTGGGCCGCCGCCGCTCCCCGGCCGTCGCGGTCGTCACCGGGGGGCCGGGCGTGGGCAAGAGTCTGCTGGTCGCCGCCGCGCTGGACGCCTTCACCCCGCGACCGGAGGTGGTGCTCAGCGGTGCCGCCCGGGTGCACAGTCCCGCGCCGTACGACTGGTTGGCGGCGGTACTGAGCGGACGGGACACCACCCGGCTCAACCTGCCGGCCGACGCGCTGGCCTGGCTCGCCCAGCAGCCCACCGCGCCACGCGAGCGCTACGCCCCCGGCACCCTGCTCCGGCTGGCCGTGCGTACCGTCCGGGTGCTGGTCGGTGCCGGTCCGGCGGTGCTGGTGGTGGAGGACCTGCACGCCCTCGACCCGGCCAGCCTCAACCTGGTCGGCGAACTGGCCACCGCCGATGGGCTGCCGGCCCTGCTGGTGGTGGCGACCAGGCCCGCCGCGCGCGCGGTCTCACCGGAACTCGCCGGCCGCACCCTGGCGCGCCTGTGTGGGGTACGCGGAGTGGTACGCCAGCACCTCGGCCCGCTGCGTCCGGCCGAGGTCGCCGAGGTGCTGTCCCAGGTGTACGCGGACCCCCGACCCGAGTTGGTGCAGGAGGTCTGGCGGCGCACCGACGGCAACCCGTACGCGCTCACCGAACTGCTCGCCGCGCACGCCGGGCAGGATCCCGACGCCCTGCTGGCACCGGCGGCACCCCCGTCGGGCTCGCGTCTCGCGCCCGAGTCGAGTCCGGCGGGGGTGCCGACGTCCCGCCGGGCCGTGCCCGAGGCCCCGTCCCGGGTCTGCCTGACCGGTCGGGAGGCGGAGGTGCTCGACTGCCTGGTCGCCGGGATGTCCAACAAGCAGGTGGCCCGCGCCCTGGGCATCTCGGTACGCACGGTCACCGTGCACGTCTCCAACCTGCTCCGTAAGACCGGCACCGCCTCCCGTACCGAGGTGGCCCTCTGGGCGGTCCGCCAACGACCCGCCCAGCCCCAGAGCGTCGATCATGAAGTTGTTGCCCCGGCAAGCGCGTACCCGCGGCAATAACTTCATGATCGACAGAGCGGGTCCGGGGTGTGGGTGGGGGTTACTCCTCTGGGGGGAGGGTGGTGGCGGGGGTATTTAGGGTTACCTCGGTGGGGGTGACTGTGGAGATCTGGTCGGCGAGGACGTAGACGGCACCGGTGGGCACCAGGTCGGTGGAGACCTTCAGGTAGCCGGTACGCAGCAGTCGGGCGGCGAGGTCCGCCGGCACGTCCGGCTCCTCCACGGTCGCGGATTCGATCAGTTCGTCCAGGCTGCTGCCGGGGTCGGTGGTCGGTGCCTGCACGGTCACCGCGTTCGGGTCGCCGCGTTGGACGAGGTCCACGGTGCCCACGTCGACGCCGGCCGAGTCGATCACCCGCATGCCGGTGGTGACCCGCGAGAGGGTGGTCCGTTGATCGATGCCCTGCTGCTCCATCCCCGCGCGGTTCCCGCCCTCCCCTCCCCCTAAACCCACCCCACCCCCCACCCCTCGGGCCCCAGCACCCTGTTGATCAAGAAGTTTTGGTCGGGAAGGCCGCGAACTCCGACCAAAACTTCTTGATCAACGCGGGCCGGGGCGGGGGGTTAGTTCGCGCCAGGTGTCGGTGCCTTGGAGCAGTGCGCGGATGGTGTCCTCGGCCGCGTCGACGGTGTCGTACTCGTAGAACCGGGAGACGCCCTCGGCGCCGCCGGCGCGCTGCTCGACGAACCATCGGTCGGCATCCGCCCGGAGGAAGACGTCCCGCCGGGCCAGCCGCCCCCATTTCCCGTTCCACCAGTGCTTTCGCTGCTCCATGGCGGGACTCTATCGAACATCTGTTCGACACAAGTCGGCCCCTGCGGGATTCCCGCAGGAGCCGGTGTGCACTTGCCGGATTCAGCGCGCGGCGGGCGGTTCGTCCCGGCGGCCGAGCACGTCGTCCAGGGCGCCGCGCTGCTGAGCCGGGGTGGTCCGGCCGGCGGCGACCAGGGCGTCCCGGATCTCGGTGAGCAGCTTGATCTCCTCGCTCGGCGCGGCCGGCGGCGGCTCCTCGCCCCGCTGACGACGCTCGGCCAGCCGGTTCATCGGAAACACCACCAGGAAGTACAGCGCCGCGGCGGTGAGCAGGAACGTGATCGTCGCGTTGACGAAGGCGATCCAGTCGAAGGCGATGCCCCGGAACTTGGGCGCGGTGCCGGCGATGCCCTTGTCGCTGCCGGTGATGAGCAGCACGAAGACCCGGATCAGTGGATCCAGGAAAGACTTGGTCAGTTGGGTGACCACGCCGGTGAAGGCGGCACCGATGACGACGCCGACCGCGAGGTCGACGACGTTGCCGCGCATGATGAAGTCTTTGAATCCCTTGATCATCCATACTCCCGAGGTGTCCCGTTTTTGTCGGGGACAACCTATGCCCCGGGCGAGGGCTCCAGAAAAGCGCCAGCTTCCCGGGCGGCCAGCTCCGAATCGCCGGCCCTGATCGCCGCCACCAGCCGGGCATGGTCGACGTGCCGCTCCGGCGTCAGCGCGTCGCCCATGGCCTGGGTGAGCGTGCCGCGCATCGCGGTGCCGATCGAGGCGTACAGGTCGGCGAGCATGGTGTTGTGCGCCGCCGCGACCACGGCGGTGTGCAGCGCGGCGTCGGCCGCCACGAAGTCGGCGACGCGGCCGACGCGCCAGGCCGCCTCCCGGGCGGCGAGCGCGTCGTCGAGGGTGGCCAGGTCCTCGGGGGTACGCCGCCGCGCGGCGAGCCGCGCGGCCTCCACCTCGAAGGCGCGGCGTACCTCGATCACCTCGGTCATCCGGTCGTCGGTGAGTCGGCGGGCCACCACCGGGGCGAGTTCGTCGGTGGAGAGCACGTAGGTGCCGGAGCCCTGGCGGCATTCCAGCACCCCGGCGTGGGCCAGGGCGCGGACCGCCTCGCGCACCGTGTTGCGTCCCACGCCGAGCGTCTCGACCAGTTGCGGCTCGGTCGGGATCCGGCCGCCCACCGGCCACTCGCCGTCCATGATTCGCTGCCGGAGCTGGGCGATCGTCTCCCGGACCCGCCGTCCGCGCGGCGGAACCGGGGTGGAATCGACTGCGGGTGGCACTGGTTACAACCTCTCGCCGGAATTCATCCCATGATTGTAGGTTCGAGGTCATGCCCCCGTCACCCCCTGCCGTCCCCGCCGTCCCGACGGACGAGATCACCCGCCAGGCCGTCCCGACGGACGAGATCACCCGCCGGGCCGTCCCGACGGACGCGGTCACCCGCCGGGCCGTCTCGACGGGTGCGGTCACCGGTCAGGGCGTCCCGACCGTCGAGGTTGTAGCGGATGAGGGGTCCCCGGGCGCGGTCAGCCCGGCCGGCGGCGCGGTTTCGACCGCGTCCCGCGCCCACGCGGGATGGCTGGTGTTGGCCGGGATGCTGCTGGTGGCGCTCAACCTGCGGGCCGCCGTCACCAGCCTCGGTGCGCTGCTCGACGAGGTACGCGTCGGCCTGGCTCTCTCCGGGACGATGGCCGGCTTCGTCACCACCCTGCCCACCATCGCGTTCGCCGGGCTCGGGGCGGCCACCCCGTGGCTGGTCCGCCGGTTCTCCCCGGCCAGGCTGCTGGTGCTGGCGATGCTGGCCCTCACCGTCGGGCAGGTCCTGCGGGCGGTCACCGGTTCCGCCGTGGTGTTCCTGTTCACCAGCGCGCTCGCGCTGTCCGGCATCGCGGTGGCGAACATCCTGCTGCCGATGCTGGTCAAGCAGCACTTCCCGCATCGCACCGGGCTGGTCACCGGGGCGTACACGATGGCGCTGACCGTGGGCACGACGGTGGCCGCCGCCTCCGCGGTGCCGGTGGCGCACGCTTTTGGCAGTTGGCGGGCCGGACTGGGCGTCTGGGCCGGGCTGGCGGCGGTGGCCGTACTCCCATGGCTGCCGGCGGCGCTGCGCGGCCGGGCCGCCGCACGACGGAGTGGCACCGCCCTCCGCTCGGGTGTGCGGCCGGGACGTACCCGGCTCGGCTGGGCGATGGCGGTCTACTTCGGGGCGCAGTCGCTGAGCGGGTACGCGATCATGGGCTGGTTGGCCCAGATGTTCCGGGACGCGGGTTTCCGCCCGCAGGACGCCGGGCTACTGCTTGCCGGAGTGACCGCGCTCGGGGTGCCGATCGCGCTGCTGATGCCGACGCTGGCCGGCCGGCTGGGCAGCCTGCGGCCGTTGGTCTTCGCGCTGACCACTGCCTCCAGCCTGGCGTACCTGGGGCTGGCGTTCGCGCCGCGCAGCGGGGCACTGGTGTGGGTGCTGCTGCTGGCGTTCGGACAGGGCGCGTTTCCGCTGATCCTGGCCACCATCGGGCTGCGGGCCCGCACCGCCGACGGCACGGTCGCGCTGTCGGCCTTCGCGCAGAGCACCGGCTACGTCATCGCGGCGTCGGGTCCGCTGCTGGTCGGGATCCTCCACGAGACGACCGGGGGATGGTTGGCGCCGATCGGCTTCCTGCTGGTCGCTCTGGCGGTGCAGACCTGCGCGGGCGTGCTGATCGCTCGTCCCCGCTACATCGAGGACGAGCGCTGAGCCGCCGGGGTCAGGAGGAGGCCGGCGTCGGATCGCCGGCGACCGCCTGCTCGACAGTGGGATACGTGTGCAGTACCTCGACCAGGCCACTCACCTCCAGGATCCGCAGTACGCCGCGTTGTGGCGCGGCGAGTCGGACCACTCCGCCGGCCTCGTCGCAGCTGTTCTTCGCGCGGACGAACACCGACAGACCGGTAGAGTCGCAGAACGAGACGTCCGACAGGTCGAACACGAGGCGACTGCGCCCCTTGTCGAGCAGGTCGGTGATCTGGTCCTGCAACTGCGGTGCGGTGGCCATGTCCAGCTCGCCAGCGACCGACACGACGACCACGTCACCGCGCTGTTCCGTGTGCACCGTCAAGGACATTCGCCAGACCTCCTGTTTATCGGTGGAACGGTATCCCACCCGGACCGCGATACGCAGAACGGGAGCAGGATCAGGTGGCCACTGTCATTCCGTTGCTCTGCGACAAGTAGTTCGTCGGGCCCCGGTGATAGAGTCCGGCCGGTCCAGGTCTAGGGGGTATTGCCATGGCGCTCAGCGCTGACGAGAGCGGTCGGTTGGGTGAGCTGCTGACCAGCCGCGCTGACGAGATCACCCAGCGGTGGACTGAGATCATCGCCGGGCAGTTGCGGGGCCGGCTCAGCCAGGCCGAACTGGTCCGGCAGGTGCAGGAGTTGCACCGCGCCCTGGTCGATGCCCTGAGCAAGGGCGCGGTCGATCTGAACGCCGAGGACGCCACGGAGCTGCGGGCCGTGCTCGCCGAATTCTCCCGTGGGCAGGCCCGGCAGGGCTTCTCCGCCACCGAGACCGCCACCGGCGTGTTCGCCCTCAAGGAGGCGCTGCTCACCCTGCTGGAGGCCGAGCAGAGCGTGGCGACGCTGCGTGACTACGTCGCCTTCTCCGCGTTGGTCGACCAGATGGGTCTGTTCACCTTCGAGACCTTCGTCCGCACCCGGGAGAGCCTGATCGCCGACCAGGCCGAGCAACTGCTGGAGCTGTCCACGCCGGTCGTCAAGCTCTGGGAGGGCGTGGTGGCGGTGCCGCTGGTCGGCACGCTCGACTCGGCCCGCGCCCAGGTGGTGATGGAACGGCTGTTGCAGACCCTGGTCGACACCGGCTCGCCGTACGCGATCATCGACATCACCGGCGTGCCGGCGGTGGACACGCAGGTGGCCCAGCACATCCTGAAGACCGTGGTGGCCGCCCGGCTGATGGGCGCCGACTGCATCATCTCCGGCATCCGGCCACAGATCGCGCAGACCATCGTCGCGCTCGGCATCGAGTTCGGCGACATCGCCACTAAGGCGAGTCTCGCCGACGCGCTGCGGCACGTGCTGCGGCTCACCGGGGTCGACGCCTCCCGCCGCCAGTCGCGTCGGGAGGCGTGATGGAGCGGGTGCCGATCCTCAAGATCGGCGACATCCTGCTGGTCTCCATCCAGGTGGACATGTCCGACCAGACGGCGGTCGCACTTCAGGAAGACCTGGCCGAGCGGATCGTCGCGACCGGCTGCCACGGGGTGATCATCGACATCACCGCACTGGACATCGTCGATTCCTTTGTCGGTCGGATGCTCTCCACCATCGCCTCGATCTCGCGGGTGCTCGACGCGGAGACGGTGGTCGTGGGGATGCGCCCGGCCGTCGCCATCACCCTGGTCGAACTGGGGCTGTCACTCAACGGCATCCGTACCGCACTCAACGTCGAGCGGGGAATGGAACTGATCGCGATCGACCGGGCTGACGACGACCACGACGACCCGGACGACGAACCCGTCCCAGAGCCGACGGCGTCACCGTGACCAGCGGGGTCGACCTGGGCCGCCCCCAGACGCAGTCGGTCGGCAGCGACGAGGACGTCGTACGCGTCCGCCAGCTGGTGCGTACCGTGGCCGTGGCGGTCCGGCTCTCCCTGGTCGACCAGACGAAGGTGGTCACCGCGGCCAGTGAACTCGCCCGCAACACGCTCGTCTACGGCGGCGGCGGGACGGTCGAGGTGACCGCCATCGACAACGGCCGGCGACCCGGCATCAGGATCGTCTTCGCCGACTCCGGTCCCGGCATCGCCGACCTGGATCTCGCGCTGACCGACGGCTACACCACCGGTGGTGGCCTCGGCCTCGGCCTGAGCGGCGCCCGCCGGCTGGTCGACGAGTTCGACGTGCAGACCGCGCCCGGTCAGGGCACCCGGATCACGATCACCAAGTGGTCCCGGTGACCGTCGAACCGGTCACCGACCGGGGCACCTGGTTCCGGGTGGAGAACGGCAGCGCCGGCAGCGCCGTGCGGCGGGCCGCCGAGCGGCTGGGCAGCCAGTTGGGCCTGCCCGCTGGGCGGATCGCCGACCTGGCCATCGTCGCTGCCGAGCTGACCAGCAACCTCATCAAGCACGCCGACGACGGGTTGCTGCTGCTCCGCCCGGTACGCCGCGAGCTGGACGCCGGCGTGGAGATGATCGCGGTCGACACCGGTCCGGGCATGGTCGACCTCGCCGACTCCGCCCGTGACGGGCACTCCACCGCCGGCACCCTCGGCATCGGCCTGGGCGCGATCGTGCGGCAGGCGAGCTGGTTCGACGCGTACTCGCGCCCGGGCCGGGGGACGGTCATCGCCGTGCGGGTCTTCGCCGCGCCGGACACCGCAACGTCCTGGGTCGGCGGGCTGACCCGACCGTTGACCGGGGAGACGGTCAGTGGGGACGGCTACGCGGTCCGCATCGTGGACGATCGACGTCAGGTGATGGTCAGCGACGGTCTGGGGCACGGGCCGCTGGCCGCGGCGGCCACCGACGCCGCGCTCGCCGCCTTTCGGGACGCCCCGGCGGCGGCGCCGGCTGAGGTGGTCGGTCACCTGCACCGGTCGATGTCGCACACCCGGGGTGCGGCCCTCGCCGTGGCCGAGCCGGACCCGACGGCCGGCGTGCTGCGCTACGCCGGGCTCGGCAACATCACCGGCGTCGTGGCCACGGGTGATGGTCGCCGTCGCGGTCTGGTCTCCCTGCCGGGCATCGCCGGGCACCAACGACCGGTGATCCGGCAGTACGACTATCCCTTCGAAGTGGGCAGCCTGCTGGTCATGCACACCGACGGCGTGGTCGACCGGTGGCGGTTCGCCGACTACCCGGGGCTGGCCGGGCGGGCACCCCTGGTGGTGGCCGCCACCCTGCTGCGCGACGCCGGCATCCGGCGCGACGACGCCGGGGTGCTGGTGGCGAGGTCCTGGTTATGACCACGACGCCGTTGCTGAAGATGACACTGCGGGTGGAGCAGGACATCTTCGTGGTCCGCCAGCGCGGCCGGGAGGTCGCCGCAGCGGTCGGCCTGGAGCATCAGGACCAGGTCCGGATCGCCACCGCCTTGAGCGAGGTCGCTCGTGACCTGTTACGGGCGGTCGGCGGGGCCGACGTGGTGTTCGCCGTTGCCGACGCGCCGGACGGGCGCGGTCACCTGCGGGTCGATCTCACCCCGGTGGCACCCCTGCCAGGTGGGCGGTACGAGCCGGAGTCGGGCGCGGTGGCACGCCTGGTGGACACATTGAGCGTGTTGACGGTCGAGCGGGATACGGTCATCAGGATGTCACGACGGGTTCCGGCCACCGCCCGGGCGCTCACCCCCGAGCGCCTGGCGGAGTTGCGCGCCCAACTCGCCGAAAGCGCTCCGGGCACCGCCGAGGAGGAACTCGCCACCCAGAACCTCCAACTGATCAACGCCCTGGACGAGGTACGCAACCAGCGCGACGAGTTGGCTCGGCTCAACGAGGAGCTGGAGCAGACCAACCAGGGCGTGATGGCGCTCTACCAGCAGCTCACCGACGAGTTGGAGGCGACCAACCAGGGTGTGGTGGCCCTCTACGCGGAGCTGGACGAGAAGTCGGCCCAGCTGCGCGCGGCGAGCGAGTCCAAGAGCCGTTTCCTGGCGAACGTCAGCCATGAGCTACGGGCACCGGTGACTGCGATCATCGGGCTGGCCCGCCTGCTCGGCGACTCCGCGTCCGACCCGCTGACCACCGAGCAGGAACGCCAGGTCGGGTTGATCCGTTCCTCGGCGTCAGATCTGCTCACGTTGGTCAACGAGCTGCTCGACCTGGCCAAGGCGGAGTCGGGGCGGATCGAGCCGGAGTTGACCGAGGTGGATCTGCGGGCCGTCTTCGGCCAGTTGCGCGGCACGCTGCGGGCGTTGCCTGCCGCTGACGGAGTCGACCTGGTGGTGGAGGAGCCCGCCACGCCGGCCACGGTACGCACCGACGAGGTGCTGCTTGCCCAGGTGTTACGCAACCTGCTGCACAACGGCCTGAAGTTCACCACCTCGGGTGAGGTCCGGCTGCGGGCCGAACGGCACGGTGACCGTTGGCAGCTGGCCGTCTCCGACACCGGGCCGGGCATCCCACCGGAGCTGCATGATCGGGTGTTCGAGGAGTTCTACCAGGCACCCGGCCCGGCCCGGGTCGGCGGCACCGGCCTCGGCCTGCCGTACGCCCGGCGGCTGGTGAATCTGCTCGGTGGCACTCTTGAGCTGACCAGCGAACCGGGTCGCGGCAGCACCTTCACGGTCTGGCTGCCCACGGACGGGGCGTGACGTGGACGGCGCAGCGACAGTGCTGGTGGTCGACGACAGTCGGACCAAGCGCTACCTCCTGGTGAACTGGCTGACCCGAGCCGGCTTCACCGTGCTGGAGGCGGAGACGGGTGGCGAGGCGCTGAGCCGGGTCGGGGTGGACCCGATCGACCTGGTCGTGCTCGACGTCCGGTTGCCGGACATGAGCGGCTTCGAAGTGTGCGAGCGGATCAAACTGGCGCATCCGGCGTTGCCGGTGATCCACGTGTCCGCGCACGCGGTCGACACGTATGACCGGGCCCAGGGCCTGAACCGAGGGGCGGACGCGTACCTGGCCGAGCCGATCGAGCCGGAGGAACTGGTCGCCACCGCCCAGTCGGTGTTGCGGTACTACCAGGCCCGGCGGCGAGCCGAGCTGCTCGCCGAGCGGCTCACCGGGCTGGCGGACACCACCGTCGCGGTGCACGCCGCGCCGAGCTTCACCAGACTGCTACAGGTGGCGGCGGCCGGCGCTGCGGAGATCTTCAAGAGTCCCGCCGCGGTGGTCGCCGAGACCTTCGACGGGGACTGCCTCGCCGGCGTCTGCGCCGGGCCGGGTGCCGAGCCCCGCGTGGTGACCTGGGTCGTCGACGACACCGGGGTGCCGACCGGCGCCACCGTCAGGGTGCAGGAGCCGGACGGTTGGTCGCTTGTCGACTGGCCGGCCGGCGACACGATCACCGTCGCCGCCGCCCGGCTGCGCGAGGACCGCGCGCCGCTCTACGTCGTGGTGCCCACCGCGACGCAGACCGCCCGCACTCCGGTGCTGGTCCAGCTCGCCCAGGCGGTTGCCTCCGCCGTGGAGGCGCAACGCTCCTTCGACGAGGAACACCGGATCGCGGTGACGCTGCAACGCAGCCTGCTGCCGCGTCAGATCCCGCAGATCAGCGGCCTCGACCTGGCCGTACGCTACGAGCCGGCCAGCGCCCAGACCGAGGTGGGCGGCGACTTCTACGAGTTGGTGATGCTCGACGGTCACCTGTTGCTGGCCATCGGGGACGTGGCCGGTCACTCCCTGCACGCCGCCACCATCATGGCCGAGCTGCGGCACGCGCTGCGGGCGTACGCGGTGGAGGGGCACCAGCCGGGCGAGATCCTGCACCGGGTCAACGAGCTGATGCGTACGCTGCTGCCCAGCGAGCTGGCGACGATCTGTGTGCTGCTGCTGGAGCCGACCACCGGTCACATCCGGCTGGCCAGCGCCGGCCACCTACCCCCGTTGATCATCCAGGACGGCAAGGTGGAGTACGTGCAGCATGCCGCGCCCCTGCTCGGGGTGCGTGCGCCCCGCCCCGCCGACCTGGAGTTCGTGCTGCCGGCCGGGGCGACGATGGTCTTCTACACCGATGGCCTGATCGAACGACGGGACGCGACGATCGACGAGGGGCTGGCCGCCCTCTCGGCGTGTGCCGCCCAGGTCGACGACGACCTCGACCGGTACTGCGAACGGCTGCTCGTCGAACTGGCCCCGGACGAGATCCAGGACGACGTCGCCGTGGTCGTCCTGCGTCGCCGCTGAGGTGCGACGCCCTCGGTGGCGAGCGGCCCCTTCCTAACCCCGACTCTGGGCGTACGCGGCGGGGGAGACGCCGGTCGTCGCGGTGAAGTCGCGTACCAGGTGAGCCTGATCGCTGTAGCCGAGTTCGGCGGCGAGCCCGGCCCAGTCGAGCGGCCCGTCCGCCGCCCGCTCGATCGCCTCGTGCAGCCGGTAGCGGCGGATCACCCACTTGGGACCGACCCCGACGTGGGTGAGGAAGAGCCGCTGCAACCGGCGGACGGAGACGCCGTGCTCGCGGGCGAACTCGTCGACCCGGCGTACGTTCCGGTCGGTTCGGATCGTCTCGACCAGGCGCATCACCTCGTCGTTGACGGGATCTGCTCGGGGTGCCCAGCCGGTCAGCAGTGCGTCCAGCGCCTGGCAACGTTCGGTGTCCGTACCGGCGCAGACCACGTGATCGGGTGCGGCACCGGGGAGCGGCTGCCGTCGGCCGGTCAGCTCGGCGACCGACCGCCGCCAGAACGGATGGAAGCCGCCGGGCCGGAACTGCACGCCGCTGACCCGCCCGGAACCGGTCAGGGTGACCGAGAAAAGTTCCTGGCCGACGCCGGCCACCTCCGCGCGCTCCGGGCCGTCACCGTCGCGCTGGAACACCAGGTTGACCGCCGGATGCGGGACGATCCGCTGCTCGAACGGTTCGCTGAGGTCCCAGTCGATCAGCCAGTAGTGCTCCACCCAGTGGCGTAGCGGAACCGCGGGCAGGCGCCGTCGGAACCGTACCCGCCGCTTCAACCCGGCCGGGTCGAGGATGCCGCGGCTGTCGCCGCGCGGCTGTCGCATTTGTTCAAGACCGCCCTCATACGCTGGCCCTATGGCCACTCAGACTAGCGACCTGCTGGCGGCTGCCGCGCCGCGAACCGTGGCGGTGGTCCGGCAGATCAGCGATGATCAGCTCGACCTGCCTACGCCCTGCCAGGACTATCAGGTCCGTGACCTGCTGAACCACCTGTACGAGGTGGTGGTCAACTTCCAGGCGCTCGCCGGGCGTTCGCCGGTGACCTGGGCCGACAAGCCTGACCATCTCACCGACGGCTGGCGGGACCGGTTCGAGACCGAGACCGGCCGGTTGGTCGAGGCGTGGTCGGACCCGGCCAGCGAGGAGGGTGTCTCGCCGGGAATGGGCATGCCGCAGCCGGTGGTGGGTGCGATGGCGCTGCTCGACCTGACCGTGCACGGCTGGGATCTCGCGGTCGCCACCGGTCAGCCGTACGAGCCGGCGCCCGAGGCGCTGCCCGCGCTGCACGAGTTGGCCGCTCAGCTCGCTCCGACCGCCCGGCAGATGGGTGTGTTCGGCGAGGCGGTGCCGGTCGACGGCACCCTGTCGGAGTTGCCCCGGCTGCTCGGCCTGACCGGCCGCGACCCGGCCTGGACACCGCGCTAGGCCAGAGACTTGACGCCACTATTCACTGAGTGAATAGTGGTCTGGTGTCCACACCGCACCTGCTGCTGGGGCTGCTCGCCACCGGCACCATGCACGGGTACGACCTGAAGCGGGCCCACGACACCCGGCTGCCGCAGGCCCGCCCGTTGGCGTTCGGGCAGGTCTACGCCACGCTGGGGCGGCTGCTGCGGGACGGTTTGGTGGCCTCGACCGGGCCGGAGCGTCTCGCCGGCCCGGATCGGACGGCGTACACGCTGACCGAGCAGGGGCGGGCCACGCTGGACCAGTGGCTGAGCAGCGTCGAGCCACCGATGCCGTACGTGAACAGTCCGCTGTTCGCGAAGGTCGTGGTGGCGCTGCTGGTGGCCGACGTGGACCGGGCGCGGGCCTACCTCGTCGCGCAGCGGCGCGCGCACACCGAGCGGTTGCGCGAGCTGACCGCACTGAAGACGGCCCCGTCGGCCACTGTCGACGACATCGTGGCGGCCGACTACGCCATCGCCCATCTCGACGCCGACCTGCGGTGGTTGCACACCACCCTCGACCGGGTCGCCGACTGGCACCGGGAGGTGCACTCGTGACGCAACTTCAGGCTCGCGGTCTGGTGAAGTCGTACGGACCCACACCCGCGCTGCGGGGCATCACCCTCGACGTCGACGAGGGGGAGATAGTCGCGGTGACCGGGCCGAGCGGCTGCGGCAAGTCCACCCTGCTGCACTGCCTCGCCGGCATCCTGCGGCCCGACGCGGGCGAGGTGAGCTGGCGTGGGCACCGGCTGGACACCTGGTCCGAGGCGGCCCGCTCCCGGCTGCGGCGTACCGAATTCGGGGTGTTGTTCCAGTTCGGTCAGCTCGTCCCCGAGCTGACCGCGGCGGAGAACGTCGCCCTTCCGTTGTTGCTCGCCGGCACGGGGCGGCGAGCGGCACGGACGGCGGCGCTGACCTGGTTGGAGCGGCTGAGTGTGGCAGAGTGCGCCGACGTGCGTCCCGGCGAGATGTCCGGCGGTCAGCAACAGCGCTGCGCCACCGCCCGGGCACTGGTCACCGAACCACGGGTGCTCTTCGCCGACGAGCCGACCGGCGCGCTGGACACCCTCGCCGGGGAGCAGGTGCTGACCCAACTGGTCCGGCTGGCCCGGGAGCAGCACACAAGCGTCGTCCTGGTCACCCACGAGCCACGGATCGCCGCGTACGCCGATCGTGAGGTCGTCCTGCGCGACGGCGTGATCGACCACACCGGCCTGGGCCTCGACGCGCCGCTCGCCGGCGGTTCCCGGTGAGCCTCGCGACCCTGACCAGGCTGGCCCTCGCCGGCAACCGCACCGACGCGGCCCGGGTGGCGTTGACCGCGTTGAGCGCCCTGCTGGCCACCCTCGCCGGGCTCGCGGCCCTGACGGTGCTGGCCATCGAGAAACCGCCGGGTGACGCGCGGCAGCAGTCCGAGCAGTACGTCAACGCGCTGCTGCGCGAGCCGGGGCTGCGCGGCGGGACGGCGTTCGCGCTGGTGCTGCTGACCATCCCGATCCTGGCCCTGGCCGGTCAGAGCGCCCGACTGGGCGCGCCGTCGCGGGACCGACGGCTCGCCGCGTTGCGGCTGGCCGGTGCGACCCCCGGCCAGGTGACCCGGGTCGCGATGCTGGAGACCGGGCTCGCCGGCCTGGTCGGTACGGTGGTCGGCCTGGCCGCCTATCTCGGCGGGCGGGAGGTGCTGCACCGTCCGGACGCCGACGGCCAGTTGGCCCTGCCCACCGACGTGCTGCCGCCGGTGCCGGCGATGGCGATCATGGTGCTCGGGCTTCCGGTGCTCGCGGCGGCGGCCACCGCCGTCCTGCTCCGTCGGGTCGCCACCACGCCGCTCGGGGTGGTCCGCCGGGCCGGCCGCACCGGGTCACCTCGGCCGTGGCCGGCGCTGCTGATCGGGCTCGGCGTGCTGGCGGCGGCGATGGTCGAACCGATCCAGTGGGCCCTGCGGGGTGCCGCCCTCGAATGGCTCGCCCTGGTCGTCATGCTCGGCATCTTCGGCGCGGTGATGGGGGTGATCTTCGGGGTCGGCTGGATCTCCCACCTGGCCGGGAAGGTGCTGCACCGCTTCGCCAGGCGTCCGGCCGCGCTGCTGGCGGCCCGTCGGCTGACCGACGACCCCTGGGCCAGCAGCCGCACCTTCGCCGCCCTGCTGGCCGCCTTGATCATTGCTGGCGGCGCGGCGGCCTTCCGAGCCTCGTTCCAGCTCAGGGCGGAGCTGGAACAGGAGCAGAACCGGCTGGCCGGCTTCGGTGGCGAGGCCTTCCACGACTCCTTCTACCTGAACACCATGGATCTGGTCGACCTCGCCGTGGCCGCGGCGGTGGCCATCGCCGCCGCCGGCCTGCTCGTCACGCTGGTGGAGGGGATCGTCTCCCGCCGCCGGACGTACGCCGCCCTGGTGGCGACCGGCGTGCCCCGGGCCACCATCGGCACCTCGATCGTCTGGCAGGTGCTGGCCCCGGTGGTGCCCGCCGTGCTGATGGCGCTCGGCGTCGGGTACGCCATCGGCCGACTGCTCAGCGGCGACCTCAGCCCGGGCGCTCGCCGGCCGGACGTACCGCTTGAGCAACTGGCGTTGCAGGGTGCCGGCGCGATCGTCGCGGTGCTGGTCGTGGTCGGGCTGGGCGTGCTCTTCCTGCGGTCCACCACGGCGGTGGAGGAGCTACGCGCCACCTGAGCGACTCGGTTCGCCACGGGCGAGCCTCCTCAGACAGGCTTGGCGGACCAGGTGGCGTCGGCCCGCAGGTAGGTGAGCGTCGCCAGCACCCGGCGGTTGGTGCCGTCGTCCGGTGGCAGGCCGAGCTTGGCCAGGATGTTGCCGATGTGCTTGCCGACCGCTGCCTCGGTGACGTGCAGGCGGCCGGCGATCGCCGCGTTGGACCGCCCCTCGGCGACAAGCACGAGCACCTCCCGCTCGCGGGCGGAGAGGGCGGCGAGCGGGTCCCGGGGCCGGTGCAGCAACCGGCGGACCACGTCCGGATCGACAACAGTGCCGCCGCCGACGACGGTACGCAGGTTGTCGACGAACTCGGTCACCTCGGCGACCCGGTCCTTGAGCAGGTAGCCGACCCGCCGGCCGTCGGCGCTGGCAAGCAGCGCCGAGGCGTACTCCGGCTGCACGTGCTGACTCAACACCACCACGGCCAGGCCGGGTTGCTCGGCGCGCAGCTCCACTGCCGCGCGTAGCCCGTCGTCGCGGTGCCGGGGCGGCATCCGGATGTCGGTCACCACCAGGTCCGGCCGGTGCGCCCGGACGGCGTCCACGAGCGCGGGGGCGGTACCGACGGCGTCGAGCACGTCGAAGCCGAAGCGGGCGAGCAGGGCCACCAGGCCCTCGCGCAGCAGCACCTCGTCCTCGGCGAGCACGACCCGGGTCACGCCTTGCACGGTAGCTCCACCCGGACGACAGTGGGGCCACCCGGCGGGCTGGCCAGCAGCAGGCGGCCCTCGGCGGCGGCCACCCGGTCGGCGAGCCCGGTCAATCCGCTGCCCCGAGCGGGATCCGCGCCGCCCCGCCCGTCGTCCCGGATCTCGACCACCAGCCCGGTGTCGGCGTCGGTGAGCCGGACCTCGGCCCGGGTCGCCTCGGCATGTCGGGCGACGTTGCCGAGCGCCTCCGACACCACGAAGTACGCGGTGGTCTCGACCGTCTCGGGCACCGCGCGGCGCAGGTCGGCGTGCACCTCGACGGGGATTGTCGCCTCGTCGGCGAGTTCCCGGACCGCACCGGCCAACCCCAGGTCGGTGAGGCTCTGCGGACGGATGCCCTGGACGATCTGCCGGAGCAGGACCATCAGTCCCTTCGCCTGCTCGTGCGCCACGGCGAGCGGCCGGGCGGCCGGCGAGTCCTCCGGAACGTCCAGCCGGGCCAGGCCGAGCTGGAGGCTGAGACTTGTCAGCCGGGGGTGCGCGCCGTCGTGCAGGTCACGTTCGATGCGTCGGCGCTCCGCCTCGTACGCGTCGACCAACCGGGCACGCGACCGGGTCACCTCGCGCAGCGCGAGGCCGTCCGGAGCGCCCCGGAGCAGCCACCGCGCGACGGTGCCCTGCGCCACGGCGAGCGCCCCGGCCGCGTACCACAGGGCCGGGACGAGC
Source organism: Micromonospora sp. C51 (assembly GCF_018070435.1). Taxonomy (NCBI): domain Bacteria; kingdom Bacillati; phylum Actinomycetota; class Actinomycetes; order Micromonosporales; family Micromonosporaceae; genus Micromonospora; species Micromonospora sp. C51. Next base: position 8,914 of record NZ_JAGPXQ010000022.1, on the reverse strand, counting down.
AGCACCCCGACGATCGCGTGCGGGATCGCCTCGACAGCCGTGTCCGGCGTGGCCCAGAGCAGCACCACCTGGTCACCGCCGGCGATCAGGAAAGGGCTGACGATCAGCACGGCGTCCAGCAGCACCAGCATGGTGAACAGCCAGTACACGGCCGGGACCAGGCCGCCGAGGACGAACAGGTAGGCAGCCTCCCGCCAGGCGGTGCCGGTGGTGTAGCGGGCGGTGAGACCACGCCAGGGCACCGCCGGTAGGTGCCGATTGTCGACCAGGCCGAGCCGGTAGCGTTCGAACGCCGCCACCGGCACGCTGAGCAGCGGCGCCAGCGCCACGATGATCAGTGCGCCGACGGTCAGGAAGACGGTGAGCGCCAGCGACACGGGCCGGCCCTGCCGCGCCGCGTTGGTGGCGGCGACAAGCGGTGCCAGCAGGACAAGCAGCCCGAGTGAGAGTACGCCGGCCAGCGGCACGCTTGTGAACAGGTACGCCAGGGCACGCCACGGCCAGCCGGTCAGCGGGTAACGGCGCTGCCGCAGGGCCTCGGCGAGATGGGTCGGTGCGGCTGATGTCATGCCGCCGACGCTAGTGATCCGACCAGGGCGGACCCAGCCCGCTGGACACCGTCTCCCGGGTATGGCCAGCACTACCTCGTTCCTCGGCGCAGCGGTAGTGCGTCAGCACCACGGCATCGACTGAGGTGGACGCATGCCTGTGCACCGTCTGGGTTCCTACGCCCTGCTGCTCGCCGCGCCGCTGTTCGCCGCCGGGATCGCGGTGACCGCACGGGGATGGCGGCAGCCGCCGTACGACTGGCGTACCCACCACATCAGTGACCTCGGGAACGTCACCTGCGGCCTCTGGGACAGCAGCCGGCCGCGTCCGGTCTGCTCGCCGTGGCATCCGCTGATGAACGGCACGATGATCGCGACCGGGTTCCTGATCATCGCCGGTCTGCTGCTCAGTTGGTCGATGCTCGGCCATGGTGCGGCGGTACGGGCCGTGCAACTCGCCGCGCTGGCAGGTGCCGGTGGATACGTGTTGGCCGGCGTCTACCCGGCGGATGTGGACGAGAATCGGCACTTCCTGGCCGCGCTGCTGGTGTTCGGTGCGGGCAACGGAGCGCTGCTGCTCGCGGCGCTGCCACAGCGGTCGGCGGCGCTCGGCCCGGCCCGTCGGGTCAACCTCCTGCTCGGCCTGACCGGGGCGGCCGGGACGCTGCTCTTCCTCGGGCAGGTGGATCTCGGCTTCGGCGTCGGTGGGCTGGAACGGGTGGCCGTGCTGCCGTTTCTGCTCTGGACGGTCGTGATCGGCAGCGGGCTCAGCCCTCGTCCCGAAGCGGAGCGGGAGGCCCGGCCTGATGCCCCGGCGACGCGGCCGCGTCACTGAGACACCAGGCCGGTCGACGGTCAGGCGCGGCCGAAGCGGTCCAGGGTCCAGGCGTTTATGAACGCCTCCTCCCGCCAGGCGTCGTAGCGCCCGCTCGGCCCGCCGTGACCCGCCTCCATCTCGGTTTTGAGCAGGTAGTCACCCTGCGGCGCGACCGCCCGCAGCCGCGCGATCCACTTTGCCGGCTCGTGGTAGAGCACCCGCGTGTCGTTGAGGCTGGTCATCGCCAGGATCGCCGGGTAGTCCAGAGCGGCGACGTTCTCGTACGGGGTGTACGACTTCATGTACGCGTACACCTCGGGGTCGGCGAGCGGGTTGCCCCACTCCTCCCACTCGGTGACGGTCAGTGGCAGCGACGGGTCCAGGATCGTGTTGAGCGCGTCCACGAACGGCACCTGCGCGACGATGCCGGCGAAGGCGTCCGGCGCCAGGTTGGCCACCGCGCCCATCAGCAGCCCGCCGGCCGAGCCACCCCGGGCGACCAGCCGGTCCGGCGCCGTCCAGCCCGCCTTGGCCAGGTGCCGGGCGCAGGCCACGAAGTCGGTGAAGGTGTTCTTCTTGGCGAGCATCTTGCCGTGGTCGTACCACCGGCGGCCCAGCTCGCCACCGCCCCGGATGTGCGCCACCGCGAAGATCACCCCACGGTCCAGCAGGGACAGCCGGCCGACCGAGAACCACGGGTCCATGCTCGCCTCGTACGAGCCGTAGCCGTAGATGACGCAGGGTGCCGATCCGTCCCGGGGGGTGCCCCGCCGGTACACCAGGGAGATCGGCACCTTGGTGCCGTCGTCGGCGAGTGCCCAGTCGCGCTGCTGCTCGTAGTCCTCCGGCCGGTACACCTGACCGTCCGGCCCGGGCAGCACCGGCCGTCGGCGCAGCAGCGTCATCTCCCGGGTGACCAGGTCGTAGTCGTACACCGAGTCGGGCGTGACGAGCGAGGTGTAGCGCAGCCGCAGCCGGCCGGTGCGGTACTCCGGATTGGCGTCCAGACCGACGGTGTGCAGCGGCTCCGGGAACTCGATGTCGTGGGCGTCACCGCCGCCCACGGGCAGCACCCGCAGCCCGGTCAGGCCGTTGCTGCGTACCGTGACGACCAGGTGGTCGGCGAAGGCGTCGACCGACTCCAGCCGGGTGCCCGGGGAGTGCTCGATCAGCGGCACCCAGTCGCCCGGGGCGTCGGCCGAGGTGTACGCGAGGGCGAAATCCTCGGCGTCGTCGTTGTGCAGGATCAGGAACCGGTGGCCGTGGTGTTCCACCGAGTACTCGACCCCCTGTCGGCGGGGTGCGATCACCGCCGGCTCGCCCGTCGGGTTGCCGGCCGGGATCACCCGTACCTCGCTGGTGAGCTTGCTGGCGATGTCGATGAGGACGAACCGCTCCGAGCGGGTCAGCTCGACACCGACCCAGAACCGCTCGTCGTCCTCGGTGTGCACCACCACGTCCTCGGTGGCGGCGGTGCCGATGACGTGTCGCCAGACCCGGTTGGGTCGCCACGCCTCGTCCACGGTCACGTAGAACAGCACCGAGGCGTCGCCGGACCACGCGGTGCCGTAGAAGGTGCCAGGGATCTCGTCGGGCAGCAGCTCACCGGTGCTGAGGTCCTTGACCCGCAGGGTGAACCGCTCGTCACCGGAGTAGTCGGTGGAGTACGCCAGGTAGCGCCCGTCGGGGCTGACGTCGAAGGCGCCGAGCGAGAAGAAGTCGTGCCCCTTGGCCAACTCGTTGCCGTCCAGCAGGATCTGCTCCCCGTCGAGCGGGGCACCATCGGTGCTGATCGGCGGGGTGGTCTCGTCGGGGCGGACCGCCCGACGGCAGTGCACGCCGTACTGCTGGCCCTCGACGGTGCGGGTGTAGTACCAGTGCTGGCCCTTGCGGGTCGGCACGGACAGGTCGGTCTCCTGGGTACGCCGCCGGATCTCCTCGAACAATGTCGTACGCAGCCCGGACAGGTGCGCCGTCCGGGCCTCGGTCCAGGCGTTCTCGGCGTTCAGATAGTTGATCGTTTCCGGATCGTCCTTGGTGGCGAGCCAGGCGTACTCGTCGACGACGGTGTCGCCGTGGTGGACGCGTTCGGTCGGCACCCGCCTGGCCGCGGGAACGGGGGTCTCGGTGGTCACGGCGCCACGTTACCGGCCGTAGCGACATGTGGCGCGGTGCAATTCCACCTCCGATCGTTCGAACACATGTACGATCGCCGGCATGGCGCCACCCCCTTCCGCCGGTACGTCCGGTGTTCGCGACATCACCCGCCGACTGAGCGAGATCTGCGGTCCGCGCTTCGCGCGTCGCGCCGGCCCCGCCGACGAGGTGGCCGGGAGCACGGCCCGCTGGGTGGCGGTGCCCGGTGGTCCGCACGCCGCTGCGCAGGTGCTGCGGCTGGCCGCCCGGCACGACCTGAGCGTGGTGCCCCGAGGGGCCGGCACCAAGATCGACTGGGGTGCGCCACCCGAACGGGTCGACATCATGCTCGACACCGGGAGACTGGCCGGCATCGGCCACCAGCCGCCGGACCGGGGCACGGCCGTGATCGGCGCCGGTACGCCGCTGCGTGCGGTACAGGCCACCCTGGAGCGCACCGGCCGGCGGCTCGCGTTGGACGCTCCCTCACCCGGCGCCACGCTCGGCGGGGTGCTGGCGGCCGACGAGGCCGGTCCATTGCGTCACCGGCACGGCACCGCCTGCGACCAGCTCGTCGGCCTGCGCTACCTGGCCGCCGACGGTGAGCTGGCCGAGGCGGGCGGTGGGGCGGCCGGGCTGGCCGAGGCGCGACTGCTGTGCGGCTCGGAGGGAGCACTCGGCGTGCTGGTCAGCGCGACGCTGCGGGTGCAGGCGGTGCCGGCCGCCCGGGTCTGGGTGACCCGGCCGGTGTGGACCCCACTGGAGGTGCACGACCTGATCCAGGCGGTGCTCGCCGCCCGGCTCGACCCGGCCGCGATCGAGCTCGACCTGCCGGTCAGCACCGGCTGTCGCCCACGACGGGACCGCCGTGCCGAGTCGATGGCACTGCACCCGTCGATGACCGGGCGCGCGTCGACCGGCCCGGCGGGCACCGGCTCGCTGGTGGTGCTCCTGGAGGGCGGTCCCGCGGAGGTGGCGGAGCGCACCGACCGGTTGATCGGTCTCTTCGGCGCCAGCACGGTGGTCGACCGGACGGCGCCACCGTGGTGGCGCAGCTACCCCTTCGCCCCTGGCGACACGGCCTTGCGACTGGAGGTGCCGATGACCGATCTGCACGCCGCCGTCTACGCCCTGCGCGACGCGGCCGGTGGGCCGGTGCCGGTACGCGGCTCGGCCGGGCTCGGCGTGGTGCACGCCGCCCTGCCCGGGGCGATGGCCCCGAGCCGGGTCGCGTCGATCCTGGCCGCGGTGCGTGGCGTGCTGCTCGCCCGACAGGGCCGGTGCGTGGTGCTCGCCGCCCCGCCGGCCGTCCGCCACACCGTCGACCTGTGGGGCGAGCGGGCCGACCTGGCCCAGCTACGCGCCGTCAAGCAGCACCTGGACCCGACCCACCGCCTCGCCCCCGGCCGTCTCCCCGGCGGTCTCTGATGCGGTGTCACGGAACGGTGGCGGTGTCGAGATCCTTGGCCGGCGCGTGCTAATCCGGCAGCGCGTCGTTGCGGAGGACGAGGATGGCGATGTCGTCGCGGGGCTCCTCGACCGAGAAGTTGATCGCGGTGGAGCGTAACCGTGCCGCCACCACGTCCGCCGAGTAACCGGCCAGCGGCGCGGCCGCGTCGCGCAGCCGCCCCGTGCCGAACAGCTCCCGGCCCCGGCGACGCTCGGTCACCCCGTCGGTGTAGAAGACCAGGCAGTCGCCCGGGGCGAGGGCGAGCTGCGCGGTGGGGGAGGCGATCGTGTCGAGCAGCCCGAGTGCGGTACCACCGGTGCCGACGAAGGCGGCCGGTCCGCCGCTGGATCGCAGCAGCACCGGCCGGTCGTGCCCAGCCAGGTGCAGCCCGACGTCGAGCCGGTCGCCCTCACCCGGCCCGACCGCCGCCAACGCCAGCGTGCAGTAGCGGCCGGCACCCCGATCCACGAGCGTCTGGTTGAGCCGGGCCAGCACCTCGGGCAGCGGCTTGCCGTCGCCGGCCAGCACCCGGATGACGTCCCGGACCAGCCCGGTGACCGCCGCCGCCTGTACTCCCTTGCCGGAGACGTCGCCGATCACCACCAGCCAGCGCCCGTCCGGCAGCGGCACCACGTCGTAGAAGTCGCCGCCGACGTCGACGTCTCCGCCGGTCGGCACGTACTCGGCGGCGAAGCCGATGCCCTCCACCACCGGCAGGACCGGCGGCAGTAACGACTGTTGCAGGGTCTGGGCCACCCGGCGGCGCTCGGCATGGATGCGGGCGTTCTCGATGGCGAGGGCGGCCCGTCGGGCCACGTCCTCCAGCACCGCGATCTCGTCCGGATCCTGCCGGTGCCGCTGGTGCCGTCCGACGGCCAGGGTGCCGAGGCGCTGCCCTCGGGCGATCAGCGGTACGGCGAAGCCCTCCATCGGCGCGCCGAGCGGGGTCCGGGTGCCGTTGCGGCTGGCCTCACGCAGCCGAGCCAGGATGGAATCAGGGCCGGCCTCGCGGAGCGTGGCGTGCAGCTGCGGCAGCATCGACTCGTCGGCGTGGCTGGCCGCCGCGAGCCGGAGCCGGCCCCACTCGTCGGTGGTGTGCACCGCGCACCACTGGCCGAGCCGGGGCACCACCAGCTGCGGGATGAGCGCCATGGTCAGTTCCACGTCCAGCGACTGGGCGAGCAGCTCGCTGGCCTCGGCGAGGAAGGTCAGCCAGGCCTGCCGGCGTACGTCCGCGCGGCGCAGCCGGTCGTTCTCCAGGTGCAGCGAGAGCCGCTCGGCGGTCAGCACCGCCAACGGCTGGGCGTACGCGGTGGGCGCGGCGTCCAGTTCCAGCTCACCGGCGTACGGGCGGTGCACGGCCAGCGGCACCCGGAGCAGGTCGTTACCGGCCCGGGGCTGGCGGCCGTACCGGGCGAGGACCTGGGCGCCCTGACCGTCGCCGCGGTCCAGCCGGACCACCCCACCGGCGGCGCCGACCATCTCCGCCACCCGGGTCAGCAGGCCGGCGGCGAAGTCCGGCAGCGGATCCTCGGCGTACGGGTCGGGGGTGGTCTGCATCAGCGCGTTCATCGCACCGGGGCTGGGCACGGCGGTCTGTCCGGCGCTGTCCGGTTGGGCGGCGCTCGCCGGTGGCGCGGGTGTGGCCGGTCCCTTGCCCTTGCGGTCGGACCGGTCCAGCCGGAACCACACCCCCTTGCCGGTGCGCAGGTAGGTGGTGCCCCAGCGGCTGGCGAAGTGGTCGACCAGCAGCAGCCCACGCCCCCGTTCGGCGACCTCGGCGATGTCGGTCGCCTGGTTGCGTACGCCGACGGTCAGCTCGTCGACCGGGCCGGCGGCGAAGTCGGAGACCGTCACGGTCAGCCCCGCCTGGTCGGCGGTGACCTCGATGTCCAGTTCGGTGCGGGCGTGCTCGACCGCGTTGGTGGACAGCTCGGTGGTCAACAGAAGTGCCTCGTTGAGCAGTTCGTCCAGGTCCGCCTCCGCGAGCACGGACCGGACGACCGCGCGCGCTGCGGCCGGTGTACGGCGGTCGGCGGGCAGCCGGACGCGCCGCGCATGCTCGTCTGGGCCCGTCTTCGCCGCGGGCCCCGCCTCCGCTGACACCCTCGTATCCTCCACCGACACCCCTGAAGTGCCAAGCCGATCACCACCGGGTCTTTGCCGTCGGACGGTGCCGTGCCGTGGCGTTTTCGAGGTCACGGGGACAATGATGGGGTGGCCGGTGGGAGCCGGTGTACCCCGAGGTGAGCGAGGAATGATGACCACGGCGAAACAGTCGGTGACCGCGGAGACCTCCGCCGCCGACCACGAGGCGGTCCTCACCGAGCTGGCGGAGGCGCTACGGCGGGTCCGTGGCGGTGATCTCAAGGTGCGGTTGCCCCGGCGATCGGGCGCGGCCGGTGAGGTGGCGGACGCCTTCAACGACGTGGTGTCGCTCCAGGAGCGGCAGCACCTGGATCTGCGCCGGATCAGTCGGGTCGTGGGCCGCGACGGCCGGCTGACCGAGCGGCTGGACGAGGAAGGGCTGGACGGCTCCTGGGCGCAGGGGCAGCGGGCGGTCAACTCGCTGATCGACGACCTGGGTCGACCCACCACCGAGATCGCCCGGGTCATCGTGGCGGTCGCCGACGGTGACCTCACCCAGCACATGGCGCTGGAGATCGACGGCCGCCCGCTGCGGGGTGAGTACCTGCGGATCGGTCGCACGGTCAACACCATGGTCGACCAGCTCTCGTCGTTCTCCAACGAGGTGACCCGGGTGGCCCGGGAGGTGGGCACCGAGGGCAAGCTGGGCGGCCAGGCCGACGTCCGCGGCGTCGCCGGCACCTGGAAGGACCTCACCGACTCGGTGAACACCATGGCGTCGAACCTGACCGGTCAGGTCCGGTCGATCTCCCAGGTGGCGACCGCGGTGGCCAAGGGTGACCTCTCGCAGAAGATCACCGTCAGCGCGCGCGGCGAGGTCGCCGAGCTGGCCGACACGATGAACTCGCTCACCGACACGCTGCGCCTCTTCGCCGAGCAGGTGACGCGGGTGGCCCGTGAGGTGGGTACCGAGGGCAAGCTGGGCGGTCAGGCGGAGGTGCCGGGCGTCGCGGGCACCTGGAAGGACCTGACCGACAGCGTCAACTCGATGGCGTCGAACCTGACCGCCCAGGTCCGCAACATCGCCCAGGTCTCCACGGCCGTGGCCCGGGGTGACCTGTCGCAGAAGATCACCGTGGCCGCGCAGGGCGAGATCCTGGAACTCAAGGACACCGTCAACACGATGGTGGACCAGTTGTCGTCGTTCGCCGACGAGGTGACCCGGGTGGCCCGTGAGGTGGGTACCGAGGGCAAGCTGGGCGGTCAGGCCCAGGTGCGCGGCGTCTCCGGCACCTGGCGCGACCTCACCGAGAACGTCAACCAGCTCGCCGGGAACCTGACCAGCCAGGTCCGCAACATCTCCCAGGTCTCCACGGCCGTCGCCAAGGGTGACCTGAGCCAGAAGATCACGGTGGATGCCCGGGGCGAGATCCTGGAGCTGAAGTCGACGGTGAACACGATGGTGGACCAGTTGTCGTCGTTCGCCGACGAGGTGACCCGGGTGGCCCGTGAGGTGGGCACCGAGGGCAAGCTGGGCGGTCAGGCGCAGGTCAAGGGCGTCAGCGGCACGTGGCGGGATCTGACCGACAACGTGAACTCGATGGCGTCGAACCTGACCAGCCAGGTGCGGAACATCGCCTCGGTCACCACGGCGGTGGCGCGGGGCGACCTGTCGCAGAAGATCACGGTGGATGCCCGGGGCGAGATCCTGGAGCTGAAGTCGACGGTGAACACGATGGTGGATCAGCTGTCGTCGTTCGCCGACGAGGTGACCCGGGTGGCCCGCGAGGTGGGCACCGAGGGCAAGCTGGGCGGTCAGGCCCAGGTCAAGGGCGTCAGCGGCACCTGGCGGGACCTCACCGAGAACGTCAACCA